>NZ_JAOQJZ010000013.1:0-100748 GCF_025567495.1 Hominimerdicola aceti | reverse complement strand
TTAAGTCGAACAAACAACCGTCCTATGCGTCCCCTCAAATGGTTTTCGCCTATCGAATTTCTTAATAATAGTGTCCAATATGATTGACAAACCTACAAAGTTTTTAATAGGAGCGGAGTTTAAGTGAGGAGTGAGGAGTGAGAAATGAGAAATGAGGAATGAGGAATGAGGAATGAGGAATGAGCATAGCAGACCAGAGTAAATTGCAAGCATAAAGTAAAAAATAAAGCACCGAGCGAAGCGAGAGATAAAGCGCACGCTCAAGCCCGGCGCTAGAGGGCTTGTGGGGTCTAGGGGCAAAGCCCCTAGCGGAGTATGAGGCAGAGCCTCATTCGGCGCAAGCCGACAAGGTGCAGATTTAATGAAAATAGCATATAGAAGTCAAATATTAGATGAAAGTGATATCGGAGAATTAAATCTGCACCGCTTTTCTATCCCATAGCAAAACGTAGATACGCAAAGAGCGGAGCGATTTTGCGGAGGTAGGACTTGCCTAAATAACTGTAGGGGCGAACAGCGTTCGTCCGTGTTCAGAATTTGTTATAATTTCAGAATTGTAGGGGCTTGGCGAAATTTCTGTTCGCAAGCTCACAGAAATGCGACGTCCCGACCCCCTCGCACGTCTTTGTGCATCTGCATGACTTTATGGTAAATTCAAACCTCGTCACTTCGAGCGGGCTGTCGAGGGCGCCAGCCCCTACAAGCGTGATAGGATAGTTTTTTGTTCTGCCCTACAATGGTTGTAATCGTGGACTTGTTTCTTCGACGGGCGAACGATGTTCGCCCCTACAGATTTGTTGCCGTGGGGGTCGTGTTTCAGTCGTTTTTTATTCAATTTTCAAGTTACATTCGGGGTGTGACATTGGGTATTAAGCCCTTGGTTGCGTATACACAAAATACCGCAATGCACACCCACGCTTTGACACAAGTACTCTACAGCCTGTTCCAGAAACTCACCTCGGTTTCACTAAGTCGCAGGGCTTGTACGTGCCCGCAAGTATCAAAACGCTTTCTACTTATCCCGAAAATCACCACTTTTGTTGCATAAAAAATGCAACAATTGCTGAAATGTTGCCAAATTAAAATATAAATCATTTGTTTGCACAATTTGTTAAGTGATTTTTTGTTGGATATGACAAGTAAATCGGAATTATTATGTAATGGCAGACAAGTTGGTGCAGATAGTGATGAAATAAAGGGTAGGTTAGGGTGGAGGTAATGAGGCGGAGGGTGATAAAAACAGGTTGGTAAGCGAAAAATTTACGATTTGATAACACATTGGTAATAGTAGAAGTTTCTGCGTCGAATTGTGCGATTTTTGTTCAAATCGGAGAAAATAGGAAAATCGGTGAGAAGTGTAAGCTAAAATGCTTGACAAGGGCTTGCTAATATTATATAATAGTATACTGTATCATAATGGAGTTTTCCACCTATTTCATGCGTTTTTGAGTGCAGAAAATCATGGAAAACACCGCCAAAACCACTGGCGAATACGATTGTTATATAGTGTTATATAAATGTATTTTCCAAATAAATTAAGGAGTGATTGAGCCTATGGTGAATGTCAAGGACGTAAAACTTGGTAAGAACACGAGAAAGAGCTTTGCCAAGATCAATGAGGTTCTGGAGATGCCTAACCTTATTGAAGTGCAGAAGAACTCTTATCAGTGGTTCCTCGATGAAGGTCTGAAGGAGGTCTTCAGAGATGTTTCAGCTATTACTGATTATAATGGTACGCTGGAGCTGACTTTTGTTGGATACCATTTCGACGAAGAGGCTAAGTATTCTGTTGCAGAGTGCAAGGCGAGAGATGTAACTTATGCAGTGCCACTGAGAGTTACTGCAAGACTTAACAATACCGAGACCGGCGAGATCAAGGAGTCCGAGGTATTTATGGGTGACTTCCCTAAAATGACCGACAGCGGAACTTTTGTTATCAACGGTGCAGAGCGTGTTATCGTTTCTCAGTTGGTGCGTTCACCAGGTGTTTATTACGCTTTTGATAAGGACAAGACCGGTAAGGATCTGTTCAAGACAACTGTTATCCCTAACAGAGGCGCTTGGCTTGAATATGAAATGGATTCTAACGACGTGGTTTATGTCAGAATCGATAAAAACAGAAAGATCCCTCTTACTACTTTCCTGAGATCGCTGGGTATTGGTACTAACGAGGAGATCGAGGAAGTTTTCGGTCCTGATGAAAGACTTACTCAGACTATCATGCAGAAGGATCAGACTGCTAACAGAGAGGAAGCTCTTCTTGAGGTTTACAAGAAGCTCCGTCCGGGCGAGCCTCCTACAGTAGATTCTGCTGTTACTCACCTGAACAACCTGTTCTTTGACGCTAAGAGATATGATCTTTCAAGATTTGGCAGATATAAGTACAACAAGAAGCTTGGCGTTGGTTCAAGACTTTCAGGTCACAGACTTTCAAGACCTGTTGTAAATCCTATGACAGGCGAGGTAATGGCTGAGGCCGGCAATCTTATCAGCTTTGATAAGGCTATGGAGATCGAGACCGCAGGTGTTATGGAGGCTTACGTTGACGTTGAGGTAAAGGAGCATCTTACTTCCGCAACAGGCGAGGCTGTTACAAAGCTTGAAGAGTGCGAAGTTAAGATCATAGGCAACGGCATGGTAGACATCAACGCTTATGTTGATTTTGACTGCACTGAGCTTGGCATCAACGAAAAGGTATCTTTCAAGGCTCTCAAAGAAATTCTTGAAGATTCTGAGAATGAGGAAGAGCTTAAGGAGAACATCAGACTTAAGGCTGACGACCTCGTTCCAAAGCACATCACTATCGATGATATTATCGCTACGGTTTCTTACTTCCTCAACCTTTGCGAAGGTGTTGGTACTGTTGACGATATCGACCATCTTGGCAACAGAAGAATCCGTTCAGTAGGCGAGCTTCTTCAGAACCAGTTCAGGATCGGTTTCACAAGAATGGAAAGAGTTATCCGTGAGAGAATGAACATTCAGTCACAGGGCACTGAGGTCGTTACTCCTACAGCTCTTATCAATATAAGACCTATCACTGCGGCTATCAGAGAGTTCTTCGGTTCTTCTCCACTGTCACAGTTCATGGATCAGAACAACCCTCTGGCTGAGCTTACTCATAAGAGAAGACTTTCAGCCCTCGGCCCTGGCGGTCTTTCAAGAGACCGTGCCGGATTTGAGGTCCGTGACGTTCACTATACTCACTACGGCAGAATGTGTCCTATCGAGACGCCTGAAGGTCCTAACATCGGACTTATCTCTTACCTTGCTTCTTTCGCAAGGATAAACGAGTACGGCTTTATAGAAGCTCCTTACAGACGTGTTGACAAGGAAACAGGCGTTGTAACTGACGAAGTTGTTTATATGACGGCTGACGTTGAAGATAACTACATGGTCGCTCAGGCAAACGAGCCTCTTACTGAGGACAACAAGTTTGCCAGACCTAAGGTAAACGGCAGATACAGAGATCAGATCCTCGAGATAGAGAGAGAGAAGATCGACTTCATGGACGTTTCGCCTAAAATGGTAGTTTCTGTGGCTACTGCTTGTATCCCGTTCCTTGAGAACGATGACGCTAACCGTGCGCTCATGGGTTCAAACATGCAGAGACAGGCTGTGCCGCTGCTCAAGACTGAGTCTCCTATCGTTGGTACTGGTATGGAGTACAAGGCTTGTCTTGATTCAGGCGTTGCTGTTGTTTCTAAGAACGCAGGTGTTGTTGAGAGCGTTGACGCTGACAAGATCGTTATCCGTGAGGACAGCGGTATGCTCAGAACTTATGAGCTGACTAAGTTCAAGCGTTCAAACGCAGGTACTTGCACAAACCAGAGACCTATCGTCAACAAGGGCGAGAGAATTGAAGCTAATCAGATAATCGGTGACGGCCCTGCTACCTCAAACGGTGAGCTTTCACTTGGTAAGAACGCTCTTATCGGCTTCATGACCTGGGAAGGTTACAACTACGAGGACGCCGTTCTTCTGAACGAAAACCTTGTAAAGCAGGATAAGTACACTTCTATCCATATTGAAGAGTATGAGACAGAAGCCAGAGATACAAAGCTCGGACCTGAGGAGATCACAAGAGATATCCCTAACGTTGGTGAGGACGCTCTTAAGGATCTGGACGAGAACGGTATCATCAGAATAGGCGCAGAGGTTCGCTCAGGAGATATACTTGTTGGTAAGGTAACACCTAAGGGTGAAACTGAGCTGACAGCAGAAGAAAGACTTCTGAGAGCTATCTTCGGCGAAAAGGCTAGAGAAGTTAGAGATAATTCTCTTAAGGTACCTCACGGCGAGGCCGGTACTATCATTGATGTTAAGATATTCACAAGAGAGAACTGCGACGAGCTTTCTCCTGGAGTAAATATGCTCGTCAGATGCTACATCGCACAGAAGAGAAAGATCTCTGTGGGCGATAAAATGGCGGGTCGTCACGGTAACAAGGGTGTCGTTTCAAGAATACTCCCACAGGAGGATATGCCATTCCTTGAGGATGGTACTCCGCTTGATATCTGTCTTAACCCATTGGGCGTACCTTCTCGTATGAACATCGGTCAGGTGCTTGAGGTTCATCTTGGTATGGCGGCAAAGGCTCTTGGCTGGAAGATAATGACCCCTGTATTTGACGGTGCTCACGAGGCAGACATCAGAGAATGCTTCAAAATGGCTCAGCAGAATTATCTGGAGCATAAGGACGATGAGTTCACTCTCCACACAATGGACGAGGTCATCAACCCTAACGCTCTGAGCATGAGCGAGGACGGCAAGTTCACTGTTTATGACGGAAGAACAGGCGAGAAGTTCGATAACAGAGTTACAGTTGGTTATATGTACTACCTGAAGCTCCACCACCTCGTAGACGATAAGATACACGCACGTTCAGTTGGTCCTTACTCACTGGTAACACAGCAGCCACTCGGCGGTAAGGCTCAGTTCGGTGGTCAGAGATTCGGAGAAATGGAAGTTTGGGCGCTCGAAGCTTACGGTGCTGCTTACACACTTCAGGAGATCCTTACAGTTAAGTCTGACGATACTGTGGGAAGAGTCAAGACATACGAGGCTATCGTTAAGGGACAGAATGTTCCTAAGCCTGGTGTTCCTGAGGCGTTCAAGGTACTTGTTAAGGAGCTTCAGTCACTTGGTCTGGATCTCAAGGTACTCAACATCAATAATGAGGAAATAGATCTTAAGCAGTCGTTTGACGAGGACGAGGAGCTTGTTCCACAGCCTGCTATCGAAGATCATATCGATTTCGGCGTTGACGAGGGCGATCTCGACGAGGGCTTCATGGCTGAAGACGAGAACGGCACTTCCGAACTGGAGGGCAGCGCAGCTTCCGACGAGTCTGATCTGTTCCTTAATGACGGTGAATAATTTTGCACAGTAACTAAATAAGCTGAGGTCAAAGGGCGGAAGGCTCCGCCCCTGCGACCGTTTCATATAGAAGTCGGCTGTTGCCGTGCTTCAAACTAAACAGGAAGAGGGTACTGCTGTTGGAATTCAATGAGTTTGCATCAATCAAGATCGGTCTTGCTTCGCCTCAGAAGATCCGTGAGTGGTCTTACGGCGTTGTTACCAGACCTGAAACAATAAACTATCGTACTCAGAAGCCGGAAAAGGACGGATTGTTCTGCGAAAAGATATTCGGACCTTCAAAGGACTGGGAGTGTCACTGCGGTAAATATAAGAAAATTCGCTTTAAAGGCAAAGTCTGCGAGCGCTGCGGCGTTGAGGTAACAAGAGCCAAGGTTCGTAGAGAGAGAATGGGTCACATCGAGCTTGCTGCACCTGTTTCTCACATTTGGTATTTCAAGGGAACTCCGTCAAGAATAGGACAGATGCTTGAAATATCACAGAAAAGACTTGAAGAAGTTCTTTACTTCACAAAATACATCGTTATAGATCCAGGTAACACTGAGCTTATCAAGGGTCAGCTCCTTACTGAAAAGGATTATAGCGAAATGCAGGAAAAGTATGACGAGGACGAGTTCAGAGCCGGCATGGGCGCTGAGGCTATCAAGGAGCTTCTTGAAGAGATCGACCTCGAGAAGCTTTCAGAAGAGCTTAAAACTGAGCTGAAGGATCTTCCTGCGGGTCAGAAGCGTATCAAGCTTCTGAAAAGACTGGAGATCGTTGAGGCTTTCAGAACATCAGGCAACAGACCTGAGTGGATGATACTGGAGGCTATACCTGTTATACCACCTGATATCAGACCTATGGTACTGCTGGACGGCGGAAGATACGCAACCAGCGACCTTAATGACCTTTACAGACGTGTTATCAACAGAAATAACCGTCTTAAGAAAATGCTGGAGCTTGAAGCACCTGACATCATCGTTAGAAACGAAAAGAGAATGCTTCAGGAAGCTGTTGACGCACTTATCGACAACGGCAGACACGGCAGACCTGTTACAGGTCCTAACAACAGAGCATACAAGTCACTTTCTGATATGCTCAAAGGTAAGCAGGGACGTTTCAGACAGAACCTTCTTGGTAAGCGTGTTGACTATTCAGGACGTTCTGTTATCGTCGTAGGCCCTGAGCTTAAGATGTATCAGTGCGGTCTGCCAAAGGAAATGGCTCTTGAGCTGTTCAAGCCTTTCGTTATGAAAAGACTTGTTGACACCAATCCTACTATCAACATCAAGTCTGCAAGGAAAAAGGTAGACAGAGCTGAGCCAGAGGTTTGGGACGCACTTGAAAACGTTATTCAGGGTCACCCTGTAATGCTCAATCGTGCGCCTACACTTCACAGACTTGGTATTCAGGCATTCGAGCCTATCCTTGTAGAGGGCAGAGCTATCAAGCTTCACCCACTGGTTTGTACAGCGTTCAACGCTGACTTCGACGGCGACCAGATGGCTGTTCACCTGCCGATCTCAGCAGAGGCTCAGGCTGAGGCAAGATTCCTTATGCTGGCTGCCAACAACCTGTTGAAGCCTTCAGACGGACGCCCTGTTGCAGTTCCTACACAGGATATGATACTTGGTTCTTACTACTTGACACTGAAGAAGGACGGCGAGCCTGGCGAGGGCAAGGTGTTCAGAGATGTGAACGAGGCTCTTATGGCTTACGATCAGCACATCGTTTCACTTCACGCTGCTATCAAGGTAAGAATTACCAAGCAGATAGGCGACAAGCAGGTATCAAAGGTGATAGACGCTACAGTCGGAAGACTTATCTTCAACTCTATCATTCCTCAGAACCTTGGCTTTGTTGACAGAACAAATTCAGAAAAGCAGTTCGATCTTGAGATAAGCTTCCTTGTAAAGAAGAAGCAGCTTTCTGATATCATTGATAAATGTATCCAGAAGCACGGTACTACTACGACTTCCGAAGTTCTCGACAACATCAAGAGCCTTGGTTATAAGTATTCTACAAAGTCTGCTATCACAGTTGCAGTATGCGACGCTTCTATCCCTGAGGCTAAGAAGGATATCCTTGCTAAGGCTGACGGACTTGTTGACAAGATAGACAAGCAGTATAAGAGAGGTTATATTTCAAGAGAAGAGAAGTCAAAGAAGTTCATCGAGATCTGGAACAACGCTACAGACGAAGTTACAGAGGCTCTGAAAGCTAACCTTGATCCATACAACCCTATCAACATGATGGCTGACTCAGGTGCCCGTGGTTCTATCAACCAGATCAGACAGCTGGCAGGTATGCGTGGACTTATCGCCAACACATCAGGTTCAACTATCGAGATGCCTATCAGAGCTAACTACCGTGAAGGTCTTAACATTCTGGAATACTTCATTTCTTCCAGAGGTGCGAGAAAGGGACTTGCCGATACAGCTCTTCGTACTGCTGACTCAGGTTACCTTACAAGACGTCTTGTTGACGTTTCTCAGGACGTTATCATTCGTCAGGAGGACTGCGGTACTCACGTTGGTATCGAGATATTCGACATAAAGAACGGCAATGAAATGATCGAGCCTCTCAGCGAGAGACTTGTTGGCAGATACCTTGTTGAGGATCTCAAGGATCCTAAGACAGGCGAGATGATATGCTCAAGAAACAAGCTCATAAACGTTCATGACGCTGAAAGAATAGTTGCTGCACTCGAAGCTGAGGGCAAGGATTCTATCTCTATCAGATCAGTTCTTCAGTGTCAGGCTAAGCATGGCGTTTGCGCTAAGTGCTACGGCGCTAACCTTGCAAACGGAAATATCGTTCAGGTCGGTGAGGCTGTCGGCGTAATCTCCGCTCAGTCTATCGGTGAGCCTGGTACACAGCTTACAATGAGAACCTTCCACACAGGTGGTATCGCATCTGCGGAAGATATCACACAGGGTCTTCCTAGAGTCGAGGAACTGTTTGAGAGCAGACGTCCAAAGGGTGCTGCTATCATCACAAGGATCGACGGCGTAGTTAGGATCGAGGAGGTCAAGAAGACCAAGCAGATCACTGTTACAAGCGAGGACACTGAAAATCCTGAGCAGGAGTCTTATGCTATCCCATACGGCTACAAGATAAGAGTTCGTGAGGGACAGGCTGTTACAGCCGGTGAGCCGCTCACAGAGGGTTCTATCAACCCAGCTGATATCCTTGCAGTTAATGGTCCTAAGGCTGTTCAGAACTACATCATCACCGAAGTTCAGAAGGTTTACCGTCTGCAGGGTGTTGATATCAACGATAAGCACATCGAAGTTATCGTTCGTCAGATGATGAGAAAGGTCAAGATCGACGACTCCGGTTCAAGCTATCTGCTCCCTGGTTCACTTATCGACAGAGGAGAGGTCGCAAGACTCAACGAGGAGATACAGGCTCAGATCGACGCTGGCGACGAGAACGCAAGACTTATCACAACTGTTCCTGTTCTTCAGGGTATCACAAAGGCTTCAAGCTACTCGGATTCATTCCTGTCGGCTGCTTCATTCCAGGAGACAACTAAGGCTCTTACAGACGCAGCTATCAGAGGCAAGACCGATAAGCTCATGGGTCTTAAGGAAAATGTTATTATCGGTAAGCTCATTCCTGCCGGCACCGGTATGGACGTTTACAACAACGTTCAGGTGGTCAAGAATGAGAGTGCGGCTAATCATAACACCGCAGAAACACCGTTGTACTAATGACTTTTATATCAGCCTGCATGGTTCATTCATGCGGGCTGATTTTTTTATTTTGTATGAAACCTTTTTGCCTGCCACGGCGTTTTAGTATATGAAGGGGAGTGAAAGCATGAAGAATATGACCGAAAGCGAATACCGCCAACTTGTAGAGGAGTATTCGGATATGGTAACAAGGCTTTGCGTGGTGCACACGGGAAATTTTTCCGACGCTGAGGACTGCTATCAGAACGTGTTCTTCAAGCTTTTCAAGCAGATGAAAAAAGGCAGTCTGCCAAACCCGAAAGCGTGGCTCATCAGAGTGGCTCTCAACGAATGCCGGAGTGTTTTGCGGTATCGTTTGAGGAAAAACACAGTCGATCTGAACAGCATAACATCTTTCTCAAAGGACGGCAGCGACATAGAGATACTTGACCTTATTTTCAGACTTCCCCCGAAATATCGGGATAGTATTTATCTTTATTACTTTGAGGAGCTGTCAGTGCAGGAGATAGCTGAGCTGACAAATATCAAGGAAAACACGATAAAAACACATCTCAAACGTGGAAGAGAACAACTGAAGGATATGATAATGTTGTGAACTATATGAATGTCAATAAAGACATAAAGTATCGGGACGTCGCATTTCTGTGAAACAGAAATTGAGCCGCTCCCCTACAAAAGCGGTAAAAAACATTAAGTAGGGGCTGGCATTTTAGACATAACATTATAGTTTGCAATGATAATATCACAGAAAGGAGCAGAAAATGAAAAAAATAAACGCTTTTTACTGCATTAAAACTCCTTCGGATTGGAAGGAGAGTGTGCTTATGTATGACAAGCCTACAGAGAAAAATAAAACAAAACTTACAGGCTTTCAGCTTGCAGGTGCGGTGCTTGCGGCTTTGCTTCTGGTGGTGGGCGGTGCAATGACGCTTTTCAGAGACGAAGGCGATATAGAGATAACACCTTCGGCAAGCTCTGCGGCACAGGAAGAAAGTTCTGCACAGGATAGCTCACAAACAGCGGAGATAGACTACGGCAAGGCTGCTGAGGAGGGTCTGCTAAAGCTTATCTCAGATGATGAAATAGTTATCGAGGGTATTTTCGCAGGGGCAACAAGCAACGGTGACTGCTATATTTTTGTGGATAAGATATATAGCTCTGCAAAGCCATATGTAGAAGTGAATGACGACATCAAGGACGTTTATGACGTGGCGTCGCTTATGTCTGCAAACAGAGTTCTGCGTTTTAAGGTGGATTTCGGCGTAAAGGATAAGACCACGGGCAAGGCAGTCTATGCTCAGGATATTGATATAGGCTCGGCAGTAGTTATCGGCACAAAGTTCGAGGACGACATCTCTTTTGTGACAGCTTATGACATTGTGACCCACTATGACACAACTGAAGATTGGCAGGGCGACGGTATGGGTACGCAGCTTTATTCAGAGCTGTGCAGTGCGGTGGCAGCAGTGCATGATATCGACACCTCAACAGACGAGGGCGAGAAAAAAATGAAGCAGCAGGTGCTGCAATGTGCGGTCGATGCAGGAAGAGGCGGTATGCTCACAGACAGCGATGTTGAGATCGTAAGCAATTATAAGCAGCGTACTGACAGCTTGGGTATCAAATGGCAGGCTCTCAGCAACTGCTCAGCCTATGATTACGTCACAAGCAAGATAACTATAGATTTTCCTATATCGGTCACACCACTCAAGGATTATAAAAACACTACAGCAGAAGTGGTAAAAACCACCGATGAAGGTGCAGTGGTTAAGATAGGCGAAAGATATTACTCCATCACATCTAACTGGAACAACGCCGTGAAATTCAGTATGGCGGACGTCAACGGCGAGAAAGACTTTGACGGGATATATACACATAAGGCGAATTTCTTCGATGACAATAAGCAGTGGATATTGGATGTTAGATTTGTAAGCCACCTGTCAGCATTTTTTAACGATGACTTTAAAATATATCTCAATGAAGTGGACACGCCGGAGGAAATATCAGACAAAACAGATAACAGTGACGTTGTGATGACCTACCACAGCATCTATACACGCAGCGGCGAGGTGGTCTATCCGGGCGGCTCAGGAGACATCATCAAAGGAAAATAACAGAACGGACGGTATTTAAGATAGTATATAGACAGGATTACAGCAGGGCAGGGCGTGAAAAGCCGCTGCCCTGTGCTTTTTATAGCTTTTGACAGAAAATTTAACTGAAATTTTCAAAAAGTTAAAAAAGTCAAGAAAAAGTGCTTGACAAGAGACGGAGAATAGTGTATAATATCAAGGTATGCTGATGTATTGTATATCAGCGTATAGTATCAAATCTATGAAAGGAGAGAAAATATGCCAACCTTTAACCAGTTAGTAAGAAAAGGAAGAAATGTCCTTGCAGACAAGTCTACAGCTCCTGCTCTTCAGAAGGGTTTCAACTCAAAGAAGAAGGTAGTTATCGATCAGAGCTGCCCACAGAAGCGTGGTGTTTGCACAGTAGTAAGAACTGCTACACCTAAGAAGCCAAACTCAGCTATGAGAAAGGTTGCCAGAGTTAAGCTCACAAACGGAAACGAAGTTACAGCTTATATCCCTGGTATTGGACACAATCTTCAGGAGCACTCCGTTGTTCTTATCAGAGGCGGACGTGTTAAGGACCTCCCTGGTGTAAGATATCACATCATCAGAGGCACTCTCGACGCTCAGGGCGTTGCTAAGAGAATGCAGGCGAGATCCAAGTATGGCGCTAAGAAGCCAAAGGCAGGAGCAGCCAAGTAATCAAAAACTGAAAAGCTCATTTTAGTAACAAGGTAATAACTCATTGTCGCATATTGCGAAGACCACAGTTTATGTGGAGTGATTAATATATATTAGTTGACTCTACAAGGAACTGACGGGGCTGTAAAACGGCTGTATGCCGTGGTTACAGAGCGAGTACCTGTGAATTCATTATTTGTGAAGGAGGGAATTAAAGTGCCAAGAAGAGGTAGAGTTACAAAGAGAGACGTGCTTCAGGATCCAGTATACAATTCTAAGCTTGTTACACGTCTTGTAAACAACATCATGCTTGACGGTAAGAAGGGTGTTGCCCAGAAGATCGTTTACGGAGCATTTGAAATTGTCGAAGAAAAGACAGGCAGACCTGCTCTTGAAGTATTCCAGGAGGCTATGGATAACATCATGCCTGAGCTGGAGGTCAAGGCTCGCCGTGTAGGCGGTGCGACTTACCAGGTACCAATGGAGGTTCGTCCTGACAGAAGACAGACACTTGGTCTGAGATGGATAACAAAGTATTCTCGTGAGAGAAACGAGGACACAATGAGAGAGAGACTCGCAGCAGAGATCCTCGACGCTCTTAACGGCGTTGGCGGTTCATGCAAGAAGCGTGACGAAACTCATAAGATGGCTGAAGCTAACAAGGCTTTCGCTCATTACAGATGGTAAGAGGTATAAAGGAGGATATATATGGCAAGAGAATGTAAATTGCAGGATTACCGTAATATCGGTATCATGGCACACATCGACGCCGGCAAGACTACTACTACAGAGCGTATCCTGTTTTATACCGGTGTAAACTATAAGATCGGTGAAACACACGACGGTGCATCTACAATGGACTGGATGGCACAGGAGAAGGAGAGAGGTATCACAATTACTTCTGCTGCTACTACTTGCTACTGGAAGGGTCACAGACTCAACATTATAGATACTCCAGGCCACGTTGACTTTACAGTTGAGGTTGAGCGTTCACTTCGTGTACTCGACGGTTCTGTAACAGTTCTTTGTGCTAAGGGTGGTGTTGAGCCTCAGACTGAAACAGTTTGGAGACAGGCTGATAACTATCAGGTACCAAGAATGGTATATGTCAACAAGATGGATATCATGGGTGCAAACTTCTACAACGTTTTGAATATGCTCCATGAAAGACTTCATTGTAATGCCGTTCCTATCCAGCTCCCTATCGGTGCTGAGGACGACTTCAAGGGTATCGTCGATCTGCTCGAAATGAAGGCTTATGTATACTATGATGACCTTGGAAAGGATATCCGTCAGGAAGAGATCCCTGAGGACCTTAAGGAAAAGGCTGAACAGTATCACGCTGACCTTATCGAGCATCTTGCAGAAGTTGATGACGATCTCGCTGAGAAGTATTTCGCAGACGAAGAGATCACTATCGACGAGATGAAGAAGGTAATCAGAAAGAGTACTATCGCTAACACAATGGTACCTGTTACCTGCGGAACTTCATACAGAAACAAGGGCGTTCAGAAGCTTCTTGACGCTATTGTAGATTATATGCCTTCACCTATCGACGTACCACACATCAAGGGTACTGACGTAAATACAGGTGAGGAAGTTGAGAGAATTTCAGGCGACGATCAGCCATTCGCTGCTCTCGCATTCAAGATCGCTACAGACCCATTCGTTGGTAAGCTCTGCTACTTCAGAGTTTATTCAGGTGTTCTGACAGCCGGTTCTACAGTTTATAACTCCACTAAGGACAAGGACGAGAGAATCGGAAGAATCGTTCAGATGCACTCTAACGCTAGAAAGGATATCGATACTATCTACGCTGGTGATATCGGTGCCGCTATCGGTCTGAAGAACACAACAACAGGTGACACTCTTTGTGATGAAGAGCACCCTGTACTTCTTGAGTCAATGGAATTCCCTGAGCCTGTTATCCAGCTCGCTATTGAGCCTAAGACTAAGGCAGGTCAGGAAAAGATGGGTATCGCTCTTGCAAAGCTTGCTGAAGAGGACCCAACATTCAGAACTTATACTTCTGAGGAAACAGGTCAGACAATTATCGCCGGAATGGGCGAGCTGCACCTTGAGATCATCGTAGACAGACTTCTCCGTGAGTTCAAGGTAGAGGCTAATGTCGGCGCTCCTCAGGTTTCATATAAGGAAACAATTACTGCTCCTGCAAGCGTTGATTACAAGTACGCTAAGCAGTCAGGTGGTAAGGGTCAGTACGGTCACGTTAAGATAAACGTTGAGCCAAACGAGTCCGGTAAGGGCTATGAGTTCATCAACAAGGTTGTCGGCGGTGCTATTCCTAAGGAATACATTCCTGCAGTTGATGCAGGTATCAGGGGCGCTATGGAGAACGGTGTTCTCGCAGGCTTCCAGGTAGTTGACGTTAAGGTTGAGCTGTACGATGGATCTTATCACGAAGTCGATTCTTCTGAAATGGCATTTAAGATCGCCGGTTCTATGGCGTTCAAGGAGGCTATGAGAAAGGCTTCACCAATCATTCTTGAGCCTATCATGAAGGTTTGCGTTATCGCTCCTGATGATTATCTCGGAACAGTTATAGGCGACCTCAACTCCCGTCGTGGACAGATCCTCGGTCAGGAGCAGAGAACTGGTGCTGTTCAGGTAGACGCTCTCGTTCCACTGTCTGAAATGTTTGGTTACTCAAATGACCTGCGTTCTAAGACACAGGGTCGTGGACAGTACACAATGGAGCCTGACAGCTACATTCAGGTACCAAAGTCTATCTCTGAGAAGATCATGGCTTCAAGAAACAAGGACTAATAAATTTGCGGAAAATTTTCTGCTTTTTCTATTGCAAATTTGCTTTTTATTTGATATAATTATACTACGGTATGTTAAATCGGAAACTATTAAATTTTAAGGAGGAAAATTCCTATGGCAAAGGCACATTTCGAAAGAACCAAACCACACGTTAACATTGGTACAATCGGTCACGTTGACCACGGTAAGACAACTCTTACTGCTGCTATCACAAAGACTCTTGCTCTTGAAGGTCTTGCTGAGAAGAAGGATTACAACAACATCGACTCAGCTCCAGAGGAGAGAGAGAGAGGAATTACAATCAACACAGCTCACGTTGAGTATGAGACAAAGAACCGTCACTATGCTCACGTTGACTGCCCAGGCCACGCTGACTATGTAAAGAACATGATCACTGGTGCTGCTCAGATGGACGGCGCTATCCTCGTAGTTGCTGCTTCTGACGGTCCTATGGCTCAGACAAGAGAGCACCTTCTCCTTGCTAGACAGGTAGGCGTTCCAGCTATCGTTGTTTTCATGAACAAGGCTGACCAGGTTGACGATGAAGAGCTTCTCGATCTCGTTGAGATGGATATCAGAGAGCTCCTCGACAAGTACGATTTCCCTGGCGACGAGACTCCAATCATCAAGGGTTCAGCTCTTGCAGCTCTTGAAGCTCCAGACGATCTTTCAGATCCAGCTTACAAGCCAATCCTTGACCTTATGGACGCTGTTGACACATTCATCCCAACACCAGACAGAAAGTCTGATCTCCCATTCCTGATGCCTGTTGAGGACGTATTCACAATCACAGGCCGTGGTACAGTTGCTACTGGTAGAGTTGAAAGAGGTCAGCTCAAGACTGGTGACGAAGTTGAGATCCTCGGACTTTCAACTGAGAGACCAAAGACTGTTGTAACAGGTATCGAGATGTTCAGAAAGATCCTTGACTACGCTGAGGCAGGCGATAACATCGGTGCACTTCTCCGTGGTATCCAGAGATCTGACATTCAGAGAGGCCAGGTTCTTTGTAAGCCAGGTTCCATTCACCCATACACAAAGTTCTCAGGTCAGGTTTACGTTCTGAAGAAGGAAGAGGGCGGCCGTCATACTCCATTCTTCAACAACTACAGACCACAGTTCTATTTCAGAACAACTGACGTTACAGGCGTTATCACACTTCCTGCTGACAAGGAAATGTGCATGCCTGGCGATAACGTAGAGATGGATGTTGAGCTTATCACTCCAATCGCTATCGAAGAGGGACTTCGTTTCGCTATCCGTGAGGGTGGTAGAACAGTAGGTTCTGGCGTCGTTACAGCTGTTAGAGACTAATTTTTAGTTCGCTATATAAAGATCGGGTACAATATGTATCCGATCTTTTTTTGTCTTAAAATATTATGAATAATAAGTTAAATGATATTTGTATGCTTTAAAAAAGTACGGTGATATGCTATAATTAGTATAATGGAGGTGAGAATTTGAACGATACAAATACTAAAGATTATATGATTGACGTTGCTCAGGATACAACTTATCAAAATCAGAGTGATGATTATAAGAAGTCGTTTGCAAAGTGGCGTTCAAATCCTCAGAATTCTTTTGGATTCCAGTTTATACATGATACAAGAGAACACTCATACATTGATGGCGAGGGTTTTGTGCCTCATAAGGCAGAGGTAGCTGAGAGGATCTCTATGTTAAAATGCTGTAGTTTGTTGGGCATTTGTCTTGTGGTAATGCTTGCTATTGATTTTCTTAACTATTTTATAGTGAATAAATACGCGCCGGATACAACTGGTACATTTGTGTATTTTTCTCAAACAGATGGCGGATATGGCAGATATGATGTTGGAATGACTTTTATTTTAGGTCTGTTGTTTGCTGCAAAGTTTGTTGTGCCTGGTCTTATTTTTAAGATCGTTACTAAGATCCCTAATAAAGTCGTTTTTGCAAATTCAAAGGGCTACGAAAAAATGCGTGGAACTGCAGTGGTAATTATGATGGTCATAATCGTTGTGGGCAGAGTTGGACAATATATCCTTAGTCTGCTGTTTTCAACTGTGCATTTAGACGGGATATATTCTATTTTTGTATTCTCTGAAGATCCTGTTGTAGCTCTTGTTTCTTTTGCTTTCTTTGCGATCATTGTTCCTATAATGCAAGAGATAGTATTTCGAGGAGTTTTTTTGCAGACTTTTCGTCAATTTGGCGACACTTTCGCTATTATGATCACTGCTGTTGTGAATGGTTTATGCTACTATGATATTACATATCTGCCTTTTGTTGTATGCTGTACTGCGGTTCTTGGGCTTTTTACTATACGAACAGGCTCGGTTTTTACTGCAATTTCAATGAGTATTTGCGCCCACATCACGAATTTTGTATTAAGTTACATTGTTCTCTATGATCTTCCTTATGCCAAAATAGCAGAAGTCATAATATGTACAGTGATCGTTGGTGTATCACTTGTGATGTACTCGAAGCTTACAAGCTTTGGTGACTGGACATTCAACATTGAAAATGATAATTCCTTTATGACGATGTCAAAGCGAGTTAAATCTTTCATTGCAACTAACTCGATCGCAGTGTGGATAGCTGCAATTCTTGTGACCATGTTTGTGTGTGCGAGGATAATATGACAAGAGATGAGCTTTACATGAAAAAAGCGTTGGAGCTTGCGGAAATTGCCGCAGAGCAGGGGGAAGTACCTGTGGGTGCGATAGTTGTGAAGCGTTCTAGCGGTGAAATAATCGGCAGGGGATTCAATCGTCGTGAGTATGGGCGTTCCCCCTTGACTCATGCCGAACTTGTGGCTATTGAGGAAGCGAGTCGCAATCTTGGGGGTTGGCGGCTTATGGGTTGTGAGCTTTTTGTTACTCTCGAGCCTTGTCCTATGTGTACGGGTGCGATAATAAATTCTCGAATTGAGCGTGTGGTTTTTGGTGCGTATGACCAAAAGGCTGGTTCTTGCGGGTCGGTGGTAAATCTTTTTGAGCTACCCTATAATCACAAACCTCTTTGCACAGGCGGTATACTGCAAGAGCGGTGTGCAGATACACTGACGGAATTTTTCAAAAATCTTAGACGTAAAAAAAACCTCTCCGAATAGTTCGGGGAGGTTTTCCTTATATTTCGTTTCGATTTTCCAAAGCCTTGTAAAGCGTCACTTCATCAGCATATTCAAGCACTCCGCCAACGGGTAGACCGAACGCCAAACGTGTGACCTTTACACCAAGGGGTTTCAGCAGCCTTGAAATGTAAATTGCCGTAGCTTCGCCATTAACTGTAGGATTAGTAGCCATAATGACTTCTTTAACATTCTCAGGCTCTATCCTCGCAAGCAGTTCTTTTATTTTAAGCTTATCAGGGGAAATGTTGTCCATAGGGGAGAGAAGTCCATGCAAAACATGGTAAACACCTTTGTACTCCTTAGTACGCTCGAAAGCTGCTATATCCTTTGGGTCTTCTACTACGCAGACCGTTGTGTGGTCACGTCTTGGGTCGGCACAGATAGGACACTTTGGTTTGTCAGTAAAGTTCTGGCAAACGCTGCAAAGATGAACGCTTTTGTGGGCATTAGTGATAGCCGCTGCAAAAGCTGATGCGTCCTCGTCTGTCATGGACATAACATAGTAGGCAAGGCGTTGTGCGGACTTCATGCCTATACCAGGGAGCTTTGCAAATTGCTCTGCCAGAAGTACCAAAGGCAGTGCGTTTGACTCAGCCATTAAAACAGACCTGGGAATGATACTCCGCCTGTGAGTTTCTGCATTTCAGTGTCGCTTACTTCATCGAGGTTAGCAACAGCCTGATTGAAAGCTGCCATAACGAGGTCCTGAAGTGTTTCAACGTCCTCTGGATCAACTACCTCAGGCTTGATATCAAGCTTAAGAACGTTTCTCTTGCCGTTGATAGTTACCTCAACAACTCCGCCGCCTGCTGTACCTGTGAACTCTCTCTGCTCAAGGTCTGCCTGAAGAGCTGTGATCTCGTCCTGCATTTTCTGAGCCTGCTTGAGCATCTGATTCATGTTATTGGAAGGACCCTTGCCCATTCCCTGTGGAAGTCTTGCTTTCATTTTAAAAACTCCTTATATTCAAAATTATTTTTTTATATCAACTTCAATATCAAGTTTTTTCGCTTTGTCAAGCAACTGATTTATAGGATTTTCCGTATCCTCAGGTGCGACATTTTTGGCTGATTTGACTTTGATAGTGAAGTTTTGTCCGAAATTATTTTTCAGTATCTCATTAAGCACCGTAGCATCACCGCTTGCTTTGAACTTTTTGAGATAAAAGTCATTGTGTACTATCATAAGCAACACATTCTGACACATATAAGCCTTCGAATTGACTAAGAAACAGCCTATGGCAGGATTTGTCTGCTTAACCTGCTCGACAATGTTGTCCCAAGTCTGCACAAGCTTGAAGTCGCTTGCTTTCATTTTCTTGAAATCCGGGTCAAAAGGCTTTGGCGGTGGAGCTTGTTCCTGCTGAGCTGGTGTGGCGATCTGCGGTTGAGTCTGCAAAACGGCACCATTTTTTAGTGCATTCTCAAGCTGAGTTATTCTATTAAGAAGCACTGTGATCTCTGCATTGCCTGATGCAGCCTGCACAGTTGCACCTGCTTTTTGAGCAGCTCCGCACAGCTTTATGATACACATTTCAAGCTCGATACGCTTTGATGTGCTTTTTGCAAAACGCTCGCTGCACTCCTGCAAAGTATTTATATCCCCGAGTATCTCGTCCAGCTTCATGCGTTCTGCAAGGGCTTTAAGTCTTTCATACTCGTCAGGCAGACAAGTTATAAGATCCTTGTTGTTGTCGATAGTTTTGATTATCATGACATTTCTCATCTGAGCGAGCAGTTCACCTGCCAAGACTTTCAGATCTTTTGACATATCATAAAGCTTGTCAACGACCCTGAGTGCGCCTGCGGCGTCCTTTTCGGCTATCTTTTCGAGAATATCAAAAAGATAATCACGTCCTGCAATGCCGGAAGCTGAGGACACAACGTCAAGGGTGATGTCGTTTTCATAGGCAACGCACTGGTCTAAAAGAGAAAGTGCGTCACGCATACCACCGTCAGAAAGCCTTGCTATCATGCCTGCGGCATCTTCGTGGAGGGTAAAGCCCTCCTGAGAAGCAATATACATAAGCCTTGAAACAATATCCTCGTTTCTTATCCTGTGAAAGTCGAAATGCTGGCATCTCGACACGATAGTTGCAGGAACTTTATGTATCTCCGTAGTGGCAAGAATAAACTTCACATGCGGAGGAGGTTCTTCCATAGTTTTCAGCAGGGCATTGAATGCGCCCGCGGAAAGCATATGCACCTCATCTATGATATATACCTTATATTTACATCTTTCAGGAGTATAGACAACGCCTTCACGCAATTCTCTGATATCGTCTACTTTAGAATTTGAAGCAGCGTCAATCTCGATAATATCGGAAAGAGTGCCGTTGTCAGCGTCTTTGCATATCTCACATTCAAGGCATGGCTCACCGTCATGTGGGTCAAGGCAATTGATTGCCTTTGCAAAAATTCTTGCGCAGGTGGTCTTTCCCGTACCTCTCGAGCCTGTGAAAAGATAGGCGTGGGCGGTCTTGCCGCTTTTTATCTGATTTTTGAGAGTAGTTGTAATATGCGGTTGTGAAACAACATCGTCAAATGACATTGGACGCCATTTTCTGTACAATGCCTGATACAAAACTCTCACTCCAATCAAGAAAATAAAAAAATCAATCCGACATATGGGCGTGCGGGCGGAACTGTGACACACGAAACAAACCGCTTAATGCTGCTCGGTTCCCCGCCTGACATGGTTCACAGCGTTTCATTGCACAGGACCCGCACACCTATATCTCGGATTGATGAGGAACAATAACTGAATCATATCAATCTAACTTTTGTTACCTTACTATTATAACATACTTCCAATGAAATTTCAAGTGTTTTTGAAAAAAAGTTATAAAAAAAGGCAAAGAACATCAACGCCGCTGAACAAAGCTGGACAGCGGCGGATATTATGTGCTTGTAAAATTATATCAGGTGGCAATGATGAAATTCAGCTTGCCGAACGGATAGTTCACAGGGATACAGAATGCAGTGCCAGACAGGGCAAGCTCACCATTTTCCAAAAATTCCTGCGGTGTAAGTGTAAGCTCAACGCCATGCTCGTTTGACTCATTTACAACGAACAGACCGTCGTTTACGTTCAGAAATTCGCCTGCTGTAGCGTTTACAAAGTCATCGACCTCCGTGAAGCTCTCTTTGGCAAACCTCTCAGCGAAAGCCATATATGTCTTTGAATCTGTGGAAATGCAAGCCTCAGCGTTATACTTTCCATTTATTTTTTGGATAACGATATGTTCTGCTGCAAAATTCTTTATAACTGACGCTTCCATAGGAGTGAAATCGTCACCGATAAATCTGATAAGATTTTTGAAAAGCAAAGTAACATAATCAGTACAGATACGAGCATTTTCATCATTGTCAAAATGATAGAACTCATTGATAAGGTTATGTAGAGTTTCTGTTTGATTGTCTGAAATATCGTCGGTTATCTGATTTTCAGCCTTATAGTCTTTAAGTGCCTTTTCAAACTCAGCATTGGTAAGAGCACCGTTATTAACAAGGGTCTGACCCAGGAGCAGATAATCAGTAGGCTGCTGAGCGAGAAGCTTTTCAACGTCGTCAGCGGTAACATAGCCAAGCTCCACGGCAAGGTCGCCAAAACGTTTATCGACACTCTGCTGAGTGATATTGACGTGCTCCACCTGCTCGGCTGTCATAAGACCAGCGTTTATAGCGAGAACGCCAAGGCGAAGTCTTGTATGCTTTTTAGCCTCGAAAGCCTGAGTAAGATCCTCAGCGGTACAAAGCTTATGGTTAAAGAGGTAGCCTCCAAAAAACTGCGCAAACATTTACAGTACCCCCTTTGCAACGTTCTCAAGGACTTTAAGAGCGTCATTATCAGCTATAGGTTTCTGCAAAAAGTCCACAGCTCCCGACTTAAGAGCGTCTTTCAAATGGCTCTGAGTACCAACAGAAGAAGCCATTATCACCTTAGCGTCAGGGTCTTCTGCTATTATCTGTTTGAGGGCTTCAATACCTGTTACCTTTGGCATGATGATATCCATGAAAACCACGTCAGGCTTGAACTCCTTATATTTGCTAACAGCTTCCTCACCGTCGGCTGCTTCATAAACGGCTTTTACTCCAAATCCAGAAATAGACATACTGAGCTTTTTGCGAGCGAACATAGAATCGTCGCATATAAGCACTGTCATTTCATTTATATTCACGATAGATCCCTCCCGATTATTTTGCGGCAGCAGTTCCGTAATTGCCGATGACGGAGAAAATAATTTCTCTACTGCCTTGTTTTTAATTATATCATAAAATTCTCCAAAAGTCAAGAGTCGTCAAATATGTTTTATGTTGAAAATATACAAACCAGTAAATGCAGAATTTACTTGCAGTTTGCTTGACAAAATGAAAAAAGTGTGCTATAATCATAGTGTTATGTGCCGGTGTGATGGAATTGGCAGACGTGTCGGACTCAAAATCCGATGGTAGCGATACCGTACCGGTTCGACCCCGGTCACCGGCACCATGAAAACGGGTTCTTGTATCAAGAGCCTGTTTTTTTTATTAGTGTCCTCATTCTCTTCTGTCTCTGCTTCACCACCAAGAGCATTGGCGAGCCTACCTCTGCTTGAAAGCCACCTCAGACGAACGGAAACGCCCCTCAGAGCCGTCCGAGCCTGCGGAGCGGAAAACCAACCGCCTGAAAAGAAAAGACCTGAGAAGTGCTTGTGTGAGCAAATCGCAGGCCTTTGTGAGTTATTCAGTTTCAAAAGGGTATGCTGTCATTGTGGCGCGCGCCATAATGATGATATGGACTTATGTGGAACGGTTTGCAGGTGTTCCAATAGACTACGGGCAAGCGGCACACATCAATATTGTGCCTTAACGAAATCTTAACACAGTAACCGTAATCTTAACAGCACTTTAACCGCTCATGTGATATAATAAAGCTATAATTTGAACGAGAGGTGTACGATGTTACATAAAAGTAAAGTAAAAAACAGAACTCATATGACTTCATTTCGGGTCATCATTATCAGTTTCTTTTGCCTGATTCTGGTAGGTTCGTTGCTTCTGATGCTGCCGATCTCATCAAGGCAGCGGTGTGTGACTTCATTCCCTGATGCAATGTTCACAGCCGTTTCAGCTACCTGTGTGACTGGGCTTGTTGTAAAGGATACTGCTACATACTGGTCTCTGTTTGGGCAGGTGGTCATTCTGATGCTAATTCAGATCGGAGGTATGGGCGTTATCACCGTCGGGCTTGCGATCATTAGAGCATCAGGGCGGAAAATCGGTCTGTGGCAGCGCAGTACGATGCAGGAATCCATCTCCGCACCGCAGGTAGGCGGTATTGTGAAGCTGACAGGCTTTATCCTTAAAACATCACTTATCATAGAGATGATCGGTGCGGCTTTGCTTGCACCCGTTTTCTGCAATGATCTTGGTATCGCTAAGGGACTGTGGTATTCCTTGTTTCACAGCATATCGGCTTTTTGCAATGCAGGCTTTGATCTGTTCGGCATAAAAGAACCGTTCTCATCGCTGACCTTTTACCACAGCAACATCTATCTCAATATCATCATTATGCTGCTAATTATTACGGGAGGCATCGGCTTCCTCGTCTGGGGCGATATCGGAACACACAAGCACAGGATCAGGCGCTTCTCTCTGCAAAGCAAGGTCGTACTGATGACATCTGCTGTCTTGATCGTTCTGCCTGCGCTGTATTTCTTCTTTTTTGAATATGACCATGGGACTATCCATGACCGGACGATCCATTCACTGTTTCAGTCTGTCACAACACGAACCGCAGGCTTTAACACAACTGATCTCGCTGCTATGGATGAATCAGGTACAGCCATTATGGTCATTCTTATGCTTATAGGCGGTTCTCCAGGTTCCACCGCAGGCGGTATGAAAACAGCGACTTTTGCTGTTCTATTCCTTTCTGCGATCACAGTGTTTAGCCGCAGAAATGATGTGCAGTGCTTCAAAAGAAGAATATCAGACGAAACTGTCCGCAGTGCAGGCGCTGTTTTGTTTATGTATCTTGTATTGTTCTTTACAAGCGGTGTCATTATCAGCAGAGTGGAAGATCTACCGCTGCTGACCTGTCTGTTTGAAACAAGCTCAGCTATCGGTACTGTAGGGCTGTCACTTGGCATTACAAGCGGTCTGTCTGCTGTATCCCGTGTGATACTGATGATACTTATGTTTTTCGGGAGAGTCGGCGGACTGACACTCATTTATGCAGCTCTGCCGTCGGCGGACAGTCAGAATTCACGCTTACCGCTTGAAAAAATATCCGTAGGGTAAGGAGTCTTATATATGAAAACAGTTTTAATTATCGGAGTAGGTCAATTTGGCAGTCATATTGCCAGACGCATGGAGGAGCTTCGGTGTGAGGTCATGGCAGTAGATGAAAATGAGAAGCATATCAACGATATACTGCCTTATGTGACCAACGCAAGGATCGGTGACAGCACCAATGAGGAATTTCTCCGTTCGCTTGGTGTAGGAAACTATGATGTTTGTATCGTTGCCCTCGGCAGCCGGTTTCAGTCCTCTTTGGAAACAACGTCTTTGCTCAAGGAGCTGGGGGCAAAGAAAGTCATATCCCGTGCGACAAATGATGTACAAATGAAATTCCTGCTTAAAAACGGAGCCGATGAGGTTGTCTATCCTGAGAAGCAGATGGCACTTCGCATCGCTACAAAATATGCATCAGACAGCATACTCGACTTTATTCATCTGGATAACAATTACTCGATCTACGAACTGAAAGTACCGAAGGACTGGTTCGGAAAGTCGCTTTCACAGATCGATATACGAAAGAAATTCAAGATCAATATTCTGACGATCAAACGCGGAGAAGAGGTATTTATCCCTTCACCGGACACTGTAATTGAAACTGATGACATCGCATTTGTCATAGGTGAGGTTCGGGATATCCAGAAGTGTTTCAGAATCTAGGAGATGATCGTGTGAGAAATGTTCTGCTTGCACTATCTGTAGGAGCAATGTTTCTCTACGGTTTTTATATTATGAAAAAAGTAGATGAATTCATCGAGGAGACACAAAAGAGCAGACGTGGACACGACCTGTCAGAAGATGATGTTGACGAACACAAAAGTGATATGTTATAATAGCAAGGGTGATCCTTATGACTGCTAATTCTATAAAAAGCTCTAAAGCATTTTCTGTGTTCAAAGACTCCGCTATATGTATTGTGGTGCTGACAGCCGCAACACTTGCCGGATACGCATTCAAAGCATTTCAACTTGCCGATGCGGACATTATCATGCTGTATATTATTGCTGTGCTTGTGATATCCATTTTTACATCAAAGATGTATTTCTGCCTGATATCATCATTAGTAGGAGTAATGCTTTTCAACTGCTTCTTCACCTATCCTGAGTTTTCTCTTTCAGTTCACGATGCAGGCTATCTTGTCACATTTGTGACGATGTTTATTACAGCGTTCATTGCAGGAACGCTTGCCAATAAGCTGAAACGCAATATCCTGATCGCCGAGCAGAATGCCCGTGAAAAGGAGGAGGCGGCACTTCTGGCGCAGAATGAACAGCTTAGAGCTGATATGCTCCGTTCCATATCCCATGATCTCAGAACACCGCTGACCTCTATATCAGGCAATGCCAGTACGCTCATTTCCGGCGGCGATACGCTTGATGAATCAGCACGTCAGCAGATATACACGGATATTTATTCCGAATCAATGTGGCTTATCGAAATGGTGGAAAATCTTTTATACGCTACACGAATTGAGGACGGCAGAATGCAGCTCAATATCTCGGTAGAGATACTTGATGACATTGTTCAGGAGGCTGTCAAACACACCAAACGCACTCACCCAAAGCGAAATATCATCGTTGATATGTATGACGAGATAATCCCCGTTATGGCAGATGCGAACCTTATCGTACAGGTCATAGTCAATCTTATGGATAATGCTGTCAAGTACAGCGATGAAGATTCTGATGTTACCGTCAGTGTGCGCCGAGAAAATGCGCATACTGTTGTGATATCCGTGTCCGATCATGGCACTGGTATCTCCGATGAAGAAAAAGAAAAGGTATTTGATATGTTCTATACGGGCGGCAGCCGTTCCTCAGACAGCAGAAGAAGTCTGGGGCTGGGGCTTGCACTGTGCAGGTCAATTATTACTTCACACGGCGGTACTATATCTGTCAGCGACAACATACCAAACGGTACAGTTGTCAGCTTTACTCTGCCAATAGGAGAGGTCGATCTAAATGAATGAATATCTTGTTCTGGTGGTGGAGGACGACAAGCCTATCAGAAATCTTATTACAACTACTCTTAAAATGAACGACTATCGCTTTATTACTGCTGTCAGGGGCAATGAAGCGATCATGCTCAGCGCTTCGCATAAGCCTGATATTATCATACTTGACCTTGGACTGCCTGATATTGACGGCGTTGAGGTGATAGAGCATATACGCACTTGGAGCGATGTTCCTATCATCATAGTCAGTGCAAGGAGCGAGGAAAGGGACAAGATAACAGCCCTTGACAAAGGTGCAGATGATTACCTGACAAAGCCTTTCTCTGTTGACGAACTTCTCGCAAGGCTCAGGGTGATACAAAGGCGGCTTATGAAGTCCGAAAACATCTCGGTCACGGAGTTTGTCAATGGCAGACTACGGATAGACTATGTTTCGGGCTGTGTTCACCTTGATGATGAAGAAATTCACTTGACACCGATAGAATACAAGCTGCTTTGCCTGCTTGCCAAGAATGTCGGCAAGGTGCTGACGCATAAGTACATTATCCAAAGTGTATGGGGAACTCCTGCGGATAACAGCGAAGCCTCCCTGCGTGTATTTATGGCTACCCTGCGAAAAAAGCTGAGTGACAGCAGTCAGGCGCTGATACAAACACATATCGGTATTGGGTATCGTATGATGAAATTATAGTTTTAGGGAGCAGTACAAAGCAGACACTTTATTTGATGATCTGTATCGCCTTCAATGGCTGCAAAAACAATTGAACTGATTTTTTTCTAAAGGAAAAAAGGGCGATGCCTTCCACTCACGGAGGACATTGCCCTTTTCCTTATGCTGTGATTATATCAGTCCTGAATCTCCTACAGCATAGTTGCACCGTCCTTGAAGCCGACTTTGTAGGCTGCTCTCATCTCAGCAGCGTCATCACGCTTCATCTTCGCCCTTTCAAAGTAGCAAGTCTTTTCTCGCTTCGGAGCGTTTTTCTTAGCTTCAAAAGCCTTAGCTGCTTCTTTTCTGTCAGTGTACTCAGTCTCACCAATGGTGATCTTGAATACGGGCAATTTTCGCTCAGGATCAATCGGGAGTTTGCGGAGAGCTTCACGGTCAGTATGGAGATCAGTAAGAATAGCAGTAAGTTTCTGTTCCTGCCCAGGGAACTTAGCGATCCTGTCCTCCATTTCAAATACCGTGTTTCTATACTCCGCAGCAAGTACCCTTAGCTCCTTTACATCGTTTTCAAGCATCAGTTTTTCCTTGATACGCTCATCGTCCGTACAGAGTGCCTTGATCTCCGAGTATGTAAGTGCCTGCTGGTCCACATTTTCGCACTTTCTCGCAGGAGTCTTACTCGTCATGATCTGAGAGATAAATTTTTGCTTGTTCTTCAAAGTCTGGTAGCTGTATGCATCGAAAGTGCCTTTGGTGACATAGCGGAAGATCTGCACCTGCTTGTTTTCATTGCCTTGACGGATAATTCTTCCGGTGCGCTGCTCAAGGTCAGCCGGTCTCCACGGAATATCGAGGTCGTAGACTGCGATCGGCTTCTTCTGGACATTCGTACCAGTACCCATTTTGGCGGTTGAACCTACCCGAACACCTTACGAACAATCTAAAAGTGCGATAAACAGACGATTTTGCTATAATCAGAAAGAGTATCAGCTTTCAGATACTCTTTCTTTTTTTTATGCATAGATTGACATATAACATCAGAAATGGTATAATTGAGACACACATATTATGTTGTATAGCTCTCAGCCTGACTGGGAGCTTTGTCATAAAGAAAGCGAGGATAGAACAATGAGCATCAGCAGAGATAACACACCAGAGCTTCAGCGTGATGATTTTACTGAATATATTTACGATGTAACCTGTTTCGGTGATCCTATCAATCCTGAAAATGCCGAAGATGTTGCTTCGGGTATCAGTCGTGCTATGGAGCTTGAAGCTCGTCCCGTATTATTGGAAGGTGTGGCAGCAATGCTGACTCAGCTCGGTGTTGCCTGTGCAGCCGATGATATTGAGCCTATGCTTACAGAGGTTAAACGTCGATATAAGGAGATTTTAGGCTTTCCCTGCCCTCGGACAGTGCAGGAGTGGATAAAAGGCACTATGCCGGGTGTAACCAATCGCCGTAATCACTATGACCTCTGTTATGCCCTTGAAATGGACTTCCAGCAGACGGCTGTTTTCTTTCAGAAGCATTATCTCACAATGCCTTTCAATGTTAAAAGCAGCGTAGATGCGGTGTTTATGTACGCTCTGTACCATAAGAAGTCATATTCTGCGGTAACTGAGCTGCTTGAAAAGTCTAAGGGATTTGTATCTCAGGAAAATGCCCATACATCGACTTCGCAGATCATCTCCATGATACTGGACATTGATGATGACGAAAAATTCCTGCGGTATTTGTCGGAGCATTGCTATAATAACGAGCAACAGTTTCAGCTTGCAAGAAGCATTATCAGCGAAGAAATCGAAACTGTGCGGAGTATCTTGTTGAGATATGAAGCTGACAGGATACTGTCTCCTGAACGGCTCGGCAGTCTTACGATTGAAGCTCTGCTCGGTGTCAAATATCAGGGTTCAAGTAAGAAAAGCAAGGACCGTAAGCTCCCGAAGCGTTTTACCGAATCACTCCCGAATGATGTTACGCTCGGCAAGATCATAAAAGGCGATGTAGCTTCATACGATTTACTGCGTAAAACTCTTATGCTCCTGAAATTCTATAACTTCTACTATGAAGCCGAAAACACCGATCCGAATACTATCGGTGGAAACCTTATGGACTTCTATGAGGAGCTTAACGGTGTTCTTATTTCCTGCGGATTTGCCCAACTCTATGTACGTCACCCGTTCGACTGCCTTCTTCTGTATTGTGCAAACTCCTACGATCCTATTGATACGCTGTACTGCGTTATCCAGAATGGACGGAATTGATTTTTATAATCATCCGAAACATTCATATATAATATAGGTGAAAGGAGGTCGGTGCTATGCTAAACAACGGCTACACCTTTATTGCTGACGGCAGGCAATACACGGTCATAGAACAGCTTGGCAGCGGTGCGAACACAGTTGTCTACCTTGCGCAGTGCAGTCATGGTGAGCTTATGACAAAGTGCATTCTGAAAGAATACGCTCTCCATGACAATGATGATATTGAAGTCGGCAAGGCGCGTTTCATAGCTTCAGGCAATATGCAGAATACAATACGGCAGAAGTCTGTGCTGACTAATCAGACTCCGCCTGTTAGTCATGTTTTTGAAGCCAACGGTACGGCTTATATCGACGTTGCCTGTTATAACGGCACGACACTTGATAAGCTCGATTCGCTGACATTACCGCAGTATATGGCGCTCTGCGAAACGATAGCCAAAACCGTAGGCTATTACCATAAGTCGGGATTTCTCTGCCTTGACCTGAAACCTGAAAACATATTTATCGTGCAAAACGCTCCTGATGATACTATAACACAGCTTGTGGAATTTATCGACTTTGACAGTATCCGTGATGTGAATAACGGCGGTAATACGCTGTTTTCCTACACAAGAGACTGGGCCGCACCTGAGCAGCTCAATCCGTATGCTGCCACAAAGATCAGCATGGCTGCGGACATCTATACTGTTGGAGAAATAGTCTTTTATCTTCTTATTGGCAGACATTCCAATGATACAGAGCATAGGGGCTTTTCCAGATTCCCGTTTGAGGACTGCAAGAGTGAATATCACAAATACTCTGAGCGCCCCGATATTCAAGCACTTTTCACCAGACTATTCAGAAATACGATACGTTCCTCTGCAACGAACCGTTTTCAGACCATTGATGAGGTCACAAAGCTCCTCGGTGCGCTTGTGGAATTGCTGAACCAGAAGGATTATATTATTCCTATTCTGCCGTCTGTATCACCTGATTTCGTGGGCAGAGACACGGAGATCAGGCAGATTGCAGAGAGCCTGCAAACCAACCATGTTCTGTATCTGACTGGTGTGGGTGGTATCGGCAAGACTATGCTCGTCAAGAACTATATCGCAAGATACCGGACGGAATATGATGTGATCGCTTACCTTGAATATGACGGCGATATTCAGCACACTTTCTGTGATGATGTGCAGTTGCAGATTAGTACGGTGTCACGGCAGGACGGTGAACCCCTCGACGAATACTTTGCCCGTAAGCTCAAGGCTTTCAAGCGTATCTGCGGCGGGCGACGGGTGCTGTTCGTCCTTGACAACTATACAGACAGGCTGACCAAAGATTTGAGCCGTATCATCGACTGCGGATATGAGACTATTATCGCAACAAGGCAGAAGCCGTCGAAGAACAGCTTTGCCGTGTTGGAGGTCGGTGCGATAGCCGATACTTCGGAGCTTTTCAGGCTTGTGACGCTCAACCTTGAACGCACACCGACCAAAGAAGAACGGCTGTGCTTTGAGGAGATCATCACGCTCATTCAGGGGCATACGCTTGTTTTAGAGCTGATCGCAAGGCAAATTGCAGCAGGCAGGCTCGATATTCACACAGCGCTTGACCTAATCCGTGAGAACGGCTTTTCTCGCTTTTCCGGCGAAAAGATAGGCAATATCAAGGACGGTGAGGAAGTTTACGATACGCTGTCGGCTATTATCTCAGCTTTATTCAAGGCAAGTGCCGTGGACAATACAGCTCGGCTCACGCTGAAAATCCTTGCTCTTCTGAATGTGCGAGGTCTGGAAACGAGCCTTGTGGAGAAGTTCTTTCCCACTATTCAGCTCGAAACAGTGTCGAAGCTCTCTGCGGAAGGCTGGCTCTACGATGATAACAGGATTCGTCTGCACCCTGTCATAGCGGAAACGGTGCGAAACTGGCTTTGGTCTGCGGACGATGTGACTGTCATGGACTATCACAAGAAGATGATCGACATTTATGCGGGAATGACGAATGATGTGCAGATCAAGGAAATACTGCGTGAAGCTGATATTTTCAGAGATAAGCACCCTCGTCATATTATTACGGCTATGTATTATGATATGCTCGGCTGCTATTATGATACATTAGCTAACGGCAGATATGTTCCCTACACTGAGGAAGAAGCAGAGATATTGCAGAATATGTTTGATTCTATGGATAAGGCTATTAAAGAAGCGGAACTATCCTCCGATGCCAGCAGCGAAAAAAAACTCACGGGATATTATCTTGATTTAGCAAGTATTCTGATAAGAAGTGTTCCGGAGGAATTTGATGAAGCTGCTGAACTGCTCGACAAGGTGTACGATCTGATCGAGGAGAACACCGACAACCATTGCTATTACTGTATGGTGGCTGCTTGGTACTACACGCTTGCCGTGCCTGACATTGAGGAAACACGGAGATTGACAGAACAGGCTGAGGAGATTGCAAGGCAGGTGTTCCCGATAGACTTGGAGATTATCGACATTATCCATATCCCGACGGCGAACTGCTATTTTTATCACAACGACTTCCGTTCGGCAGCCGATAAGATCGAAGAAGCGGTGGAGATATGCAGGAAATATCCCGACATGATACCGTATATCGACAAACAAGCGGAACTACTGAATATTCTGCTCGACATATATACGGAAATGCAGGATACAGCAAGATGCCGTGAGCTGATCGCTGAGATAGACCATATCAATGAAACATACAAGGAACAGGGCGTTTGCCGTGAGGTATCGCCCGACAAACGAAATCAGATATAAATGTGAAAGCAGGTTCTTTTTGAGCCTGCTTTTTGTTTTGGAATCCGTTTTTATACCCTCCGGTTAAGCTGTGATATACTGTAATCAGTAAGAAACACAAGGCACACCGACACTACCAAAGGAGGTAATATCATGAGTGATGTTGGAAAAGGAATGCTGATCGTTTTGGTGATCCTGTATATCGTATCACCGATCGACTTTGCCCCGGGTCCGGTTGACGATGCTATCGTGCTTCTGCTCGGAATGGCGGCAGCCAAAAAATCAGATTGAGGGACGAACTCCCCATAAACCACAACAAGAACGGAGGGTTACTATGAACAAGCTGAATAACATCAAGAGAAGCCTATTTGCACTGGTCATGTGCCTGTCTCTCACGCTTTGCGGATGCGGCAGTAACGAACAGAAAGAAGATGCCGCAGCGTCGTCGGCAGAAACTCAGCAGAGTGAAGATGTTTCCGCAGAGGAAGTCATGATCGACTATGGAGATGCAGAGTCGTTTGAAGCGGCACTGAACGAGGGCAAAAAACTTGAAGGTAAGGTGGTTCGCTTTATTGCAGGAGAATTTCACCCGCAATCAAAGCTCGGCTATAATGTATGGGCTGGCGAGCATCTGAACTTCGTATCGTCCCGCAATCCTGATATTAAGGAAGGCGATACTGTGACCGTAAAGACCACTACTATCGAAAATATGGCGGGTTCATGGGTAATCAACTATGAAAAGGTCGAAAATGCTGTTATTACCGATGATACGGTCACATACTCCAAGCCGAAAGAAACAACAGCAGCTACAACAACAGCAAAGCCCAAGACTACGGCTACTACGACTGCAAAGAAAGATGTGTCTGTTTCCGCTATGCTCTTAGCGTATGGAGCTGACGGCAATGTTATGGGAAAGAGTTTCGATGATATTGTACTGACCGCAGGACAGAACAACTTCTTCCGCTACTCATTTGAAGGCGATATATCAAGCGCAAACATTCAGGCAAATGCTCAGGCAAAGAAGGACTCTTTCATGACCGGAGAGCGTAACGCCGTTGAAATGGTGCAGTATAATCAAACTGGCGATGATCTGTATATCACCTTCAAGCAGAATGTTGATGAGATTGATTACTTCGCAAAGTTTAAGCTTCTGTTCTACAAGGACGATAAGATCGTTGATACTGAGGACGAATACTTCAGTACCTGTGTTGAGAACCTGAACGGCAACGGCGCTACTGATGTGGCTAAAATATGGGCTTACGGTACTGATTATGACAGGATTGAGTACATTTTTGAGCCTTAATTATACTTTTGAGCGTAACAGCACTCAGTTTTCTGGGTGCTGTTTATATTATAAATGCCGTATAAACGATATTTTGAATAACATTTGAAATCAAAATCGTTGCGTAAATAGAGAAAACTTTAAGCCATGTTGCGTACATTGTTACATCGTTGCATAAATCGCAGAAATAATTGATATGTTGCAATTTACGAATTATTGTTGCGTTTTCTCAAAATATATTGACATTTACGCAACAATATGTTGCCATATAATCACAGGATAAACGTTTCCCAATTCAGCTAAGGAGGAATTAGTTATGGCCAAGAAAGAAATGGAATCTTTAGGTAGAAGAATGAAACAGCTTCGTGAAAAGAACGGAGTTAAGAGTCTTGAATCCATGAGAAAACTGCTTACTGCAAGCGGCAACGATGAATATCGTGTGGACAACAAATCTACACTTTCAAGAGCTGAAAGCGGTTCGGCAGGAGAAAAAACTATTATTAAGTGGGCAAGGGCATACTGTGATGTCTTTGGATACTCAGGGAAACAGACAGAACAGTTCCTGCGCGGAGATAAAATCGCTGTTCCTGATACCTCTGCTTTAATAAAAAATTCTCAGTTAGTAGATGAACTTGGCGAGGAATACAACATTGTTGTGATTCCTGACGTTGTTATAAGAGAACTGGATGGAATAAAAAACTCAAACGCTGGGGCACTCGGAAAAAAAGCGTGGGAGATTATTCGAGAAATTGGGTACGGTGACAGAGTAATAAGAATGGAATATGATGGTGACAAATCAATTGAAAAAGATGAGCAAATTATAGCAGTAGCAAAAAAAGCAGCTGAAAAATACGGGTGCGAAGTTCAGATTATTACTGATGATGCTGACTATTCTGCATTTCTAAAAGGCGATGAAACTGTTACCGCTTTACACCTCAGAGAGTATATGATAACCAAACAAAAGCTGGTCAATATGAAGGGGGCTTGTTGAACTTGATAATTACTATGCAGACGACTACTCTGATATAATTGCTCCCGATGAGGATGAGATTAATGCTTTCTTGGCTGATGGCAATACTCTGATTATGTCTGTGGTTAGAAACCGTAAGCATAGTTTGACTCAACGTAAAGCGAAGATCAAGTGGCTTATAGATAATGGGGCTGATGTTAACAAGAGGGATTGTAAACATAGGTATTTTCCTCCTCTCACTCATGCAATTCAGATGAACGATTATGATATGTTCATTTTTCTCCTGAACGAATGTCATGCAAATCCGAATGTCGAAGGCCGAAATCCTCACGATGCAGGAAAACTGAGGCAACGTGAAAAGAACGAAGGAAATATGCCGTTGATGGATGCTGCTTGGGACGGCAAGGTCGAATTTGTTAAGACGCTCTGTGATGATGAGAGAACAAGTATCAACCAGCAGGACGCAAACGGGTTTACTGCTTTGATAAAAGCCTGTGCGAATGGTTATCTTAAATGTCGTGATATATTACTGGAAGCAGGGGCTGATAGAAAAATCGTTGACATTGATGATATGACTTATGAAGATAGGTATAACGAATACCTTGAACTGGGGCGTATGAAAGATCGAAACAAATCGAAGAAAAAGAGGAGTTTCAGATGATAACCAGAGCCTGCATCAGCATCAACAACCGCTGTAACCTGAACTGTGCTTGCTGCCACTTTCACACCACTGAAAAGGCGGAATACCTTACAGAAGCAGAAATGAACGTGTATGATATACTCGACAATATCAAGCAACACATAGACAAGTACGATATTGAGGTATTCAAACTCGGCTTTGTAGGCAACGGCGAGCCTCTGCTCGACTATGTATCACTGGAAGGATACATTGAGTATATCAGCGACTACCTTCTGTCGGGCAGGATTGCTGCCTATACCATAACAAACGGAACACTTGTCAATGAAGAAATGCTCGGATTCTTCAAGGGACATAGGGTTAATGTGGGTTTCTCGATAGACGGAATACCTGAGATACATAACAGACTAAGGTGCAATACCCATTCAGAAGTCATGAACGCTATTGAGCTTTATTATTCAGTAAACGGCTGCTATCCTTCAATGAATTGTACCGTTGGCAGAGATACGCTCAAAAAGGCAGAAGATACGATTGCTTTCTTTGAACCGTTCGGCAGCAGGATAACATTCTCACGAATGATAGGTGCAGGCGGTATATCCTTAGATGAGTTTCATATTTTCCTTGATAAAGCCAGGAACAGGGTTAATGTCCGTATAGGCAAATATGACTGTACCATGTACGGAGGTATGTGCGGAGCAGGAATAAACAACATCTTCTATGCTAACGGGAACGTTTATTTATGCGGTAACTGCGTAGATTTACCGCCGATAGCAAAAGCAGATACGCCTATTGAACGTATAAAACCCGAAATTCCTGAATTTGACCGAAATACTTGTTTCAGAGAATCGCAAGGGCTGTAGGTCATGGAATCGGTTTTAATAACTGTTTTCTGATATGTATTATAATGTGTACAGAAGAAAAACGCCCGTTTTCAATCTAAGAGGGAGGAATTTGAAATGATGAATGAAAAGAGAGTAAACGAGATCATTTCCCAGATAACCGCTTTTTCTAAGGATACTTATACCAGGAGTGAGTACCTGCTTGAGCTGCTTAAACTCCAAAAAGAGTTGATTGATCTTACCTTCAAAGCTGAACATGCTGAAAACTGTGATCTTCAGCTTTGGGACGTTGAAAGGCATTTCCGCAAGATGAACGAGGAGCGTGGTCATGTAGCTGACGATGAACTTGCACGGTTCGTAAATGGCAGCAAGGTAGTCTGCAATAACATTAGTGCTGAGTTTTCAGGAAATGCAGGAGAACAGAAGGTATTCAGAGCATTAGATAACCTCGGCTGTCAGAACGGTGTGCTTCACAATGTTGAACTTGAATTCGATGGCAGACGTACTGAGATTGACGCTATCGTGTTCACCAATCATGCTATATTCATCATCGAGATCAAGAACAGCAAAAAGAACATCTTTATTGATGAGAATGGCGAGTTTTACAGAATAGGTAACTCGATGCACCATGACTGTAATATCGCTGATAAGATGGACGAGCGTGAAGCTCTACTCCGCAAGGCACTTGAACGTGCTGGAATGGATTATCTGAAAATCTTTAAGATCGTAACTTTCACCAATCCTCGCATTGATGTTGAGTGTAAGTATCATTATATAAAAGTCTGCCCCAGCAACTATCTTCCTTCTTTCATTGAAAGGTTCACAAGCAATCAGTGGTATTCCTATGAGGACATTTGTACCATGATGGAGGCTGTAACTGAGGTCAAATGTCCAGAAGAATACCAGATGGCGATTGATATGACTGAATTCAAGAAAGATTTTGCAATACTTATGACAAAACTTGAGGCAGCGGAAGAAGCTGATAATGAGCCTGAGAAAAACATTGAAACTAAACCTGATAATAAAAATAAGATAGTCCGTAAATATGGAAGTATGGTAGCTGCCGCAGTTGGCGTAACACTTGTAAATGTGGCTTTCATCAGTATCAGCAGACTTATAAGGAAGTGATAACAAATGCGGTTTGCACTCTACGGTCTGCCCTGTGCAGGCAAGACAACGATATTTGAAGGACTTACTATCCCTGTGATACATGGCAGTATGAAACTTAACAAAATGGCATCGGGAAGATTTTCGGATCTTTCCGATGCTGAAAAAAATGCTCTACGTATCAGATATGCCGAACAGCTCAAAGCAAGAACTGACAGCTTTATCTCGGACGGTCACTATTCGTTCCTTGATGATGTGGCTTTTACCTATGCCGATGGAGATCTTTATGATGTTTTCATTTACCTATACTGCGAGCCTGAAATTATCAGAGAGCGGCTGAAAAGTTCTGATAAAAATAGAAGATTTGCAGAGCTTTCTGTTGAGCGAATTCGCAAGTGGCAGAGTTTTGAGATCGAAAGCCTGAGAACAGAATCTCATAAGCGTAACAAGGACTTCTATGTAGTGAAAGATATTACTGCTGAGGGATTGCAGGCTTTCATCGACAGTATTGAGAATGGGTTCAGTTCATTCGGACTTGCTGAGGACATAGCCAATCAAATCATGCACTTTTATCCGCAGCCATGCGATATTCATATATGCGACGGTGACAAGACCATTATAGAACAGGACTCGTTCAGGGTTTGCACAGGCGGTCACGTTACTCATGTATTTGACGGCAATTTCTATACGGGGTATCAGGCATTTCAGTTCACCAAAGAAGTTGAAAACCTAAGCTATGATATCGAAAAACTCAGAACAGTAGACCTAAATGGAACTATCTTCGGTATGGTTGCTGATAAAAACCATGTTATACTTTCATCTGGTATCAAGATGCTTTGGAAACAGCTTTCCGAACAGTTTACGTTAAAGAATGTGATCGCTGATACGCTTATCTCGGCTGACACTAAGTTCTTTGTAGTCAAGCTCCTGCAAGATAAAGGATATGCTGTCACAGCATACGGTGACGGCAAGAATGATTATTATATGCTGAAACAGGCAGACAAGGGCTACCTGTATATCGGCAAATATCTTAGCCGTTCTCTGGGGGATTCGGATTTGTCGGGAATAAATTTAGTCTATGACATATCACCATACATACTGGCTGACAATAACGGCTGTATAGCAGATGACATTGCAATCTGCAAGTCTGATTCAGGTGTGAACGGTGCAAGGCTTGTAGATGCACACATCAGGCTTGGAAGAAAACTCGGTGAGGTCATGCGAGGTTTTATCCCCAATATCAATGCTGCTGTTATCGTACTTGAACGTGGCGGTCGCTTCTTCGGTGATGGTGTATATACGGGCTTTGGTGGTACTTTCTACAGCTACAATCCTAAAAATGATGAACTCCCAGCTATACAACAAGGGGTAGCAATTATTGTTGACAGCGTTATCAATGCAGGAAAGTCCGTCCTTGGTATGATAGATAAGCTGAAAAAGAAGGATCCTGAGATAGAGATAGTTATTGTGTGTAACGTAATACAGAATGATGCGGTCGATCTCTTGCAGGGGTATAAGGTCTTTGCAGTACGCACCTCTGCAAATTCGTTCGTCAGCAGCAGACAATCGACACAAAAGAGTGGTAAAGGTCCGGATACAGCTGACAGACTGTTTAATTATATTGACTAACTGAAAGGAGAAATGATTTATGGCGTGGGATGCAAATGAAAAAGGCAATTACGCATATTTGACAAAGACAGCAAGCGAACACGGTGGTGTAGACAACTTCATTGATGATATTCATAATGAAGGCTATCAGGAAGGTCATGAACACGGTATGATTGAGGGTGCTGGTGTTGTAACTGTTGTAATTACTGCTGCAATAGGTGCATACGAAGGTATCAAGTATCTCGTTCAGAAGCACAAAGCGAAGACACAGACGGTTAAAGAACGTTCCGAAGCTGCTCAGGAAGCTATAAGGCAGATATGTAACGATTATGATAGTGAGCAGTATGACGAGAGTGAAAAAAACGAAATCGACAATGAGTGAAGGAGGTTGTTGTCATGACTATCTACACAACACAGGAGTACAAGGGCTATGGTAAACAGAACTACTACTGGTACGAGTACCGTCTTGAAGGCGGAACAGTAGTAAAGTATAAGTGCCATAGACAAAAGTTCTTTGACGGACATGAAAACAGTTGGGAAACTGATGAAAGAGAAGTGGAATCATGGGCAACTGATGATCCTAATATACCTGATTGGCTTCATCAGTATCTTTGATATAAAAGCAGTCCTCGGAATTCACTCTGAGGGCTGTATTATCGGAATACATTTTTATAATTGATTTCAAAGATATGATACAATGATTATAAAATAGGAAAACGAAACCATTTGTATATTATCATAAAAATATTACAACGATAGCTATTTCGTTTCTTGCAATATTGACTAAAACACCGTTTTGTGGTATAATATTAAGGGAATATTTTACTAAAAAAGTTCTATTGTGGCAATATGCATACTTCATGTTAAAATGGGGAGGGTAATACGAAAAGATTACTGAAAAAACTATTCTGCACATTTGGTGTTGCAATGATGCTCACGGTAGTTTTAGGTGCATTTCCGTTCGTTGCAGAAGCAAAAGAACAGACCGTTGATATTGATGGTCTTGTATATGAATTAGGAAAAAAGAGCGAATATGAGATCGATTCGTCAGAACCTTCTGATAATGCGGATAAGGAGTTCAGAATAGGTACACTGTCTATAAATGGTGATATTCAGAGAAGCTATGATAAAAACGGAATTAAAGCATATGAGATAGCCGATGATGGGACATTCTCGCTTGATTTCAAGTACATAGACACTCTGAAAAAAAGCCGAAGAAGATAGCTGGCACCTGATCGAAGATGGGGACGATGTTGTTAATGGCATAGAACTCAGTGACGATATTGATTATGGAGCGCTTATTCTGCAAACATCCATTGACGGCGAGAAATGGGTTACTATCAATACAACCGTCAACATTACAGATAATAAGACGTTTGAAAAAGATCAGATAAATAATGTTCAGCTTTCCAACGGCTGTTATTATAGAATCATAGCTGCTTTTGAAGCTGAAAAAAGAACAAAAGATTATTCGTGGTCTTTTAAGGAGTTCTATAAAACCGATGATTATAGTACCAAAAAAATAGCTCAGGTATATGAATTCTATGCAAGCTATAAGGACATAAATACTACACCGACAGGCGAAAAGTATTATTTCTATGCAGGTGCGAAAAATGCATCGTATACCGTTGGAACAAAGAAGAATAATTACGCTGGCTCTCAGACAATTACAAAAGACGATCCGCATTACGGCTGAGATCTTGGTTACTTTTGTTTAAGCGGATACACAGATAAAGGCGATTCAGAAGATGTTTACCTTAAAAAGGTAGGAAATAAAGTCAAATTAACTTTCCATCTTGATCAGGACATCAAAAAACTGAATGGAAACAGCGATTTTAAAATAGAGAGTGATAAAAACGGCTCTGATGAAGAATTCAAAGTTCCGGCTCATAACATGAAACATGGAGAGCTGATTATACGCCATACCGACTCTGAGAATGTGGCAGAGGAGGTTAAGTATTCCGATTATCTTGCCGCACTTGCGTCACCGGGTGCAGATACTGCGATTCAACTTTTTGAAGAGGGAGACTATGAGGTTCATCTTGATTATGCTATAACAGATTATGATGGCTGGGACAGCACAACATATTATCAGACCTCATTCAAATTCAAGATAAGAAACGCAAACTGTATGGTTTATATCTTTGACTCCAAATCAGGTACAGAGCTGAACAACGGTGATGTTACAGAAAATGGCTTTCGTATCGACGCTGCAAAATCAAGTTATCCCAAGCTCCAAGTCAAGAAAGAAATACTGAATAATACGGAGAATGGGCTTGTAGAGGATACAAGATTTAATGGCGTTGCTTCTGACGGAGAAACGTTTACCGATGAAGGAATATACACCATCAAAGCCTTTAACCGCTATGATGATAAACTTGAGCCTGCCGTAAAGACTATATATGTTGGAAGCAACAATATTCTAACAGCATACACCAAGAATCTCAATTCTTCTAAGCATTACGAAATATCTGAGTTGAATGCCCTTGTCGATAAGGGATATACAATTACTGACGACGGAGATATTATTGAGCCTGTGGTGGAAACCACTACCGCTGATATTACAACATCAAGTCCTGAAGCAACATCAGATGCAGCAAACAGCACAACTGCCTCCGTCAAAAAGAATGAGAGTAAATCTGTACTCCTCATAGTTGGCGGAGGTATTGGTGTTGTAGCTCTTGGCGGTATAATTGCTACCGTTCTCAGAAAGAAGAAAAATGATGAATAATAAGAGGGACGCTATGAAAAAAGCACTTGCCATACTGCTTTCCTGTGCTATGCTCCTTACGGGGTGTTCCTTACAAGATGCAGTCGATACATCATCTGAGACTACAATATCGATCACAGAACAGACTGATATTTCCGAAGTGGATAAAACAGAGTCATTAGCTACAGAAGCCACTGTACCAAATGAAAGTGCAGATCTGACCTCAGCACAATCTACTGTGGATACAAATTCCGAAGAATATGTTAATTCTCTCGTTTTCACTTCCCTGAACGATCCTAATCTTATGAGATATGTGGAGGATACAGTTTATACTGATCTGGTCAATCAGCTCGACAGCGATAAGTATTTCGTAGAGAATGTTGAAGCAGTTTACATTTCTAAGGAATATCTTGATGAATTAGCCTATAATTCTCAAGAGAATATCTATTTCGGTTATAAGCTATCTGATCTTGAGGAGGCTTTTCAGGGGGATAAATTTATCTTCACACTCGGTGAAAACGGTCAGACAGATGTTGTTCCGTTCGAGGAATATGATGATACCTTCGATAAAGTTATCCGCAATGTTGCCATCGGAACAGGGGTTATCTTATTATGTGTGACCGTATCGGTAGTAACAGGCGGTGCTGGAGCACCTGCGGTAAGTATGATATTTGCGGCTTCCGCAAAATCTGCAACTGTATTTGCTCTATCATCAGGTGTGATCAGCGGTGTATCTGCCGGAGTAGTAGAGGGGATCCAAACCCACGATTTCGATAAGGCTGTAAAAGCCGCTGCTTTCAAAGGCAGCGAAGGGTATATGTGGGGAGCTTGTACGGGTGCTATAACAGGTGGATCCAGTGAAGCTATCGCACTAAAAGGTGCAACACTGAATGGTTTGACAATGAAACAGGCTGCGACAATTCAGAAAGAATCCAAATACCCCATTGATGTTATTAAACAATTTAGTAACATGGAGCAATTTGAAATATGCAAAGAGGCAGGGCTGACAGCTGAAATGGTTAACGGCAAAACAGCTTTAATCAGAAATATAGACCTAAACTTTGTTGACGAAGCTACTGGAATGACTAATTTAGAGCTAATGCAGCAAGGAAAAGCGGCAATTGATCCGATTTCTGGTTTGCCGTATGAGCTACATCACATAGGTCAAAAGGCTGATTCTACTCTTGCTATTCTTACCAAAGCGGAGCATATGCAAAATGGCAACAATAAAATATGGCACGTATTTGGAAAAGCGAGCGAAGCTCATGCTCCTGGTAATACTTGGGATACTCAACGTATGGATTTTTGGAAAAGTATGGCGACGTTACTTAGTGCATAAAGGAGATATAGTATGGATATACTGGCGGCATTGAAAAAGCAACCCTTGTTTAAATCCTATATTGCAGGATCAGCAGATGACATTACCAAAGCAGAAGAAAAACTCAAACTGTCATTCTCCGCTGAATACAAACAGTATTTGTTAAAATTCGGATTTGCGACTTATGATGGTCATGAGATAACAGGAATATGCAAGGCAAAGCGTCTCAACGTTGTTGATGTAACGCTGAGTGAAAGGAGCATTACTCCCGATGTTCCTGCTGACTGGTACGTTATAGAGCAGTTGAACATTGATGGCATTGTAATATGGCAGTCAACCACAGGAGAGATTTTTCAGACTACTCCTAATACTAAGCATAAGAAGATATGTGATTCACTTGCTGATTATATTTGTATGTAAAAATAGGAGCGTTGCCATTGTGGTAACGCTCCTATTTTTCATATCAGTCCTCATCACTACACTCGTCAAGCCCGCGAAGCAGTTGAATGTAAACGCACTTCGCACGTTCATGCTCCTCACCGTCCATAGACATCATGAGTTCAAGGAAATATGCTTTTGCCTGTTCATAGTCCGTTCAGATCTCACGCCTGCCGTTGCAGACAGTCGTGACTTTTTTGTGATTTCGGCATTGCCAATTCGGGTATCACTAACATATCATGCACCTCCAATTTCATAGTAACCATATTATAGCCTACAATGATTTCAGAGCCCAGCATATCAGAATAATTGTAATAATTCTTGTGCAGGGCGCAGCAATTAAAGGAAAATCCTCGGTGCAATGCGCTGTATCATTCAAGGTCATTCCACTTGCGTTTCTGCTGTTGACCTCGGTTCTGCTCATGGCGGAGATACTCCACTATTGTTACTGACGCTTCGGACAGCTCACGGGACTTTTTATCCGCCTGAAGCTGCTGTGCGATAGTAAGTGACTCTCCCGGTGTACGTGAGCCTGCACCTGTGTCTATTTCCCCAATCTGTGCCAATCTCCTTTGTTTTTATTATACTTTGATTGTTTTGTATGTGTCAAGTTTTATTATACGGGATTATTTTCTGCCAAAAATTTTTTTCTGAGGGGCTTTTGAGGTGTATTTTGAAAATGTTGAATTAGCGCATCTTTCATAGCTCGTATTTCATGAAACGTTGAAATAGCGTGATTTCTGAGTGACGAGAAGTGATTTGGAGTGAAACGAAGTTCAAAACTCAAAATCCGATGGTAGCGATACCGTACCGGTTCGACCCCGGTCACCGGCACCAAGTCACTCGCCGTGACGGGCATTCCCGCCACGGCTTTTTTGTACACCTAGCTTTATGCCGCTGGGCGTATTTTTATTTGTATCGTGTATTATTTTACAGTTCACCTGCCCTAATTTGACAAAAGTACGTCAATGGAGTATAATGTAACCAGCGTTACGCAAATTAATTATAGGCAATACCACACAAGACAAGCCTATACCTATTATTATAGAAACGAGGTCATGAAAATGAGCGAGGAAAGAATACCTAAGAGAAGTGAAGTGCCTGAACAGTTCAAGTGGGCACTGGAGGATATTTATGCCACTGACGAAAAGTGGGCGGAGGACTTGCAAAAGCTTAAGGCTATGCCTGAGAGGATAGCGGCGTTCAAGGGCAGGCTTAGCGAGAGTGCTGACACGCTTTATGATTTTATGCAGCTTTCAGACGAGATATCTGTTCTTTGCGACAGCCTTGGCAACTATGCTCAAAGACGTTCTGACGAGGACACTGCAAATGCAAAGTATCAGGGCTTTCTCGGTCAGCTTATGAACGCTTATGTTGCAGTAAACTCAGCAGGAAGCTTTGAAACACCTGAGATCATTTCTATCGAGGAGGATAAGCTTCAGAAATTCTATGAGGATAAGCCTGAGTTGAAGCTTTATAAGCGTGCGCTGGATAAGCTCCGCCGCAAAAAGGCTCATATCCTCTCTGAGGCTGAGGAGAAGATACTTGCCCTGACTGGTGAAATGGGTCAGTCCCCTGAGAATATCTACTCTATGTTTTCTGACGCAGACCTGCGTTTCCCTGACGCTGTGGATAAGGACGGCAAGGCTCATCAGGTCACACACGGAAGCTATATCCCACTGGTGCAGAGCGAGGACAGAATACTGAGAAAGTCGGCTTTCGAGTCTATGTACGGCACATTTGACAAGTTCAAGAACACCTGTGCGGCAACACTGTCGGCACAGATAAAAGCGGTAAACTTCTATGCAAAGGCAAGAAGATATGATTCAAGTCTTGAAGCCGCTTTGGACGGAACAGAAGTACCTGTTTCAGTGTACAAAAACCTTATTGAAGCCGTTCATGACAATATGCACTATATGTACGATTATGTTGCACTGAGAAAGAAGCTTTTGGGCGTTGATGAGCTGCATTTCTATGATCTTTATACTCCTGTTGTTCCTGACGCAGATATGAAGATAACCTTTGAGGAGGCTAAGGAAACTGTCCTGAAAGCCCTTGCACCTATGGGTGAGGATTACCTTGCAATACTCAAAGAGGGCTTTGAAAACCGCTGGATAGACGTCTACGAGAACGAGGGCAAAACAAGTGGAGCATATTCCGCAGGTGCAAGAGTTCACCCTTATGTGCTGCTCAATCATAAGGATACACTTAACTGTATGTTTACTCTGGCGCACGAAATGGGTCATGCTATACACTCGTATCTTTCAAATAAAAATCAGCCTGTGGTATATTCAGATTACGTTATCTTCGTGGCAGAGGTAGCCTCAACTTGCAACGAAGCCCTTCTTATGCAGTATCTGCTGAAAAATACCGAGGATAAAAAGCAGAGAGCGTATCTTATAAATTACTTTCTTGAACAGTTCCGTACCACACTTTACCGCCAGACAATGTTCGCAGAGTTTGAGCTGAAAATAAATGAAATGGTAGCGGCAGGGGAGAGTCTGACAGCCGAGGGGCTGAACGAGCTTTACGGCCAGCTAAACAAGCTTTATTTCGGTGACGGAATAGTGCTTGATGATGAGATAAAATTGGAGTGGGCAAGGATACCGCACTTCTATTATGACTATTATGTTTATCAGTACGCAACAGGCTATTCCGCAGCTATCGCACTTTCACAGAGAATATTGAAGTATGGCGAACCTGCGGTAAAGGATTATATAGGCTTCCTGAAAGGCGGCTGCTCAACTGACCCTATCTCATTGCTTAAGGGTGCAGGTGTAGATATGGCAACAACTCAGCCTATTAATGAAGCACTTGCAATGTTCGGAGAGCTTGTAAAGGAAATGGAAGAAGCAATGGCGGAGTGAGTGAGGAGTGAGGTAAGTGAGGAGTGAGGAGTGAGGAATGTGCATAGCTGAACCGAGCAAATTACTAAGCACCGAGCGAAGCGAGCAATAAAGCGCAGGCTCAAGCCCGACGCTAGAGGGCTTGTGGGGTCAAGGGGCAAAGCCCCTGCGGAGTATGAGGCAGAGCCTCATTCGGCGACAGCCGACTAAGCGGTGCAGAAAAGTAAAAAAGCACACAACAGTAAAAGAAATAATAAAGCGGTGTCGGAGAACAAATCTCTGCACCGCTTTTTCCTATCCCATTAAACAAAGTAAAATCCGCAAAGAGCGACAGCGATTTTGCGGCACAACAAACTATCCCCTACAATCAAATGCTGCCTTTACCACTTCTTATCTATATCCGCACAACGCATACCTATCTTCAACGCCCTCAGTTCAACATAACAGCCGCATAAAACGCACATTCCGTCCACAAGCTTTTCGCAATCCTTGCAAAACGCCAAACGCCGACGATACTCTTCCTCCGATACCCTCTTGTCCGCAGGATATGTCGCAATGTGCGAACGCATATCACGGAGAAAATCATTTTCGTCCATATTCTCCAACAGGCATTTTCTGCACTGAACCTTTGTTATATCACTCATAAAAATTTCTCCATTGTACAAAAAAAGCGGACAGCTCAATGCCGTCCGCCTTGTTATCTTATTCTACAGAAATGATGTAGTAGTAAACAGGCTGACCGCCGTTTATAAGGTTTACATCAAGATTTGAGAACTTCGCAGCTACCTGCTTTTGCAGTGCCTCGGCCGCCTCGTCTGTAACGTCTGAGCCGTAAAGGATCGTGATGAAGGAACTGTCGCCCTTAACAAGCTTCTTTGTGAGCTTGTAAGCTGCCTTTGAAACGTCTTTTTCCACAAAGCTCAGCTTGCCGTTTTCGATGCAGAGTATCTCGCCCTGCTTGATAGCGTGACCCTCATAGTCAGAATCCCTTGCCGCAAATGTTACCTGACCTGTGGCAACTCTTTCAAGTGCATTGGTCATCTCAATGCGGTTTGTGTTGAAATCAGCGTCAGGGTCAAATGCCAGCATTGCTGACATTCCCTGCGGTATAGTCCTTGTCTGAAGCACGCATACCTTTCTGTCTGCAAGCTTAACAGCCTGCTCAGCCGCCATGATAATGTTCTTGTTGTTTGGCAGAACGAAAACCGTTTCAGCAGGGCATGACATTATTGCCGCAAGTATATCCTCTGTGGACGGGTTCATGGTCTGTCCGCCCTTAACGATGCAGTCAACACCGATATCTCTGAACATTGACTCAATGCCGTTTCCTGCCGCAACTGCAACAAAGCCGTACTGCTTTTCAGGCTTTGCAGGAACGAACTCCTGTTTTGCTTCTTTCTGTCTGGCCTTGTGCTGGAGCTTCATATTTTCTATCTTTGGCAGATTGATATAGCCAAATTCAAGACCCTTCTGGATAGCCTTACCAGGGTCGTTGGTATGAACGTGTACCTTTATTATCTCATCGTCCTCGACAACTACAACGCAGTCACCTATGGTTTCAAGATAAGCTCTCAGCTTTGATGAATCGTCAGCGTCAGCTTTCTTTGTGATTATCATTTCAGTGCAGTATGTGAAGTGTATCTCACAGTCATACTGACCAACAGTAGCCGCAAATGTGTCGACTGTTACCTGCTGTTTCTGTGCAGGAGCATCGGCCTTTACTATTTCGCCACCCTTGAATACATCTCTCATTGCTTCAAAGATAATGAGAAGTCCCTTGCCGCCTGCGTCAACAACGCCTGCCTTGGCAAGTGCAGGGAGAAGCTTTGGTGTTTCGTTCAGTGAAAGTTCAGCCTGTTTGCAAACTTCCTCCATTATAATAATAGGATCGTTTGTGGAGTGGAGCATTTCTCTTGCTTTCTCCGCAGACTCTCTTGCAACTGTCAGGATAGTTCCCTCTGTAGGCTTCATTACGCTCTTGTATGCTCCTGAAACGCCCTGTTCCAGCGACTCCACAATCTCATTCGCACCCATTTCCTTCTTGCCTGCAAGTCCTTTTGCAAAGCCTCTGAAAATAAGCGAAAGTATAACGCCTGAGTTTCCTCTTGCACCTCTAAGAAGTGCAGAAGCTGTTGTGCTTGCCACAACTGAGCAGTCTGTATCGTCGCTGAGATTTTCAAGCTCTGCTACGGAATTTGTTATAGTCATTGACATATTTGTTCCTGTATCTCCGTCAGGTACTGGGAACACGTTAAGCTCGTCAACTGATTTTTTCTTGTTAGATATGCTGTGTGCGGCACTTATGACAGCGTCACGCAGCAAGCCTCCGTTTATCACTATAGTTTTCCTCCTATACTGTTATAGATATCCTAGGACGTTCAGCCTTTCATTTCGTCAACGTAAACGTTCACAGATTTAACGTTGACACCTGCCTGCTCTGTCAGAACATAATTTACCTTGTGAATGATGCTGTCAACGATAGCTCCGACATTTATGCCGTAGTTCACAGTGATGTGCAGGTCAACGATAAGCTCGTCCCCGTCCTGACGGATTATAACGCCCTTTGTGGTGTTCTCTTTTTTTAGCATTGCAGAAACGCCCTGTTTTGCACCATAGGCGTTAAGTCCTGCCACGCCGAAACAGCTTTCGGCAGTATCCGAGATAAGCTGTCTGAGATATCCAGTGGATATACCTATAGTTCCAATGTGGTTGCGAAACTTTATCACAGAAAACAACTCCTCTTGATCGTGGCAGGATCACAAGCTTATTTCTTATGCCGCCACATAATAATTTATTTTATTATATCATAAACATTTGACTTTTGCAATAGGTTTTCGCTCTTTTGTACACCTGTCAAATTTATCCCAGAAGCCATTTTGCGGCTTCCAGAGGCGTTTCGGCTATATACACCGCACCTGCCTGAGAAAGCTCCTCTCTTGTGCCGTAGCCGTAAAGCATACCGATGCAGTCTATGCCAAGAGCCTTTGCACCCAGTACGTCATGATACCTGTCGCCTGCCATTATCACCTGTGAGCGGTCATTAACTCCGCAGTTTTTCAAAGTGTGCACGATAACGTCCGCCTTTACGCTCCTAGAGCCGTCAAGCTCAGCACCGCCTATGTAGTCAAAATACTGTGCAAGGTGAAAATGCTCCAGTATCTTCACCGCAAAGACCTGCGGCTTAGAAGTCGCCACCGCAAGGTGAAGCCCAGCCTCTGACAGCTTTTTAAGACATTCTTCAACGCCGTCATAAACACGGTTCTCGAAAATGCCCTTGGTGGTGTAATATTCACGGTAGTATTTAACAGCCTGCTCGCATTTTTCATCATCAAAGCCGTAAAAATCCCTGAAAGAGTCTTTCAGCGGTGGGCCGAGAAACTTTGTCATCGTGCCCATCTCAGGCTCTATGCCGAACTTTTTCAGTGCGTATACAGCCGAATTTATTATGCCCTCGCCCGACTCAGTAAGCGTGCCGTCAAGGTCAAAAAGAACATATCTGTAATTTTTCATGTCATTACCTCACATAATACAATATATCAATTGCTATTATAACGCAAAACAGCTTATTTGTCAAAGAAAATGGGCAATTACGCACAAAAAATCCTGCTGAAATACGGCATTTAGCTCATTGACAAAAATATTGTTATAAGTTAAAATTAAAAAGGCGGTTTGTGTCAAAACGTACCGCAAAGAAGTGTTTTCCATTTATATGGGAAAAGAAAAAATATGAATGAGGTGTTATATTGAAACTTATTTTTGATGTTTCAGACAAGCCAAAGGCTGGTCAACTGGTAGTGTTTGCACTTCAGCAGATGTTGGCTATCCTTGCGGCGACCATCGCTGTGCCGCTTATTATCGGCAACGGTCTTACTCCTGCGGCTGCAATGTTTGGTGCAGGTGTGGGAACTATAGTTTATATCCTTTTTACAAAAAGAAAAAGCCCTGTGTTCCTCGGTTCGTCCTTTGCTTTTTTAGGCTCAATGGCGGCGGCTTTTGCAGGCGGCGTTTCAATGCAGCTTGGTATGCTTGGACTTATCGTTGGTGCATTCCTTGCAGGACTTGTATATGTCGTTATCGCAATAGTAGTAAAATTTGTTGGAGTAGGCTGGCTCAATAAGCTCATGCCTGCGGTGGTAATAGGACCGACCGTTGCTATAATAGGCCTTTCCCTTGCAGGAAATGCTATCGGCGACCTCGTCAAAGGCGATGTTACAAAGCAGGTAACAGAGTATGCGGTGTCAACAGACAGCGGCACACCTGAGATTATAGAAACTGTATCCAATGTGCCTGTTGGCTCGTCATATGTGGCTCTTATCTGCGGACTTATTACCCTCGCAGTGGTAATGCTTTGCTCAACATATGGCAAGAAAACACTCAGACTTATACCTTTTATAATCGGTATCCTCGTAGGCTATGCAGCCGCAGCGATCTTCACTGTTATCGGCAATATATGTGATATTGACGCACTTAAAATAGTAGATTTCAGCGTTTTCAGCAGCTATATGCTCACAGACGGCAGCGTTTCACTGAAAACCTTTGTTAGCCTGCCTGACTTTGCGTTCGTTTCAGGTCTGAAAGGTCTTAAGGAGTTCGACTTCACATATTTTGCTACTATATTTGTAGCCTATGTGCCGGTTGCACTTGTTGTTTTTGCAGAACACGTTGCTGACCATAAAAACCTTTCTTCTATTATCGACCATGACCTCCTTGAAGAGCCCGGTCTTACAAGAACGCTTCTCGGCGACGGTGTAGGTTCTATCGCAGGCGCACTGTTCGGCGGCTGTCCGAACACAACATACGGCGAGTCCGTTGCTTGCGTTGCTATCACGGGAAATGCTTCCGTTATTACTATCTTTGCAGCAGCTGTCGGCTGTATGCTGTTTTCCTTCATCACTCCGCTTGTTGCGTTCGTTGATTCTATCCCTGCCTGCGTAATGGGTGGCGTTTGTATTGCTCTTTACGGCTTTATCGCAGTTTCAGGTCTTAAAATGATACAGGACGCAAACCTTGACGATAACAGAAATCTCTTTGTTGTGTCAGTTATCCTCATTGCAGGTATCGGCGGTCTGACACTCACATTCGGTGATATAACACTCACAGAAGTAGCGGCAGCACTTATCCTTGGCATTCTTACAAACGTTATGCTCTCAAAGAAAAAAGGCAACGCAGCCAAGAAATAATTATAACAAAATTGCAGAGGCTAACAGTGTTCGCACGTTACTGCACACAAAAAAATGCGAATTTATAAATCATTACGAAAGGAAATCGGAAAATGGGAAACGTAAATATCATCAATCACCCGCTTGTAAAGCACAAAATAACGCTTATGCGTGACGAAAACACAGGAACAAGAGAGTTCCGTATACTTGTGGAAGAGGTCGCAATGCTCATGGGCTACGAGGCTATGAGAGATCTTCCAACAGAGGACGTTGAGGTCAAAACACCTATCACCACAAGAAAGCTCCCTATGCTCTGCGGCAAAAAGCTTGCTATCGTGCCTATCCTGAGGGCAGGTCTTGGCATGGTAAGCGGACTTCTTGCACTCGTTCCGTCTGCAAAGGTCGGTCATATCGGTCTTTACCGTGACGAGGTCACACACGAGCCTCACGAGTATTACTGCAAGCTCCCTGATAGAATAAACGAGCGACTTGTTATTGTCTGTGACCCAATGCTTGCGACAGGCGGATCTGCGATACAGGCTGTTGACTTCTTGAAAGACAAGGGCTGCAAGAACATCAAGTTCATGTGCATAATCGCTGCTCCTGAGGGTCTTGACGCTCTGAGAACGGCTCACCCTGATATCGACATTTATGTAGGCAACCTTGACGAAAAGCTTAACGAGGACGCTTATATCGTTCCTGGTCTTGGCGACGCAGGTGACAGGATCTTCGGCACAAAATAATGGTCTTATACTAATACTCGCTGCTTTGTTTTTTGCAACAGAGCGGCGTTTTTTTTGTTTACTTCACTAAAAAAACTTTAAAAAGTTCATTCAATTTCAGTTGTTAAAATAATTGAAACTTATTTTCGTTGATGATATAATTCAAATGTAGAAATATAGAACAAAATAAATAAACAGGGCGAACTCATGTAAAAAAATATATTATGAGGATACATCCTAATAAGGAGATAAAAATGTTTGTGAAGAAAACCGGCCGATTTTTTGCGGTCACAAGCATGATCGTGTGCTGCTGTTGCACTGCAACTGTGTTTATCTCATACATAAAACGCAGTAACATACGAATGCTTTGTCTTGGACCATTTTTCCTTGCGGCGGCGATAGTGTTGTATATTGCTCTGAAACGCTGTGAAAAGAAGCTTACCAAAAAGCGTGTCAGACTTATATTTGCTTTTTTCTGCCTGATTTTGCTTGCATTGCAGATATTGTTTGTGCGTTATCTTTATTACAATTACGAAATGGTTGACCCCAAAATAACAGGGGAGTTCGCAAAACGCTTTGTCATGGGTGAAGATCTGGGGAGCATCAAAGAAAGCTATCGTATTTATGCTGCAAAATACCCTAACGCATGGGGCATGATATATTTGCAGATACCATTTTTCGCCTTATGGAAGCTTTTCACCGGCGGCGTGAGCATCTATGCGGGGCAGACCTTTAACGTAATTCTTATTCAACTTAGCGTAATAATGACCTTTCTCGCAGGGGAGAGGATATTCAAACTTAACAGTCAAAGGCTTTTTTGCGGCATTATTTCGGCACTTATGCCTGTTATGCTTCTGTATACGCCGTTTTTTCATTCTGACACAGCAGGCATGATATTTGTAAGCTGTACTCTTTATTTTCTTACCCTTGCGGTGAAAGAAAAAAGCAAAACCAAAAGCGTTGTTTATGCTCTTATAGCAAGCCTTTTTATCGCACTTGGAAACACTGTAAAGGGAAGCATTGCAGTAATGCTGATTTCAGTAATGATATTTTTGTGCTGAAAATGGGTGTAAAAAGGGGAGCTATCCTGAGCCTTGCGGCCGTTATGCTGTTTATTGGCGTTTCAAAGGCGGCATACTATGGCGGTCTTTCTATGGGTATCTCTGATGAAAAAATGGTAGACAGATATCGTTTCCCTGTTACACACTGGATAATGATGAGCCTTAACAGCGAATACAAGACCCACGTTGACGAGGACGTTGACTTCACTATGTCATTTGATACATATGACGCCAAAAAGCAGGCGAATATCCGAGAAATAAAAGCCCGCCTTGAAAATATAAGCACCCCTTATGAAGCCTGCAAAATGGCTTATCACAAAGTCGCCAGAACGTGGGACAGCGGTGGTTTTTCCTATGGCAAATATCTATCACGCTCCGACCCCTCAGGAGATCTGCGAGAGGTATTGAACAGTCGCTTGCTTGGTAGCTATGTAGACGGCTATCACAGTGCAATGCTCATAGCAATGGCGTTTGGTGCAGTTTATGCCGCTGGCAAGCGTCGCCACTCTGTTTTGTTTTTCAGCATAGTGACTCTCACGGGAGTTATACTCTTTTTCCTTATCTGGGAAAATCCACCGAGATATATCGTCACATTTATCCCAGTGATAATGCTTCTTTGCACTGCAGGAACAAGATTTATCACAGCGATTATTTCACGTTTTTGTAAGCGTGCGAGTGCTTCAAAATAAGATAAAAAAAGGCCTCTTATGTTTTTTCATAAGAGGTCGATTTTTTTTATTGTGTAACATCAAGATAGAACGCAGGGTTCAATATATAACCCTGATAGCGTATCTCAATGTGCAGGTGGTCGCCTGTTGAAAAGCCGGTCGAACCCATTTTGCCGATAACGTCGCCTTTTTTCACCTCGTCGCCTATCTCTACATCTACCTCGGAAAGGTGTCCGTAAAGGGTAATGAATTCGTTGCCGTGGTCGATGATAACATAGTTTCCATAACCGCCGCCACAGCCGCAGGACTCCTCCTTGCCGTAGTCATGCGTGCAGGTGGTGTTTATCTTTATGACCTTGCCACTGCATGAAGCGTGAATAGGCGTGCCATGAGCCGCAGGAATGTCAAGACCCGTGTGATATGAGCCCCAGCGTGCGCCCACGCCTGATGATACGGAGTAAGCCCCCGGAACAGGCCATGCGAAGTAGTAATCAGGCTCGGTATCTCCAAGCTTTTCGCCCTTGTCAAGGCGGTCATTTATCTCCTTGTGAAGCTCCTCAAGCTTCACATCTGCAAGTGCCATTGTGGCGGAAACTTCGTTATCTCTTGCTGTTCCGCCTGAGCCTGACGATTTCAGTATGCCGGAAAGGCTGCCCTCAAACTGCTCACGCTCCGCCTCATAGGCTTCGTTCTGCTCTCTGAGCTTCTTCTGCTTAGCTTTAAGCTCCTGCTGTGTTTTGGTACTGGAGCGGTAAAGCTGACTGAGCATATCTTTCTGCTGTGTATACTGTGTGTACTGAGCGTCATACTCGGCTTTCTGCTTGTCAAGGGTCTTTTGCATACCCTCATATTCAGTTTTGAGTTTTATAAGGTTATCAATGATAGTGTCATCATGGTGTGCCACACGCTTTATAAGCTCTAATCTCATGAGTATGTCATAAAAGCTGTCTGATTCCAAAAGCATTGTGGTGTAGCTGTCCGACCCTGCGATATACATTGCCCTTAATCTTTGTTTAAAGTCCTCTATGCCCTTGTTTATCTCAGCCTGCTTCTTATCGATATTTCGCTGATTGGTGTTTATCTGAAGCTCCAGTGCGGTCATGTAAGATTTGAGAACGTCTATCTCGTCATTTATAGAATCTATCTTTTCTTTCAGAAGCTTCTGCTTTTTCTCGTTTTTCTCAATGTCCTCATCATATTTGTCGAGCTGTTCGTTTATTTCCGTCTGCTTTTTTGATAGCTCTCTTAGCTGTTCTGCATACTGTGTGATGTCAAAACCTGTTGACTCCTCCTGAGAATTATCGTCATTTTCTGTTTGTTCATCGCTTTGCTGACCTCCGTCAGCCACAGAGTCAGTATAGCTATAGTCCTCCCCCTGCGAGCTTTCAGTGTCCGCTGAGGTTATCTTCAAAGACGAATTGTAGCTGCTTCCTGCAATACCAGCGGTAACAGCGAATGCGATAATGAAAGTGAGAATGCGTTTTAAGCTGTAAAGCCTGTTCATGAAATAAAAGACTCCTTTGGTTGTGGGGCAAGACCTTTCGGCATTGCCTGTTTATACATAATTTGACGGATTCTGAGCCACGCCGTTCAATCGCACCTCAAAGTGCAGGTGGTCGCCGGTTGAATATCCTGTTGAGCCGACAATACCCAGAACGTCGCCCTTGTTGACGTGCTGACCCTGTGTTACGCTCATATACTGTGAGTGACCGTAAAGAGTCCAGTAGCCGTTGCCGTGGTCGATTATGCAGTAGTTTCCGTATCCACCGCCGCAGCCGCATGAGCCGTTCTTGCCATAATCGTGTGTGCAGGTGTTGCTGACGAGTATAACAGTACCCTCAGCGGCAGCGCATATCTTTGCGCCTCTTATTCCAGGAGACCAGATGTCGATACCCTTGTGATAAGCGCCCCAGCGCCAACCCACGCCGTAGGAAATATGATAATAACCCGGCACAGGCCATGTAAACTGGCTCTTGTCGGTATAATTGTAGTCACCGTTATTGGTAGAAGATTGACCGCTGTTAGAGGTGTTGCCGTTTGCATTAGAAGATGAAGAATTGCCGTTATTATTCTGCTGTTGCTGCTGTTGTTTACGTTCTTCTTCCTCTCTTCTCTTACGTTCTTCCTCTTCTTTTTTCTTACGTTCCTCTTCTTCCTTCTTTTTGATCTGCTCCTGCTCCTTGTAAAGCTTCTGGAGCTGTGCCTCGAAGTCATCCTGCTCCTTGTTTATCTGCTCCTTATTAGCTTCATAAGCCGCCTTATCTTCCTCAAGCTGGTCGATAACAGCCTGACTTTTTGCATAAAGGTCGTCAAGCTTTTTCTTCTGCTCAGTGTGATAGGCCTTTTGTTCCTCAAGGGTAGTTTTGTTAGTTTCAAGGTCAGCCTTGTTGGCTTCAAGCTCTGTTTCCTGAGATTCATACTCGCCTTTAAGCTCAACAAGTCCGTCGATCATGGTGTTGTCATGGTCAGCCACTCTTTTGACAAGCTCTATTTTCATAAGCATATCATAAAAGTCCGTCGAACCAATAAGAATATCGGTGTATGAACTATTTCCAGCAACATACATTGCTCTAAGACGTTGTTTGAAGTCAACAACGCCATTTTCTATCTCAGTTCTCTTGTTTTTTATTTTTATTTCGCTCTTTGCGATAGCCTCTTCAAGGTCGGCTATCTCAGTTTCAAGGTCAGTGATAGAATCCTCAAGGGTCAGTATAGTTTCCTGAACAGTTTCTATCTGCTCTTGGATCGCTTTCTGATTTTCTTCCTCCTTGGAGATATCGTCCTTTGTGCTGTTTATCTGCTTGTCAAGGTCAGCCTGCTTTTGTTCAAGCTCGCTTATTTTATCCTTGGCAGAGGATATTTTTTTCTTGTTGTTCTTTATTGCCTGACTTTCTGCAGAAGCGTTCTGCGCTGTCATGACCGGCTGTGTGCCGCCTGCAAGCATTGTCATGGAAGCAACTACGGCGATAGTGAAAGCCAATACTCGCTTCATTGTGAATATACCTGTTTTCATACCTGTCCTCCGTCTTAAAAAAGACCATTTTTACACGTTTTTATCTTCCTCTAACGCATTATCCCGCACGTTCTTTCTTTTTTTATCTCATATCAGGATATGCTTTAAACTGCAACAAAAGGCAGTCTAAAAACCCCGTTGGATCATAGCCTGCCTTATGTCTATATTTGGCAAATGTATTATACTTTAAGATGCTTGCCTGTGCTTATAGAAGTACCCACCGCACCGATAACAGCGCCTGTGATAAGATAAGATGCTGCAACAGGGAGCAAGAGGGATTTGAACGAATACAAATTCTGAACACCGAGAATGCTCCAGAGCTTGAAGTCATCATTGAAGATGTTGTAAATTCCCTCGTAGGCAAACTTTGTGAGCAGCAGTGCGCCTGCGGCTGCAAGCAGACCAACTATCATACCCTCGATAAAGAAAGGTATCCTGATAAAGCTGTTGGTAGCGCCTACATATTTCATGATGTTGATCTCTTTACGTCTTGCGAAAACGCTTGCTCTGGTGGTATTTGAAATGATTATCAGACAAACCACAACGAGTGCCACAATGACCGCAAAGGCAACTATCGTAAATACTCTTCTTATACTGATAAGGATATCAGCAAATGCTGTAGGGGACTTTGTTGAGTCAACATTGTCAAAGGTCTCTATCTGAGTGGTTGTTTCGCTCATCTTCTCGATATCCTTGACCGTTACCTTGTATGTATCAGGCAATGGGTTATCGTCAGCATACTGGAAGAAATCCTTTTCCTCGTCTGTCATGCCCTTGAGCATATTTTTCCACGCCTCGTCCTTTGAATAAAGGCTCACAGTGTTGATATTTCCGACCTCTTTGAGATTATTTTCAAGGGTCTGCATATCAGCCTGACTTGTGCCGTCCTTAACGATAACGATGACCTCGCTCTTGTCCTCGATACCGCCGATTATTCTTGTAAGGTTAATGGAAACCAGCACCGAAGTGCCTACCATAAGCAGGGAAACGAGCAGGATACAGAAAGAGGCGAACGTCATCATTCTGTTTTTCCAAATGCCCTTGAAGCCCTGATTTATAAGATATCTAAAACTACTTGCTTTCATTGGAGCCTCCTATCACTTCGTCAAAGGCGATCTGACCTTTGTTGATGTTGATAATTCTGCCTCCGAAATAGCGCACAAGGTCATGCTCGTGGGTAACCATAAGAATGGTAGTGCCGCACTCGTTTATGCCTTTGAGAAGCTCTACTATCTCATATGAAAGCGCAGGGTCGATATTTCCTGTAGGCTCGTCGGCAATGATGAGCTGTGGGTCGTTTACAAGTGCTCTTGCAAGTGCCACACGCTGCTGCTCACCGCCTGAAAGCTCGGTCGGATAGCTTTTCGCCTTATCGGAAAGTCCCACAAGGCTTATAACATACGGAACACGGCTTCTTATGTACTTTGCAGGAGCGTCGATCACTCTCAGCACGAACGCCACGTTCTCATAAACTGTCATTGTAGGGATAAGTCTGAAATCCTGAAAAACAACGCCGATAGTTCTGCGAAGGGCAGGTATCTTTCTTCTTCTCAGCTTTTTCAGATTGAAGCCGTTTACCATTACTGTACCGCTGGTCGCATCTATTTCTTTAAGCACCAGCTTGATAAGTGTTGATTTTCCGGCGCCTGAAGGACCTACCACGAAAGCGAAGTCGCCGTCGTTTATCTTCAGGTTTACTTTGTTCAGAGCGTCCACACCGCTTGAATAGGTAACGGACACGTCTTTAAACTCTACCAAAATTTACACCGCCTTAGTTTTACAGAGGCAAGCAAGCCTCTTTTCCGCTCGTAGGATTTAGAACTTGACAGGGTTAGCGGAGAGATACTTCTTTACCATAAGAGCTATCTTGAAGATGATAGCGTGGTCGAACTCTCTCAGGTCAAGACCCGTGAGCTTTTTGATCTTTTCAAGTCTGTACACAAGAGTATTTCTGTGAACAAACAGTTTTCTTGAAGTTTCAGAAACGTTCAGGTTGTTTTCAAAGAACTTCTGGATAGTGAAAAGTGTTTCATGATCCAGCGACTCGATAGAGCCTTTCTTGAAAACTTCCTTAAGGAATGTTTCGCAAAGTGTTGTAGGCAGGTGATAGATAAGTCTTGCGATACCAAGATTGTCATAAGAAACGATATTTTTGTCAGTATCGAACACCTTTCCTACCTCGAGAGCTATCTGTGCTTCCTTGAAGCTTCTTGCCAGATCCTTTACGCCCTCTACTACTGTTCCTATACCTACAGTGACTCTTGTATAGAATTCACTTGAAAGGGTATCAGAAATAGAACGCGCCAGCTTTTCCAGATCCTTTGACTCAACGCCGTTTGCCACTTCCTTAACAAGCACGATATCGCTCTCAGTGATGTTGAAAACGAAGTCCTTAGACTTGTCAGGGAAAAGGTTCTGGATAACATCGTAAGCTGAAACGTCATTTGTGGAGAGTATTCTGATAAGCAGCACGACTCTTGAAATGTCAGCGCTGAAATGCAGCTCTCTAGCTTTAACATGAACGTCGCCCGGCAGCACGTTGTCAAGCACTACGTTCTTGATGAAATTGTTTCTGTCGTATTTTTCGTCATAATACTGCTTTATGCTGGAAAGAGTAATGGCAAGTATGCTTGCATACTTTGCTGCCACCTCGTCTGTTCCCTCAACGAAAACAGCATAGTCAGGTTTCATATGAGCACCGAATGGCTTATAGGTATAACCGTCTCTAACAAAAATGTCGTGTGAATCGCCCAGATCTAACGAAACAAATTCGTTAGTCGTTCCGACCTGTGAAAGCTCAGAGCAGGCAATGATAGTTGCGTTCTCATCTATTACGCCTATGACGCAGTCGATAGTGTCACGCATCTGATGAACAACGCTCTGAAATAATCTGTTTGACATAAGTTATTCCCCTCTACTTGCAAAAATTTTCGACCTAAGTTCTGCCATGGGCATAATTACCCCATAAGGGCAGATGTCTGCACATTGTTATTATAACAAAAAACGATATGTTTTGCAAGTGTTTTATAGTGAAAATATGCAAAAAAACTTTTATACCGCAGTTTCAAGCACTGGTCTGCGGTCTGATATATTACAAATTGTAACACATTTTGCTCTCTTATGTGTGAATTTTTTGTTAAATCACAGGTTTTCATGGTGATTTTGTACAAAAGAGGGACGTAAAGTTCGTTTTGAGTAACCGAATTGTAATTAATAAACTTTTTGTAAATATCCTGAGCTATGTGCATAACAGCGTAGTTAAAGCGTTGCAAAGGGTAAAAAAATATGTTACAATCTATAAAAAGAAAGCTGTAAGATTTGTTATCGGGAGGTAATCAAAATGGACGTAAAAAAATATCTTGAAGCAGGAAAGATAGTATCGGTGTTCGGCATAAAGGGCGAGATAAAAGTACAGCCATGGTGTGATGGACCTGAATTTCTCTGCGGATTTGACACACTATATTATAAAAGCGGTACTCCTGTGGAGATAGAGCGTTCGAGAATTGCAAAGAATATCGTTGTAATGAAAGTCAAGGGAGTTGACACTGTGGAGGAGGCTCAGAAGCTTCGCAACAGGGTGCTTTATATCGACCGTGACGATGTGGAGCTTGATGAGGGCTGCTATTTTGTTCAGGATCTTATAGGTCTTGAAGTGGTCGACGCTGACAGCGGTGAAAGCTACGGCAAGATAACAGACGTAAGTCAGACAGGCGCTAACGATGTTTACCACATCACTGACGAAAAGGGGAACGTTAAGCTTATCCCTGCCATACCTGAAGTTGTGGCTGAAACTGATATCGAGGGCGGCGTGATGAAGATAACTCCGCTGGAGGGGCTTTTTGATTAATGAAGTTCTGCAAATACGAGGACTTGGAAAGGCTTGTCAGAGATTATTCTGACGGAATGTTCAGCCTGATATTTCCAAAGCTCAACAGCCGTGAAAAGTCGCTGAAATGTATCGAAAAAGTCTTTACGGCATACATAGATGAAAGCCCACGGCTGAAAAGTCCCAGGGCTGAGGAAAAATGGCTCATAAAAAGGCTGAGAAAAGAGAGCGGATTCAACAGGCTTGCCAACACATATGAGGGCGAGGGGCTGAGCTTTATGGAGCTTGACAATATGCTCACAAGTCTGAGGGTATACTATAATAACGAGGGCAACAAGCCGAAGAAGCGCAGGTCTGCTTTGTGGAGCTTATTTGTGGTGATAATAATTGCTATTGTGGTGACTATCGGTGTTGTGCAGGGCATAGGATACTATGAAAAAAGCGGTGGCTCTGTGCAGGAGCATTTGAACAGCGCTGAGGAAAATTGGGCTTACCAGCCTTTTGACATGATATGGAGGAATTGATTTGAACATAGATATTGCAACGCTTTTTCCTGAAATGCTTGAGAATTATCTTTCTGAAAGCGTAGTAGGCAGGGCGAGGGCTAAGAATATTTTCACGGTAACGTGTCATAATATCAGGGACTACACTCAGGACAAGCACCGCAGAGTAGACGATACCCCTTACAGCGAAAGACAGGGTATGCTCATGCAGTGCGAGCCTATTTACAACTGCTACAAGTCGGTGACTGAGGGCAAGTCTAAGCCCCACGTTATCTATATGTCCCCCCAGGGAAAAACGCTGAACCAGAAGCGTGCAAAGGAACTTTCTCGGCTTGACAGCATATTTATATTATGCGGTCATTATGAGGGAGTGGACAGCAGGGTCATTGACGAAATAGTTGATGAAGAAATATCCGTGGGGGATTATGTGCTTACCGGCGGAGAGCTTCCTGCGTTGGTGCTGGTGGACTGCGTTGTGAGAATGCTGGAGGGAACGCTTTCGCAGGCGGATTGCTATGAGGACGAGAGCCATTATAATGGTCTGCTGGAATATCCACAGTACACACGTCCTGAGGTGTGGCATGACAGGGAAGTGCCTAAAGTGCTTCTATCGGGCAATCATGCTGAGATAGCGAAATGGCGCCGTGAGGAGGCTGTAAAAGCCACCTATTTGAAGCGTCCTGAGCTGTTGGAAAGAAGTCCGCTGACGGAAAAAGATTTGGCTATTATACACAAATTAGAAGAAAAAGAGAATAAAAAGTGACATTGGTTTTCAACACTTTTCACATAATTGTTAAATGAATTTGTACAAAGTGATATAATGTAAAAATCTGTGTTGTGAATATATCACAAGTTTAATCACAAAAGTTGCAAAGTTTAGAGCATTGTGCTGAAAATTGCGGGTTTTTCGCTTGTTTGTCTAAAATTTGCGTTGACTAAGGCAGACTTGTCGAGTATAATAAATATATCAAATAACCTGAGGGTATCTTGAAAAAGTCCCTTAATTAGGGAGTTTAACAGCATTATAATGAATGGGAGAGATCAGTATGTTCGTAAAAGACGTAGTAGTACAGAATCAGGTAGGACTTCACGCACGCCCTGCAACATTTTTCATCCAGAAGGCAAATGAATTCAAGTCATCTATCTGGGTAGAGAAAGAGGAGAGAAGAGTAAACGCAAAGAGCCTTCTTGGAATCCTTTCACTTGGCATCGTAGGCGGCACAACTATCAGGATCATTGCAGACGGTCCAGATGAGGAAGCAGCAGTAAAGGGTCTTGTTGATCTTGTTGACAGCGGCTTTGCTGAGGGTGCAAGATAATCGCTCCCTTAATATAACTAAATAGAATAGTTTGATTTAAGCGGAATGTTCTGTGTGGGGCGTTCCGCTTTTTTTGCGTCATGCGTCATAAAACAGGTTCGTCCTGCGATATCCTCGACAGGACAAAAAAACACCCACAGAAAACTGTGGGTGCCAAAAAATAAAAAATTATAGGGGAGAAGCTAGTAGAAATTAATCTACAAGCTGTATATATGAAGGCTTGGGGTAAAAGCCTACATACCAAAAATCAACTGCCGCTCTCGGAACTTTCCTCGGTGGGTCTTGTCCCTTGCGACAACTATATAATACCTTGCCCGTATGTACTGCGTATGAAAGTTTTGTGTTAGTTATGTGAACTTTGTTGAACAATTTTTGAAGGTGTGGTATACTATACCAAGAAGCGACGGGAGCGTCGTGAAAGTGCGTAAAATCGTGATTTGAGATTGGAGGACAGTGCTTGACACTGGTTGGGAATATGCCTAGATTTTTTGTTGACAGCGTATCGGGGAATACGATTTCTATCAGGGGTAATGATGCTTATCATATCGGCAGAAGCTTGCGTATGAGAATTGGAGATATCATCACTGTTTGTGCAGACAGGGTGGAATACAGAGCAAAAATTCTGTCCATTTCTGATAAGGAAGTGGTTTGCGATGTGCTTTCTGCTGAGAAAAGCGAAAACGAGCCTACTGTGAATGTGGTGCTTTATCAGGCGTTGCCTAAGTCTGATAAAATGGATCTTATAGTGCAAAAGGCTGTGGAGCTTGGAGTATACAAGATAGTGCCTGTTATTACGGCGAGGTGCGTTTCAAGACCTGCAAAAAGCGGCTATGAAAAGCGTGTGGAAAGATACAATAAGATAGCTTTGGAAGCGGCGAAACAGTCGGGCAGGGGATATGTGCCTGAGGTGACGAATTTTATCAGCTTTGAGGAATGCCTTGGTGAACTTAAAGAGTGCGATGAGAGCTTTATGTGTTACGAAAAAGGCGGTGTGAGCCTTAGCAAGACAGGCATTGCCCCTGTCAGTGAGGGCGAGGAAAAGACTATTGGCTTGTTTATCGGCTGTGAGGGCGGTTTCGAGAGCCATGAGGCGGAGAGTTGCAGTCAGGCAGGGGTCACTGTGGTGAGTCTTGGACCTAGGATACTGCGGTGCGAGACAGCTCCACTGGCGGCTCTTAGCGTGATAATGAGCCTTACGGGAAATATGTAGCGGTGGGCAATTTGTCAAAGCTTACTGAGATTTTTTGAGCAGGTTGTATAAAAAATCAGTATTTTTTGTAAACGTCTTGATTTTTTATAACAAATATGCTATACTGTAGATAGTCTGAACGCAGTTCAGAGTGGAATATTCAAAAAAGGAGCGTTTTATTATGGCAAGCGGATTGAAAGTTATAGCTGCACTCGGTGCGATCGCTGCAGGAGCTGCTGCTATTTTTGCATTTAAAAAGCACAAGGAGCTTGAAAACTACGATTACGAAGATCTCGACGAGGATTTCGACGATTGCTGCGGCTGCGACGAGTGTTCTGACGAGGCTGATGAAGCTGACAAGGCAGAGGACGCTGAGAAGTCTGAGGAAAAGGCTGAAGAGCCTGCTGAGGACGAGGCTGCAACTGAGGAGGATGCTGACGTTGAAGTTCAGCTCGACGCTATCGAGGAGCCTGTTGAGGACGTTGACAAGGAATAATCGAGCATCATTTATGAAAACAAAAAGGACAAGCCACTGTGGTTTGTCCTTTTTTATTTGCCGATATTATTTGTGCCATTTGTATATATTTAGGCTTTGCTCAGGCGGGTTTCTATAAAGTCGAAGACCTCGTCTTGGGATATGCCCAGGACGGCTGAAAATTCGTCAAAGAGCAGATTTTCCGCATTCTTGAAAAAACGTTCGTCCAATGAATGGAGATGTCTGCCCTTCGCAATAAGATGTTTCTGTCTGAGATACAATGTTCTCACAAGCTGTGCAAGTCGCTTTCTGTCGCCACTTTCAAGTACCTGTGAATAAAGCTCGGCACGCTCGCTGCTGCTTTCTATCCAAAGGGAACTCTCCTCGGGCATTTCTTTTATGATCTCCTCTATCTCATCGCCTGTGAGCAGAGGTTTGAACTTTGTTTTAAGCTCGTCATTATCTACCGGCACATACAAGGTGGAATTGATTTGGTGGACAGGCTTTAGAACTATGTAGCGCTTTTTCTGACCCTTGACGGTCTGTTCGCACTCGCCCTCGACTTTGCACACTCCGGTCGTACCATATGATATGACGTCGCCTTTTTTTAGCATTTTTAACGCTCCTTCCTCATTAAATCGTGAATACAACTTTATTTTGCCTCTTATATACATTATAACACTTTTTTTCTAAAAATGTCATAGGCAATTTTAACAAATCCTGCATAGAAGAGGATTGTATAAATGTGTATGAAATGGGTTGTAAAAAAACGGAAAGAGATGTTCTTTCCGCTTTACATATCTTTATAGTAGGTCTTGTTTTTGGTTAGTCCCAGAAGATAGTCTACATTTGTTTTGTGATATTCAGCTAGGGCTATGAGGATATCCGTGGGAATATCACGCTGTCCTAGTTCGTAGTTGCTGTAAGCTTGCTGTGAGCAATGGAGTATTTTTGCCATATCGTTTTGTTTAAGGTCTGCGTCTTCTCGCATATCTCGTATTCTTTGAAAAACCATGCGGCGCTCCATTCCTTTCTGATAGTCTATATTTAATATATCATACAACATTATGTTGTGCTTTTCTTACTACATTATGTTGTAAAAACACTGTGGCTGTTTGTGGGTATTTAACAAAATATTTATAAATGTCGAAAATATTGTTGACTTGCATAGGAGAATGTTGTAAAATAAATTTATTAAAGAAATATGGAGGTAACATTATGAAAAAAATATCTGCTCTTTTATTGGCAGTGGTAATGGCTTTTGGCATGGCAGGCTGTTCTGACAGTGGGTCTTCCGACAGTGATAACGAAAGCTCTGCTGCGGCTGTGCAGACGGAAAGCAGTGCTGCTGACTCATCAGAAGATGCAACAGCAACGACAACTACCACAACAACTGCTCCTGCGGTAACGGAATCATCACAGGCTGAGGTGGCTGACACAAGCACTGCTGACGAAAACAAGCCTGCAAGCGTTGACAGCAACGATATTGCGGCTAGTGCTATCGAGCCTTCTGAAACAAGCGAGGAAAATCTTGCGCCTATCGGTCAGTGGATAAAGACTACCAGATACTGCGCTACAGACAAGATCTACCACACTATCTATACAAGGATAACAAAGGTAGTTAGCAAAAGTGAGGATGCAGATTATGTAAACAAGGCTATCGAGCTCAACAACTCTGTTGGCAGTGATTTTTCTAAGATAGACGAGAGCGAGCTGAAAATACCTGATGACTGTGAGCTTTGCGTTATGGAATATGAGGTCTATGTTCCTGAGGATTTCCCTAGCAATGAATGGGGCATAATCTCTCCTGATGTAAACTATTCTGCTTCCAACAAGGGCGGCGGAGGAATACCTTCTGCTGACGGAGCTTCTACTTATATCGGCATGGGCGGAACTACTGAGCTTCTTACACAGAAAAAGAACGAATATTTTGTTGGAAATACATACAAGTATGTAAACCTTTTCCTTATGGTAAAGGGCTACAAGGATTACAAGTTCACATTCAGTTCTTATCCAGAGGGAACAACTTCTGACAGCTCTGATGACGCTGTAACGGCATATATCAGCGCAGAATAACATATGGCATTTGGGCAGGCACGATTCGTGTCTGCCTTTTTTCTTTTCGGAAAAATTGACAAGGGCGGGCAAGCGTGTTATAATAAAGTATTATGGAAAAGTATACTTGTCTGAGAGAGGAAAATCAGTAAATGAACGAAAATAATATACGAAATTTCTGCATTATAGCTCATATAGACCACGGCAAATCTACTCTTGCCGACAGAATTTTGGAGCTTACCGATACTGTGAAGCTGAGAGATATGGAAGATCAGCTTCTCGATAATATGGATATCGAGCGAGAAAGAGGTATCACTATCAAAGCTCGTGCGGTGCGCCTTAATTATCACGCTGACGACGGGCAGGACTATGTTTTCAACCTTATCGACACCCCAGGTCACGTTGACTTCAACTATGAGGTGTCACGTTCTCTTGCTGCCTGCGAGGGTGCATTGCTTATCGTTGACGCTTCCCAGGGTATAGAAGCGCAGACCCTTGCAAACACTTATCTTGCTATCGAACATGACCTCGAGGTAGTGCCTGTTATAAACAAGATAGACCTGCCGTCCGCTGACCCTGAAAGGGCTTGTGCGGAGGTAGAGAACGTTATCGGCATTCCTGCTATGGACGCTCCGAGGATATCAGCTAAAATGGGTACGAACGTCAAGGAAGTGCTAGAACGTGTTGTAAAGGATATACCATGCCCAAAGGGCGACGAGAACGCTCCGCTTAAGGCTCTTATTTTCGACAGCTATTATGACCAGTACAAGGGAGTTATAATATACTGCCGTGTGAAAGAGGGACATATAAAGGCTGGAGATACCATCAGGCTTATGGCTACGGGGGCTGAATTTCAGACGGTGGAGATAGGCTATATGGGAGCAACTGACCTTGTGCCTGTGGGTGAGCTTCATGCAGGCGAGGTAGGATATATCGCTGCTTCTATCAAGGATATCGGCGACACTCGTGTGGGTGATACTGTGACAAATGCGGCTGAGCCTTGCGCTGAGGCACTCCCTGGATATAAGAAAGTAAACCCTATGGTATACTGCGGAATCTATCCTGCGGACGGAGCAAAATATCCTGACCTTCGTGACGCTTTGGAAAAGCTTATGCTCAATGACGCTTCACTGTCCTTCGAGCCTGAAACTTCAATTGCACTGGGCTTTGGTTTCAGATGTGGCTTCCTCGGACTTCTGCACATGGAGATAATCCAGGAGCGTTTGGAGAGAGAATATAATCTCGACCTTATCACAACTGCGCCGTCTGTTATTTATAAGGTAAATCTGACTAACGGCGAAACTGTGTTCATTGATAACCCGACAAATTATCCTGATGTGGCAAATATTGCTTCGGCAGAGGAACCGATAGTTAATGCACATATTTATACGCCGTCTGAATATGTTGGAAATATAATGGAGCTTTGTCAGGACAGACGTGGCGTATACAAGGATATGAAGTATATAGACGAAACTAGAGTTGACCTGCATTATCAGCTTCCCCTCAACGAGATAGTTTATGACTTCTTTGACGCATTGAAATCACGCACAAAGGGCTATGCTTCATTTGACTATGAGATGATGGGCTATGCGAAGTCTAAGCTTGTGAAGCTTGATATACTCCTTAACGGCGAGGTGGTTGACGCTCTTTCATTCATCGTACACGAGGATAAGGCTTATTCAAGGGGCAGAAGACTTACGGAGAAGCTTAAAGAGAATATACCAAGACAGCTTTTTGAGATACCTGTGCAGGCGGCTATAGGCGGAAAGATAATAGCCAGAGAAACTATCAAGGCTATGAGAAAAGACGTGCTTGCTAAGTGCTATGGCGGAGATATTACAAGAAAGAAGAAGCTGTTGGAGAAGCAAAAAGAGGGAAAGAAGCGAATGAGACAGCTTGGATCTGTGTCAGTGCCACAGGAAGCGTTTATGTCGGTGCTGAAGCTGGACGAGTAGCGTAGTTTAAGTGAGGAGTGAGGAGTGAGGAGTGAGGAATTGGCGAAGCCATACCGAGCAAATCACCAATACAAAGTAGAGAAAACACCGAGCGGAGCGATTTTGCGGTGGTAGAATTTTGGTGTAGGGGCTGGCGCCCTCGACAGCCCGTTCGGAGAGTGGATAGGTTTTGGTTTATACAAATATATCAACATTTTTTTGAAAGGAGCAGCTATGCCTGATATACAAAAGTCTATGAAATTGTCGCTGGCTTTCGGGCTGAGCGGTGCGGTGATATTGCCTGTGCTTTATGAGGTGTATGCCAATATCTCTGCGGCGGCTGGGCTTGTGCTTATCGCTGTGTGGGCGGTGTGTGCAGGAGCTAAATTCTCGGCACTCAAATTCAAGGAAGCTTTTATGGGCATGGTATGCACACTTGCTTATGCAGGTATTCTTGGCGTTATCTGCTATATCGTTATCCACCCCAAAGTTTCCGATATGCTAAACAGGCGGTCGGTGTATTTTCAGCTCAGTTTGAAACAGCAGGCTTATTTCGTGCTTTATGCGGTGCTTATAAGCCTTTGTATGTTCCTTGTGTGGGGCGGTATATTTGGTGTGAAAAAGGCGATAGAGAGATTTCGGCTCAACCGTGAAAAAACAGGAGAGTATATCGACAAGGCTTTTGATGATGACGAGGATATGCTATGACGGGAATTTATATCCATGTGCCTTTCTGCAAAAGGAAGTGCCCTTACTGTGACTTTTACTCTGTGTGCAGGCCTGAGCTTTATGAGGACTACACTCAGGCTGTGTGCCGCAATATTCAGGCTTTCAGGGGCAGAGGTATAAAGTGCGACACTATATACTTTGGTGGCGGTACGCCCTCTGTGCTGTCGGCTGAACAGATTGACAGGATAATAGATACGGCAGGAAAGTGCTTTGATCTTTGCAAGCCTGAAATAACCTTGGAGGCTAATCCCAGCTCTGTGAACAGGGAGAAGATGTCAGGGTGGAGAAAAGCAGGGGTAACAAGGCTTTCTTTTGGCGTTCAATCGGCTAATGACAGGGAGCTTGGCTTCTTGGGCAGGCTTCATGACTTTTCTCAGGCAAAGTCGGCTGTGGAAACGGCGGCTCAGGTGGGATTTAGGCACATCTCATGCGATATCATGCTCGGGGTAAAGGGTCAGACCCTTGAAAGCCTTTGGGATAGCATAGAGAGCCTTACGTCACTCCCTGTTGATCATATTTCGGCTTATATGCTGAAAATAGAAAAGGGTACGGCTTTTGATTGTGATGAGATGAGAAACGCTGTAGCTGATGACGATATGCTGTGCGATATGTATTTGCAAACTGTGGGACAGCTTGCAAGTAAGGGCTTCTTACAGTATGAGATATCAAATTTTGCCAAAGAGGACGGAAAATCACGGCACAATCTTAAATATTGGCACGGGGAAGAATATATAGGCATTGGCCCGTCGGCACATTCTTTCTTTGATAATGAGAGATATTACTGCAAGAGCGATGTTGAGGAGTTTATTTCTGACAAGGTGCAGAGCATGGTGGTGCTTGAGGACGACCCTGACAAGGCAGAGGAGTATGTCATGCTGGGGTTAAGGCTCACGGAGGGCATTGACATAGGTAAAGCCGAGGAGCTTGGCGGTAAAGAGCTTGGGGAGAATATCCGCAAGAAGGCGGCTTTGTTTCAGAAACAGGGGCTTTGCATGGTCGAAAAGGGTATTTTAAGGCTTACGCCTGCGGGATTTCTGGCTTCAAACTCTATTATCGGTGAACTGCTGTGGTAAACCTGTATAAATATAGGCAGACAGTGTTGTGCAGTTATACAATAGATATACGATATGTAGGGGATAAGCTTGAAAAATGACGGAAAATGTGGTATAATTCACTGCGGCGGAGTGTGTCCGCAGTTTTATATTACCGAGAGGGCTTTTTTATGAAAAGTATAAGATTTATTGCTTTGATCTCAGCAGCGGCAATGTGTTTCGGACTTTGCGCCTGCGGAAAGTCGGAGAAAAAAGACGAGATAGCTGTGCCTATTCTGGAAACTAAGGATATAACATATAAGACGGTAAAAGCTGAGATAGGAGATATCTCTCAGGAGTATCATCAGGAGGGTGTTTATGATTACCCTTACAGTGAAACTGTCACCTTCAAGGCAAGCGGTCAGATAAAGTCTATAGATGTGGAGTCACCTTGTGATGTGAAAAAGGGTGACCTGCTTTGCACACTTTATTCTGACGATGTGGACGAACAGATAGAAGAGGAAGAAATAAGGCTCAATCAGGCGAAGCAGACGGTCGCTACATTGCAGGCGAACGGTGCTGACTACAGTGAGATACAGCTTTCTCAGTATGACTTACAGATAGAACAGCTCAAATATGACAGTCTTGTGGCGTCCTTGGAGGATTATAAGGTTTACGCTCCATGTGACGGACAGTTTGATCTTGCAGACAGACAAGGTCAGGAGCTGACAGCGTTCATGCCGGTGAATAAGGGCGAGGTGCTTGGGTATACTTCCGATAAATCACAAAAGGCTCTGTGCGTGTCTGTGTTTGATAACGCGCTCACAAACGTCAATTTTGGCACTGCAGTGCAGATAGTGCAGGGTGCCAATACGATGGGCGGCACTGTGACGGATATAATCTACAATGAGAGCGGAGATTTCTCGGCATATGTTTATGTTATAACCCCTGACGAGGAGAACGATATGCTGGATCTTGGCGGCATAGAGGTTGTCTTTGACGTGTATTCAAGGCTTGATACTGTGATAGTTCCGCAGAAGGCGGTGAAGAAGCTTGATGGACGCAACTATGTGAACCTGCTTGTGGACGGTGTAAAGATAGAGCAGGACGTAGAGCTTGGCATCGAGGACAACGACAACGTTGAGATACTTTCGGGACTCAGCGGCGGTGAAGAGATAATACTCAATTGACGGCATTCAGCCAATTAAATACTATTTGATATGTCTGATTTGTGTTTTAAGAAAAAATAAAGAAATAAAGCACTTGATTTTTTGCGTAATTTCGTGTAAAATAAAAGAACAGAGTGTCTAGGGAGGACTAAAAATGAAGGATTTTTTATCTAACGTATGGGTAAAGCGAGCGGTATCAGTTTTCAATGTCGCTTACTTTGCTGTAATAACTCTGCTCACTTATGCAACGTTCCTGTATGATCTGGAGTTTGCGGCAGGCAGAGAAAAATCGTTTTTCACAGTGTATGTGGTGCTTAACGTAGTTTTTATGGGACTTATGCTCTTTTCAAGACGTGAGCTTGTGACGGAGATATTGAGCATACTCATGCTTCCGGTCGTGTTCTGCATGATACTTTTCAACATGGGCGACTGGATATTGATAGTTCCGCCGTTCATTGTTGCTATCATAATGTTCTTTGCAGCAGGCACGAACGAAACTGTAAAGGTTATAATGGGTACAATATATCTGCTTATGTATGTTCTTGGAATAGTTGCATATTTTGTGCTTAATATCCTTTTCGGAGGCACGTCTGTTGAAACTGTGCTAAATTCAGATCTTGACACATCGTCAAGTGTTTATGCTCTCTACAGAGATAACTTCAAGAAGCTCACTGAAGTAACTTCAGAATCAAATACCATATCGCCTGACGGCCAGTATCAGATAATACTTTATGATGTAAAGGACAGCGACAAGGGTGCTGTAAAGATATGCGTAGTACCATACAATCAGGATATCGAGCTTAAATTCTTTACTCTTAAGCAGAAAGGTATCAAAAAGACCATTTCCAACAAGGGTATAAGAGGAACAGTTCCTGATGTTGGCTGGGTAAAGGAGGACGGAGTTCTCAAGGTGCAGTACAGACTTTCGGAGGCTGATGACCTGAGAGCCACTTCTGTTACAACAATGCCGGATAAGCAGTATTTCCAGTTCCTTGGTATTCAATAAGTTCGCAGGACCGTCTGAGAAGGCGGTCTTTTTTTGATAAAAATGGCTGTCAATAAGAGCTTATTCATAAAAATCGTGTGGTTATTTTGGTTAAAACGCTTAGCTTGTATTACAAAACAGTTACATTATATGAAAAATTGTATGGTACACTTGACAGATTTGTTAAAAAGGTGTAAAATATTAATAGTGTTTTATAACGTTTCGATACTTGTGTGAACGGCTATGAAAGCGTTTACATACAATAGTATCAAGGGAGGATAAGAATTAAAATGAGATCAAAGAGAATACTTGGCGTGGTATCAGCGATAATGATGCTTGGCGTTTGTGCTGTGCCTGCTTATGCCGACAGTGAGGCTGAAATACCTGAATATAGTGCCGACAAGAGTATCCTTACAACAGATACTTCAGCACCGTCCTTGTCGTTTGATATGAAGGATTGGGAGAGATATATCAAGGTGACTCCTGACGGTGAGAAGATTTCAGTGGGAGCATCCCAAGAAAAGACCTATGCTTATCAGGGTGCAAGCCTTAAGATAACAGCAACACAGCCTAATGACATAAGCGATTATTGTACTTTTGCTTCGCTTATAAGAGATGACGATAAGAATTTGGTTTATCCTGGCTCTGATTCTGAAGATGCGCCTTATATAACGATGGGCGTTGAGATCGACGCCAAGGATTTTGGTATGACTTGTTTTGACGGCTGTATGATTTCTTTTAAGTACAGGATAAATCAGGACGCTCAGGGCAAGCTTATGGGAGATTCTGTGTTTGCTTTTCCTTGTACTGAGGAATACAAAAAGGTGACCAGCAATAGTGTTCAGCTTGAAATAAATACAGATGCAAGCAATAATGTTACTCAGTATGCGACAGCACTTATACCAGTACCTGACAAGTGCGGAGCAACAAAGTTCGTATTCGAGATACCGGTTATAAAGAAAATGGATAAGACAGATGTTCTTTATATTGATAATCTTGTAATAGATACTCCGTTGCAGAAGAACGGTGTAGATCTTCAGGTAATGAATCTCGATGGCTACAATAAAAGTGCAAAGGCACAGGAGATCGTACAGGGCTTAAAGATACAGCCTAAGTCAAACGGACTGGGCAGCACTTCGTCATCTGAGGCTGAATCTTCAAAGGGTATCGGAGTAGTAGGCATTGTAGTTATTGTGGTCGTTGCGGTGGTTATTGTCGGTGCTGTTATTTTCGTTATCAAGAAAAAGAAATCGCGGTTTTATTGATTTTTTTGATCTGACAGAGAGATGGGCTTTTGGCTCATCTCTTTTTTATTTTTTTATGAATATATCCTCATCTCCGAGAAATAATAGCATTAGCCTAAAATGGCATATCTTATACTGAAAGGAACTTAATTATGAAAAAATTGTTCGCTATGCTAACTTGTCTTGGCCTTTGCGGTGTTATGCTCGCAGGCTGTTCAAGAAATGACGATAACTCAGGTTCGACATCTTCCGGCGTTACTGCGACCACAACTTCTAAAAATGAGGTCACAAGCAGACGTGATGACAGCGACACGCTTGTGAGCCGTGTTGGCGATGGTATCAAGGACACTGTAAGCGGTGGTGCGGATATTATTGATGATACTGTAAGCACTGTAGAAAGCGTTGTTGACGATATCATCAGATAAGCTGCACATATGCTTGCGGACTGCTCAGCCGTGATATTATTTCGGCTTGCGGCAGTCCGTTTTTTATTGTGAAATCGTATGATAAAACTCAAACAATGTCAAAAGTCAATGGTTGACTATTGATAAATTATTAACGCCAAATCATAATTAACTAATTATTTGACTAGCTGTGAACGAAGTGTAAAATCCATGTAAAATAAATGTTTAAGTTTGCGGTTTGCTCTTTAAAAATGTGGGGCTGTGTGGTATAATGAAATACATCAGGCAGATATTTTCTGCTATTAAGAAAATGTAAAGATTTATGGTGGATTTCTTTATGAAAATCGGAGAAAATAAGTGAAAAATATAGGCTCTGAGCTTGGCGGCTTGTTGAAAAAAATATGCTTATGGGGCGGTGTTATGGCTGTTGTATGCTGGGCATTTACTTTGCTGTGGGGCTTTGACATCACACAGCTTGCGGGCTTTGCATTGGGCTGGGGCTATATGTGCCTTTGTATGTACTACCTTGGTGTGACCTGCGAAAAGGCTGTGGAGCTTGAGGGCCAAAAGGCTAAGCGGACAATGCTTGGGTGTTACATGACTAGGTATGGAGTGCTTTTTGTGCTTTGTGCGGGGGCTATGCTCACAAAGGCAGTAAGTCCAGTTGGGATACTTCTGCCACAGTTTTATCCGAGGATAATTCTGTATGTCATACAGATAAGAGAAAGAAGGGATAAATAAATGACGGGTATAGGAAACGGCCCTAAGATAGTGTTTGAGATAGGCAGTCTGAGGATCACCGAAACGGTGGTGATGGGCTGGCTTATTATAGTTGCGGTGCTGATACTGTGCTTGTGGCTCACACACGATTTGAAAAAAGTGCCTGAGAAAAAGCGTCAGGTGGTTGCGGAGATGCTTGTGAACTTCGTCAATAACATGGTCAAAGAGAACATGGGCGTTAAGATGATGAAGTATGCCCCTTATATTGCTACGCTGCTTATTTATGCGGTGTTTGGCGCTCTTATCAGTATGATAGGTCTGAGGTCTATGACTGCGGACATCAATGTTACGGCAACGTGGGCTCTTATGACATTCGTGCTTATCACATACAACAAGATAAAAGCGAACGGTTTCAAGGGCTATCTTAAAAGCTTTGCACAGCCTGTGGCTTTCATTTTGCCGCTTAATATCATCAGTGAGGTGGCTACACCTGCGTCTATGGCGTTCCGTCTGTTCGGCAACGTTGCAGGCGGCATGGTAATAACGGGACTGCTTTATGGTGCGCTCGGCTCACTGTCATCGGCGATTGGACTGACTTTTGAGGCAGGCTCATGGGCGTTCAGTGTATTTCAGGTAGGTATACCTGCGGTGCTCAGCGTGTATTTCGACCTGTTCTCAGGGTGCATACAGGCTTATATCTTCTCAATGCTCACCATGGTAAACGTTGGTGCGGCTGCGGAAACAGAGTAAATTACCGCTTTTGCGGAAAGTATAAAAAAGTAAATAGTAAATAACGGAGGTTTATCATTATGGAAAAGGCTATTCTTCTTGGCTGTTCAGCAATCGGTGCAGGACTTGCAATGATCGCAGGTATCGGACCTGGTATCGGTGAGGGCTACGCAGTAGGAAAGACTATCGAGGCTATCGCAAGACAGCCTGAGGCTAAGGGCGACTGCACAAGAACAATGTTCATAGGCGTTGCTATGGCTGAGTCAACAGGTATCTACGCATTCGTTGTAGCGCTTATCCTGCTCTTTGCTAACCCATTTATCGGAAAGCTTTAATAAAAAGCTTCAAACAAGATTTGCTCTGCATGGATGCGGAGGGGAGGTTGGATAAATGGTATTGGCAGCAGGCGATGTGACAGAGTTTCTGTCAATAGATCTGACAACGATAATTGCGACTTTGCTCAATACGCTCATACTGTTTTTGGTGCTCAAGCATTTTCTGTTCGATAAGGTGAACAAGGTCATCGAGGACAGGAAAAATGATGTTAAGGAAACTTACAGGCAGGCTGACGAGGCAAAAGAAAATGCCGAGAAGCTTGAAGCTGAGTATACAAGCAGATTAGAGGGTGCAAAGGAAGAGTCTGCACAGATTATACAGACGGCAACAAGAAAGGCTCAACAGCGTTCTGACGAGATAATCAGCGAAGCGAGAACTGAGGCAAAGGGTCTTGTGGACAACGCTTCAAGAGAGATCGAAAGAGAAAAGAAGATCGCTGTCAACCAGATCAAGAACGAGATCACCGATATTGCTTTCTCGGCTGCGGCGGCAGTTGTGGAAAAGGATATGACAGGCGAGGACAACGAACGTCTTATCGAGAAGTTCATTGACAATGTGGGTGAGATGTAATGGCAGACAGTATCGGGAATATTTACGGCAACGCACTTTTCGAGGTGTGCTGCGAGGAAAACTGCCTTGATGAAGTCTATGGTGAGCTTGGGAGCATAAGGAATATAATTTTCTCTCAGGGTCAGGAGGAATATGTGGAGCTGCTTGCGTCACCGCTGGTGACGGAGAACGAGAAAAGGGCGACGCTGGAAAAGGTGTTTATGGGCAGGATACAGCCTGTTACGCTTAATTTTCTTTGCCTTGTGAGCGAAAAGGGCAGGATAAGGTTTCTGCCTGAGATATGCGCAAAGTTCAAGGAGCTTTATGAAAAGCATAATAATATCATAGAGGTCACTGCGGTGACGGCTATGCCTCTGTCTGAAAGGCTCAGGGACAAGCTTGTGGCTAAGCTGGAGGCTGTTTTGGGGGCAAAGATAGTGCTTGTGGAAAAGGTGGATAAAAGCCTTATGGGCGGTATCGTGCTGAGATATTCAGACACAGAAATAGACGGCAGCGTCAGAACTAAGCTTGATGATATCAAGGCTCAGATCGACGGGGTCATTGCATAGGAAAGGAACGGTATTTTAACATGAAATTACGTCCTGATGAAATAACAGGCTTGATAAAACAGCAGATCAAGGACTACCGCAGCAAGCTTGAGCTTGACGATGTGGGGACGGTCTGCACTGTTGGCGACGGAATTTCAAGAGTTCATGGACTTGACAAGTGTATGTCGGGCGAACTTCTTGAATTTTCTAACGGAACATACGGCATGGCAATGAACTTGGAGCAGGATTTTGTAGGCTGTGTACTTCTCGGCTCTGAGGACGGAATAAAAGAGGGGTCTGGAGTAAAGAGGACAGGCAGGATAGTTTCTGTGCCTGTTGGAGATGCGCTTCTCGGACGAGTTGTGAACGCTCTCGGTGCACCTATCGACGGCAGGGGCGCTGTGCTTACAACAGAAACAAGACCTGTGGAAAGCCCTGCTTTCGGAATAATTACAAGACAATCAGTAAACAGACCATTGCAGACAGGTATCAAGGCTATCGACTCTATGATACCGATAGGCAGGGGTCAGCGTGAACTTATTATAGGCGACAGACAGACAGGTAAAACTTCTATAGCGCTTGACACTATCATAAATCAGAAAGGAAAGGACGTTATCTGTATCTATGTTGCGATAGGTCAGAAGCAGTCTACTGTGGCAAACGTGGTGGATACCCTTTCTAAGCATGGGGCTATGGATTATTCTATCGTTGTATCGGCAACGGCTTCTGAAATGGCTCCTTTGCAGTATATAGCACCATATGCGGGCGTTGCAATGGCTGAATATTTCATGCTTCAGGGCAAGGACGTGCTGTGCGTTTATGACGACCTTTCAAAGCACGCTGTGGCGTACAGAACTATGTCACTTCTGCTCCAAAGACCAACAGGCAGAGAGGCTTATCCGGGAGATGTATTCTATCTCCATTCAAGACTTTTGGAGAGAGCCTGCTGTCTTAACAAGGACTACGGCGGAGGCTCTATAACCGCTCTGCCTATTATCGAAACTCAGGCAGGCGATGTTTCAGCTTATATCCCGACAAACGTTATATCTATCACTGACGGACAGATATTCCTTGAATCTGAGCTGTTCTTCTCAGGCGTCAGACCTGCGGTAAACCCTGGTATATCAGTATCCCGTGTAGGCGGTTCGGCACAGATAAAGGCTATGAAAAAGGTTTCAGGCTCGTTGAAACTGCTGTATTCGCAGTATAGAGAATTGCAGTCGTTCTCGCAGTTCGGCTCTGACCTTGACAAGGACACAAAGGAAAGACTTGCACAGGGCGAACGTATCGTGGAAGTGCTCAAACAGGGCAAGACCTCGCCATTGGACGTTGAGAAGCAGGTGGTCATAATCTATGCGGTGGTAAACAACTATCTGAAAAATATCAGAGTTGAGGATATCGCTGAATTTGAGAAAGACCTTTTTGTGTATATAGATGAAACTCACCCTGATATTTTCTCTTCAATAAGAGAAACAGGAGAGCTTACAAAAGAGAATGAACAGGCAATAAAGGATGTGCTTGCGGAGTATTCACAGAAGTTTCTTCAAAGCAGATAAGGAGCGCTGAGCGATGGCAACAGCTAATATGAAAGACGTCAAAAGACGTATCAAAAGCGTTGAAAGCACCATGCAGATAACAAAAGCCATGCAGCTTGTGGCGGCTTCTAAGCTCAGACGTGCCAAAGACAAGGCGGTGGCAGTTCAGCCGTTCTTTGAAACGCTTTTTAAGACAATGTGCGATATATCCTGCGACAGAGCTTTCAAGTCGGTGTATACAAAGAAGAAGTTTCTTAATTCCACACTGCTTATAGTAGTGGCAGGCGACAGGGGACTTGCAGGAGGATTTAACTCCAACGTTCTGAAAATGGCTAAGGCAAAGGCTGACGATGTGCTGTCATCAGGTGGTCAGCTTCGTGTTATGGCTGTGGGCAAAAAGGCTGTTGAGTTCTTTGAGAAGCGTGACTATGACCTTGTGTGGAAATATCCGCAGATAGCGGAGAGCATTGACGCTGACACTGTTATGGACATTGCAGAGGACATTATCGCCGGCTTCAGGCATGGGGATTATGACAAGGTAGAGCTTGTGTATACCACATTCGTGTCGGTACTGACACAGGAGCCTTGCAGTTTGCAGATACTTCCCGTGGAGGATCTTGACAAGCTTGGGGGAAGAAAGCACCCGTCAACTATCTATGACCCGTCCCCTGAGGAGGTCTTTGACGGCATGATACCGCAGTATATAGGCGGTATGCTTTATTCTGCGATAGTGGATTCTTACGCTTCTGAGCAGGCGGCAAGACGTACTGCAATGGAGTCTGCAACGGACAACGCAGGAGAAATGATAGACAATCTGTCGCTCCTTTACAACAGAGCAAGACAGGCGCAGATAACTCAGGAGCTTACAGAGATAAGCTCGGCAACTATCGGAAGATAGAAATAATAATTATGCCCCGAATGTGGGCGTTCAAAAGTAAATGTTGTGGGTATTGTTGGAGAAGTCTTGCAGGGGCGAACAGCGTTCGTCTGCATTTTGCAGGCTTTTAAACATATCAAGCTATGATATCCCTTTTTGAAAGGTGGTAAATAAATGGAAAGCAAAAACATAGGCAAGGTAGTCCAGATAGTTGGTGCGGTAGTTGATGTCCGCTTTGAAAAGGACAGCTTGCCTGACCTGCTCAATGCCATTGAGATAGACAACAAGGGCGAAAAGCTCGTTGTTGAGGTGGCTCAGCATATAGGCGACGATATAGTAAGATGTATCGCCATGGGCTCTACAGATGGACTTGTGAGAGGTATCGACGCTGTTGATACAGGCAAGGCTATTTCTGTTCCGGTGGGCAAGGAAACTCTTTCGAGAATGTTCAACCTTCTGGGTGAGCCTGTTGACAATCTGCCTGCCCCTGAAACTAAGGAGCGCTGGGAGATACACAGAGAGCCTCCGACATATGAAGAGCAGTCTGCTTCAAACGAGATTCTGGAAACCGGTATCAAGGTCATCGACCTTATCGCACCATATCTGAAAGGCGGAAAGATAGGTCTTTTTGGTGGTGCAGGAGTAGGCAAGACGGTGCTTATTCAGGAGCTTATAAATAACGTTGCCAATCAGCACGGCGGTATCTCGGTATTCACAGGCGTTGGAGAGCGTACCCGTGAGGGCAACGACCTTTATTATGAGATGAAAGAGTCGGGAGTTATCGACAAGACTGTGCTTGTGTATGGTCAGATGAACGAGCCGCCTGGAGCGAGAATGAGAGTTGCACTTTCAGGTCTGACAATGGCGGAGTATTTCAGAGATGTTGAGCATCAGGACGTGTTGCTTTTTATCGACAACATATTCAGATTTACTCAGGCAGGCTCTGAGGTTTCAGCACTCCTTGGCAGAATGCCGTCAGCCGTTGGTTATCAGCCTACCCTTGCAACTGAAATGGGTCAGCTACAGGAGCGTATCACTTCAACAACAAAAGGCTCTATCACTTCCGTTCAGGCAGTTTATGTGCCTGCGGACGATTTGACAGACCCTGCGCCTGCAACTACGTTTGCTCACCTTGATGCAACAACTGTGCTTTCAAGAAGCATTTCATCACTTGGTATCTATCCTGCCGTTGACCCGTTGGAGTCAAACTCCAGGATACTTTCACCTGAGATAGTGGGCAACGAGCATTATCAGGTGGCAAGACAGGTCCAGTCTATCTTGCAGAGGTATGTGGAGCTTCAGGATATCATCGCTATCATGGGTATGGACGAGCTTTCTGACGAGGATAAGCTCACTGTATCAAGAGCAAGAAAGATACAGCGTTTTCTGTCACAGCCGTTCTCCGTTGCGGAGCAGTTCACAGGTATGAAGGGCAAATATGTGCCTATCAAGGAAACTATCAGAGGCTTCAAGGAGATAATCGATGGCAAGCATGACGACCTGCCTGAATCTGCTTTCCTGTTCGTGGGAACTATCGACGAGGCTGTTGAAAAGGGCAGACAGATCGCAGAAAGTGAACAGTAGTAACAGAACGTTTAAAGAAAAATACTTGACAAGAGTCGGATTATAGTATATAGTGAATGTATGTGGCAATTTTGTGCCGCACGCGCTGATTTGTAAAAAACTTATGGAGAAAGATTATGACGCCTTTTGATCTTAAGATAATAACCCCTGAAAAAACTTTTTTTGAGGGAAATACTGAGCAGATCATTGTGAGGACCGTATCAGGTGATATCGGTATACTTGCAGGTCATGCGCCATATGTGGCAAATATCGTTTCTTCTCCTTTCCGTATCAAAATAGAAGGTGAGTTCAGAACAGCCGCTATTTCGGGAGGGCTTATAAAGGTGTCTGCTGACGGTGTGACAGTGGTGACATCTGCTATCGAATGGGCTGATGAGATAGACGTTGCAAGAGCCGAAAAGGCAAAGGCTGCGGCAGAAAACAAGCTCAGAGAAAATGCTAGCCAGAAAGAGTTTGAAAGGGCGGAGCAGAAGCTGCGACGTGCCATGAACAGACTTGTGGTGGCAGGAAAGAAATAATTATCAAAGTCAGAGCCTTGCGGGATATCCGTGTAGGCTTTGGCTTTGTTTTATTTATTAAGTAAAATCGGCGTAAAGGTAAGGTAAGTAATGGGGTGCGCAGGGGCGTGCTCGGACGTTGTGCAGTGGAAAAAACAAGAAAAGGAATGAATTGATTTGAGTATCTTTAACATTATCGGAATGGCGGGCGGACTTGGTCTGTTTTTATACGGAATGACCATATTGAGTTCGGGACTTGAAAAGGCTTCGGGCGGACTTATGGAGAAGGTCCTTGCGAAAATGACGGGAAACGTGTTCTCCGGAATACTTTTCGGTGCATTGGTAACAGCAGCGGTGCAATCATCGTCTGCAACTACTGTTATCGTGGTGGGACTTGTAAACGCAGGCCTTTTGAAGCTTAAGGGCGCAGTTGGAATAATCATGGGCGCAAATATCGGAACGACCATGACAACGCAGATATTAAGGCTCACAAACCTTGAGGGCGACAGCAGCGGTCCTGCTATATTGCAGCTTTGCAAGCCGTCGAATTTCTCGTCTATACTTATCGTTATCGGTCTTATCATCATAATGGTGGGCAAGAAGAACAAGACAAAGAACGTGGGCGAGATAATGATGGGCATAGGTATCCTTTTTACCGGAATGATACTTATGCAGGAGAAGATAGCTCCGCTGGCAGAGCTTCCGCAGTTCGAGCAGCTTTTTGCAGTGCTTAAAAACCCTGTTTTGGGCGTATTGGTGGGTGCGATATTCACGGCTATCATACAGTCATCAGCAGCTTCTATAGGCATTTTGCAGGCGCTTTCAGTGTCAGGCGCTATAACATTTGCTTCTGCATTTCCTATCATAATGGGTACTAACATCGGTACTTGTGCTACACCTCTTATTTCAAGTATAGGTGCTTCAAAGAACGCTAAGAGAGCCGCTATGATACACTTCTATTTCAACCTTATCGGTACTATAATCTTTCTTATCGGCGTTTATATCATTCAGTATACAATAGGATTTCCGTTCTGGAATAATAGCTTTACAACGGGAAGCATCGCAAACTTCCATACTATCTTCAATGTTGTGGTAACTATAATCTTTCTGCCGTTCTATACAGTGCTTGAAAAGCTTGCCGAATGGACTATCAGAGATAAGAAGAACGCTGAGGACGATGATACTTTCACTAAGGAGGATCTTCTTGACGACAGATTTCTTGTTACTCCAAACGTTGCTATCGCACAGGCTACAGAGGCAGTTGTTCAAATGGGCGTGCTGGCACAGAAGAATTTCATATCGGTAAGAGAGCTTTATGACAAGTATGACCTTAAGTCTATCGACAAGATAAAAGAGCGTGAGGAGCTTATCGACAGGCTTGAGGACAGAGTAGGTTCATATCTTATAAAGCTCAACGACTGCGGTCTGAACGAGGATGAGTCGAGAACTGTTACAGCGCTTTTCCACCTTATTTCAGAGTATGAGAGAATAGGTGACTATACTATAAACATCTATGAAACTGCGGATGTTCTTTATGAAAAGGAGATCGGTTTTTCTGAGCAGGCGAAGCATGAGCTTGACGTTGTGTGCAACGCCATTCAGGAGATAATCGGGCTTGCTATCGAAGCCACAAAGACAGGGGATATGAACGTTCTCAAGGAGATTGAGCCACTTGAAGAAGTAGTAGACAGACTTGTTGAGGAGCTTAAGGCTGTTCATATCGACAGGTCTAAGAATGGTCTTTGCAACATCGAGGTGGGAGTGAACTTCCTTGATATACTCACAAATGTTGAGAGAATATCAGACCACTGCTCAAATATTGCGGTCTATCTTATCGCAAACCAAGAGAAATACAACAGCCTTAAAAAGCATGAATATCTTGATAAGCTTCACAGAAACGGTCCTGACTATTACGAGAAGCTGTTGGCTGAATATTCAGAAAAGTTTGCGCTTTAGTTCAGGTTTTTGCACCTGTGGCGTGATATAATATTGTAAAACAGCAAGGAGGGACATTAGTCCCTCTTGTTATAAGCTGAAAAGGAGAGAGCAAAATGGACAAATTCAATTACACTATGCTGTGCGATTTTTATGAGCTGACAATGGGAAACGGCTACTTTGTAAGCGGTATGCAGGAAAAGATATCCTATTTTGATCTGTTTTTCAGACAGATACCTGACGGTGGCGGATTTGCCATTGCCTGCGGTCTTGAGCAGGTCATAAACTATATCGAAAATCTGCATTTTGACGAAGAGGACATAGAGTTCCTGCGCTCAAAGGGCATTTTTGACGAGGGCTTCCTTGAATATCTTAAGGATTTCCGCTTCACAGGAGATATATTTGCTGTGCCGGAGGGTACGGTGGTGTTTCCTAACGAGCCTATCATAACGGTGAGAGCACCTGCGGTGCAGGCTCAGCTTGTGGAAACTTATCTTCTGCTTTGCATAAATCATCAGACACTTATTGCAACAAAAGCTAACCGTATTGTAAGGGCGGCTCAGGGCAGGGCGGTATCTGAGTTTGGTTCAAGACGTGCTCATGGTGCAGACGCTGCCATACTCGGTGCAAGAGCCGCAGGCATAGGCGGTTGCTCAGGCACAGCCTGCACTATCACGGACCAGCTTTTCGGATTCAATGCAACAGGCACAATGGCACATTCATGGGTGCAGATGTTTGACAGTGAGCTTGAAGCTTTCAAGACTTACTGTAAGTGCTATCCTAATGGCACTGTTCTGCTTGTGGACACTTATAATGTGCTGAAAAGCGGTGTGCCTAACGCAATAAAGGCTTTTGACGAGGTGCTGAAGCCTATGGGCTGCCGACCTGTGGGAATAAGGATAGACTCGGGAGATATAACTTATCTTTCCAAGAAAGCAAGAAAAATGCTTGATGAGGCAGGCTATCCTGATTGCAAAATATGTGCGTCAAACGCCCTTGACGAGTATCTTATAAGAGATATGATATATCAGGGCGCAAAGGTGGATATGTTCGGAGTGGGCGAAAGACTTATCACCGCAAAGAGCGAGCCTGTTTTCGGAGGAGTTTACAAGCTTGCGGCTGTGGAGGACGACGAGGGAAATATCCAGCCTAAGATAAAGATATCAGAGAACGTGGCGAAGATAACCACTCCACACTTCAAAAAGCTTTACAGAATTTATGATAAGAATAACCACAAGGCTGTGGCTGACCTGCTGTGTGTTCATGACGAGGTGATAGATGAAAGCAGACCCCTTACGCTTTTTGACCCACAGTTTACATGGAAGAAAAAGGTCGTCAAAAACTTTGAGGCAAAGCCTATTCAACAGCAGATATTCAAGGACGGCAAGTGTGTATACAAGAAGCCTGCATATGAGGATATCGTAAAGTATGCGGCGGCTGAGATAGACACTCTTTGGGACGAGATCACAAGATTTGAAAATCCGCACACTTATTATGTTGACCTTTCTCAGAAGCTTTGGGAAGTGAAGAATTTTCTTCTTGCGGAGAACAACAGACAAACGGCAGATTAAAATTTACATTATTGACTTGAAAAAAGCTATAGGCTGTGTTACAATAAGCATGGTTAGCAAATTCTAACCTATTAAGCATTGGAGGGTCAGAAATGGAAAAGATAACAGTAAAAATAGACGGAATGATGTGCGGAATGTGTGAATCGCATATGAATGACACTTTCAGGCAGAATTTCAAGGTGAAAAAGGTAAGCTCTTCCCATGCAAAGGGCGAAACTGTGGCTATAGTTGATGAGGATATCCCTGATGAAAAGCTTAAAGAAGCAGTTGAGAAAACAGGCTACACTTTTATTTCCGCTGAAAGAGAGCCTTATGAGAAAAAAGGATTTTTTGCAAGATTCAAGTAAATAGCTATGCACAAAGTCGTGGCAGATGAAAAGGTCTGTCACGGCTTTTTTTGTTTGCTTGACAAAACATATTTTCTGTGATATAATAAACATCGGTTAGTATACATTAACCGATGTTCTATACTTTTGATACTGCACGAGAAAGGTGCGGCTAAGTTTGCAAAAAGCTTTTTGTGAAAAGGCATTTTGTTTCGATAGGCTTAGCTTCGTGGCGTGCAGTAATTTTATAGATGCAAGTTAGCTATAGCTAACAAAGAAAGGGGCATACAAATGGGAAACATTCACACGTCTGGGGAGGACTATCTGGAGACGATACTCGTTTTATGGAACAAGCAAAACGGCGAGGTGAGGAGCATTGATGTTGCAAGGGAACTGAATGTTACAAAACCCAGCGTATCAAACGCTATGAAGATACTTCGTGAGGGAAAGTTCATCACAATGGACGAAAACGGTTTTATCACTCTAACTGACGCCGGCAGATATGTTGCGGAAAAGATCTACGAAAAGCACCTTGTATTGACAGAGTGGCTTGTAAGTCTTGGTGTTGACAGAAAAATATCTGAACATGACGCCTGCAAGATAGAACACGTTTTGTCTGACGAGAGCTTTGCGGCATTGAAGAAGCATATCAGTGAAGAACAATGAGCATGACTATTTTTAAAGGCATTCTGATACCGTTTTTGGGTACATCTCTTGGTGCGGCGTGTGTGCTTTTCATGAAGAAAAATCTGCATTATCTTGTCCAGCGAGCCTTGACAGGCTTTGCGGCAGGAGTAATGGTGGCTGCAGGCGTGTGGAGCTTGCTAATACCCTCTATGGAGCAATCAGCGAAAATGGGTAGACTGAGGTTTGTTCCTGCGGCGGTTGGATTTATGCTTGGAGTGTTTTTTCTGCTTTTTCTCGATAGAGTTATACCACATCTTCACATGAACGCCACCGAGCCTGAGGGTGCAAAAAGCAGTTTTCAGCGCACAACGATGCTTGTGCTTGCGGTGACGCTACACAATATCCCCGAAGGAATGGCTGTTGGTGTTGTATATGCAGGCTGGGCGGCTGACCATCATGCCATAAGCGCCGCTGGTGCGTTGGCATTATCCCTCGGTATCGCAATACAGAACTTTCCAGAGGGTGCGATAATATCCATGCCACTGCGTTCGGAGGGGATGGGAAAGGGAAAAGCCTTTGTTTACGGCGTTTTATCGGGAGTTGTCGAGCCTGTTGGGGCTGTGCTGACGATACTATTGGCACAGTTTATAATCCCTGTTTTGCCATATCTTCTAAGCTTTGCGGCAGGTGCTATGATTTATGTCGTGGTGGAGGAGCTTATACCTGAAATGTCGGAAAAGCCACACTCCAATATTGGAACGATAGTTTTTGCGCTGGGCTTTGTGCTTATGATGATACTTGATGTGGCACTTGGATAGGTGTTTTTTTATGTTTACATAGGGATCATCTTTATGCATGGTAAGTGTATTGAATATCTTTTTGTATAGCCGGGCATATCATTTTGAAATGATATGCCCGGCTTTGTTTTGTGTGTAAATTGCATTTGTTAATTTGTTTATCTTAAACGTTTGATGTTAATACGAAATGTAAACGTTTTTTAACTATTATTTTCTTTGGCAATGAAAGACAAAAATAATATAAAATGATGATTACTTATAGCATAATTCACTAAGTTTGTACTTCTTTATTTGTCAAAAACATTGATTTTTAAAAACTTGCTTGCTTAATCGTTTTAAGAGATTGACATTAAATTAAGTTTGTGATAAAGTAAAAATGCAATAATTTGATAAGCTAAATTAATCAAAAATTAGCTAAAGTAATGAAAAAGGAGTATGGTTATGACAGGAGTAATGAGAAGATTTTCTGCGGCTCTGGCGGCTGCTGCAATGGCTGTTAGCATTGTGCCTTTCGCAGATATCAGCGCATATGCGGAGTATGCGGCGACACACCCAGAGGGATTTGTTTATGCTGACGGCTCAAAGTTTATGTGCGACGGGAGCCCTTACTATTACGGCGGCACGAACTGCTATTATCTCACCTATAAGTCAAAGAGTGAGGTAAAGAATGTTTTCGATGACGCTTCAAAAATGGGGCTTAAAGTAATAAGAATTTGGGGAAATCTTGACGTTGGTAAGAAAACAGGCGAGATCGACCCGCAGTCTGGTCATGAGACCTTTGAGGGCAACAATGACGGAACGGGCGAAAAGGACGGAGTTTACTTCCAGTATTGGGACGATGAGGCTGGCAAGCCTGTTGTGAACGAGGGCGAGGACGGCCTGAGACATCTTGATTATATTATCAAGCAGGCTGAAGAACATGATATGAAGCTTGTTATCACTTTCACGAACTATTGGGAAGCGTTCGGCGGAATGGGTCAGTATGTAAAGTGGTATCAGATGTCACAGGGCAAGAGCGTTGGCAATAGCAAAGTGGACGAAAAGGACACCTGCGATTTTTACACTAATGAAACTATCAAGGGTTGGTATAAGGATTATATCAAGACTTTGTTAAATCACACCAACTACTACACAGGCGAGAAGCTTATGGATTCTGAAGCTGTTTTTTCTTGGGAGCTTTCAAACGAGCCGAGATGTACTGTTGACGAGTTCTGCAAGGACGATATTCTTTATAACTGGGCAAAGGAAATGTCAGCATATGTAAAGTCTATCGACCCTTATCACATGGTATCTGTTGGCGACGAGGGCTTTTATAACCTTGGCTATCAGGAAGCTGCAAGGCAAGATCTTCCGTCTTCCGCATATTCAGGCTACTACGGTGTTGACTTTGACAAGCTTATGACTATCGACACTGTAGATTTTGGCACACCACATATGTACGTTGATCAGTGGGGCTTTGACCTTGGCGATGATGACCTCGAGTGGATAAAGCGCCATGCCCAGACCACATCTTCCGCTGACAAGCCTATTATCTTTGAGGAATTCGGTCTTACAGACAAAACAAAGCGTGACGCCGCTTATTCCGATTGGCTGGATATTGTAACAGGGGACTACTATGAGGGTGTCGAATATCAGGGCTTCAACTACTGGATGATAGCTTCCTATCTTGATGACGGCACTCTTTATCAGGACTATGACGGCTACACCGTTTACGGTCCTGAGGGTATCGAAAAGACGGACAGCACAAGAACTCTTATGATGAACGCTGCTGCAAAAATGGAAAAGAAGAACATTGTAAACACCACTGACAAGTCTACATACAGTTTTGACAGAAGCAAGTCAGGTAACGTTGTGGTGAATGTTTCTATGAAAGAGGGCAGCATAAGCGGTGTTGAGGTCGGCGGAAAGAAACTCTCGTCAGACGATTACACCATAAGGGGCAACGCTGTTACTATCAAGGCTTCTTATCTTAAAAGGCAGGAGCTTGCAAAGTATTCGTGCAGGATACTCACAACAGGCGGCAATCAGCCTAAGTTCAATCTGACGGTGAGCGACAGCTCTATCCCTAAGCCTATTATCTCACCTGAGATAATCTCTGTTGACGTAAACCCTAAGAAGTGCAGTGATGTTGATATCACCATGGATCGCAAGACAAGCGAGTTCAGAGGCATTGTTGCTGATGGAAAAGCACTCGCAGAGGGTACAGATTACACAACTTCGGGCGACACTGTGACCATTAAAAGTGCATATCTCAAGACGCTTTCAGCAGGCATTGTGACGCTTAAGTTCGATTTCTATGAGGGCGAGGATAGGGAGCTTACAATAAATGTTTTCGACACCACAGGCTTTGATGAGCTTGACACATTTGAGAGCTATTCAAATGATAAGGCACTTTGGTCGTCTTATTCAAGAAACACAAGCGGCAATGAAGTTTCACTTTCTCTTGCTGCAAAGAACGGTTCAAAGGCACTTGCTTTCGGATATGATATCGGCTCGCCAAACGGCTACTGCGGAGTAAACCACCCTATTGCAATAAGAAATGCTTCATCATTTGCAGGCGTTGAGCTTTGGGTAGAGGGGGACGGCACAGGCAACAGCCTTACTGTTCAGCTTAGAGACGCAAACGACAATTATTTTGAAGCGCAGATAGCACTTGATTTCGCAGGCGGAAAAACTGTCAAGATACCATTCGCTGCCTTTAAAGCGCCAAGCTGGCAGTCGGGCGGAAATCTTGATACATCAAAGCTTAACCAGTTCTCGTTCTATATGGGCGGAGATTCTGCTCAAAAGACAGGTACAGTTTACATAGACGATGTTGTTTTCTACGAGGACGGACAGATCGAGAAGCCACACCTTTCCACAAAGTCAGGCATATTTGACGCTGATGCTCCAAGCGGTGTGAGAACAGACCTTGTGCTTTATGGAAAGAGCGTTGAGTCTATCATAGTAAACGGCAAGAAGCTTACAGGCGGCTTAGATTATTCTACAAGCGGAAGTCAGATAATGCTCAACGAAAGCTGGCTCAAGACGCTTGCAAATGGTAATTACACACTTACATACACATTCTCAGACGGAAACACAGATACATTTGCACTCACTGTCAAGAATGTTAAGTCATCACACACTCACAGCTACACCGCAAAGGTAACAAAGGAAGCTACTTGCACAACAGAGGGCGAGAGAATTTACACTTGTACTTGCGGAGACAGGTACACTGAAACTATCCCTGCAAAGGGTCACAGCTGGGTAAAGGGCGAGACAGTTGCTCCTACAGAGAATGAAAAGGGCTACACTATCTACACCTGCGCTTCCTGCGGTGAGACAAAGAAGGACGATTACACCGACCCTATCGGTCACAGGCACAGCTATACCCTCACATCAACAAAGGCTGCAACTTGCGAAGCTGACGGCGAAAAGGTATACACTTGCTCATGCGGTGAAAAGTACACTGAAACTATCCCTGCGACAGGTCACAGCGAAAGCGCATGGATAATCGACAAGGCGGCTACTGCGACAGAAAATGGCTCAAAGCACACTGAGTGTACAACTTGCGGCAAGGTGATAAAGACAGAGGTTATCCCTGCCACAGGCGAGGTAAGTGACAGAAAGGAAACTGTTATCTTCACAGGCTCGGCAAAGACATCAGGCTGGGGTCAGGCTATCACACTTTCCACAACTAAGGAAGGCGGCAGCTTTGACAGCTCAGTTATCGAAAAGGACGGATATTTTGAAGTTCAGTTCAAGGGTGTCACAGACAAGGCGGAGGTCATTCTCCAGAGTTGGTCAGGCGGTGCAGACTGGGCGAGAGTTTCACCAACTGAGGTAACAGAAAAGGACGGCATTGTATACGCAAAGTACAGCTACGACGATGTTGCGGCGGCGTTCGGAACAACCGATTTCTCTAAAGTAGACCGCTTCCATGTTGGTGCGGCTAACGGAGATATCGAAGTTCTTAGTGTTAAGTATATTGTCGGAAAGTCAACAAAGCCGGTTGATCCGGTAGATCCTGTTGACCCTGATAAGCCGGAGCAGGATCCATATGTATCTATTTTCTGGGGTGCAAAATCATGTGGCTCATGGGGTCAGGCAGTTTCAGTTATGACTTCAAAAAATTATGGCAGTTTTGATGTTTCGTATCTTTCTGCAAATGGCTATTTCTATGTTGAGTATTCAGGTGCAGAGAACGAGTTTGAGCTTATTCTCCAGAGCTGGTCAGGAGGAGCAAACTGGGCAAGAGTTCAGCCTAGCGAAACAGGCAGAGCGAATGATCATTACTATGCTAAGTTCACATATGCAGACTGTGTAAAGGAGCTTGGTACAGGTTTTGATAAGCTGGATCAGCTTCATGCTGCGGCAAAAAACGGCGATATCACAGTTTATTCTATTTGCTACTGTACACCTGCTAGGTAATTTAAGAAAAAAGCGTTACATTTATTAAGATGCAAAAAAGAGCGAATGACGTTACGATCATTCGCTCTTTATATTTTGTTTACTTGTTTTTCTTTTTGCGCTTTTTATCCTCTAAAGGAGTCATGCTCTTTGCACAGATCGCCATTGTTGAAGCGTTGTGCAGAAGCGCTGAGGCTGACGGCTGTAAAAGCCCGAAAGCTCCTGACAGCAGAAGCACTGAATTGAACAGCAGTATAAATCTGTAGTTACTGTTTATTCGGTGCATTAGCTTCTCGCTAAGCTGTCTTATAGACGCAAGCTGTGTAAGGTCTGCACCACGAACTGTGATATCGGCAGTTTCCTTTGCGATATCGGAAGCATCGCTCATTGCAACAGAAACGTTCGCCGCCGCAAGGGCTGGAGCGTCGTTTATTCCGTCGCCTACCATTATTACTCTGTGTCCATGCTCTTTGAGCTGTTGAACATATCTGTGCTTGTCCTCAGGAAGAACCTGCGCCCTGAAATCTGATATGCCAAGCTTCTGTGCAGTTATCTCGGCAGCCTTTGCGCTGTCGCCTGTGAGCATCACGATATTTGTGATGCCTGCTTCTTTGAGCTGTTTAACAGCTTCCTCAGCTTCAGGTCTTGGCGGGTCGCTTATGCAGAGCGCACCTGTGAGCTTGTCGCCTACAGCAAGATAAACCACTGAGCAAGCTCCCGACTTTTCGTCGATCTCAGCCTGCTGTTCGTCTGTTATCTCTATGCCCTCGTCCTCGCAGACAAAATGCCTGCTTCCTATGATAGCACGTTTGCCGTGAAGCGTTGTTGAAATTCCGTGGGCAACTATATACTGCACCTCGGCGTGTTCCTCGGCATGGTCGATATCTCTATCGGCCGCACCCTTTACTATAGCTCTCGCTACGCTGTGAGGGAAGTGCTCTTCAAGGCAAGCCGCAATTTTCAACGTTTCCGCCTCGGAGTAATCCCCAAGGGCTATTACCTTTTCAAGCACAGGCTCAGCGTTTGTAAGAGTGCCGGTCTTGTCAAAAACGATAGAATCGGCAAGTGCGTATTCTTCAAGATATTTTCCGCCCTTTACCGTAACGTCATCATCAGCGGCTTCTTTAATAGCGGATATAACGGCTATAGGCGTTGAAAGCTTGATAGCGCAGGAATAGTCCACCATAAGAACGGAAACTGCTTTTGTGACATTTCTAGTAAACAGCAGTGTAAGACCAAAGGCAAGAAAGCTGTACGGCACGATAGAGTCCGCAAGACGCTCCGCTTTGCTCTGCACCCCTGCTTTAAGGTTTTCTGAGTTGTCGATAAGCTCGATTATCTTGCTTATCTTTGTGTCGGAAGAAAGCTTGCGAACTTTTATCACAACTGAGCCTTCCTCGACAACGGTTCCGGCAAATACGCTTGCTCCTGCGCTCTTCATGACCGCAAGAGGCTCGCCTGTCATGGAAGCTTCATTTATGTAAGCTTCGCCCTCGGTTATCTGACCGTCAACAGGAATAACGCTTCCTGTGCGAACTCTTATGCAATCGTCCACCTGAAGCTGTGACATTGGTATAAGAGTATCTGCGTCCTTGCCTGCCAGCCATACCTGATCTGCCTTTATCGCCAAGCTGTCAGTAAGAGCGGCTCTTGTTCTTGCTCTTGTGTAATCCTCCAGCAAGCCTGATACAGAAAGCAGGAACATGACAGTGCCAGCCGTATTGTAATTTTTCTGGATAAGACAAGCGCTTATTGACGCTCCGTCAAGCACCTCAACTGTAAGCTTGCCGTCAAACAGTGCGCTTACGCCCTTTGCTATGTATTTAAGTCCGCTGTACACGATAAGTGCTGCGCCTATAGGTGCAGGCAGAATAGCTTTTCTTATATATCTTTGCATCACAAGCTTTGCAAGGTCAGATTTGAATGTTCTGTCTATCTCCTCGGTGTCATACTGATTGTCGCTGACAGGTGCTAGGTCGCTTCCTCTGAGCTTTCTTACAAGTTCGACAGCTTCGGCTCTGTGACCCTCTTTATAGCGTATAAGTATTCCGCCGTTCTCATAGTGAGCCTCGCAGGCGACCGCCCACGGGTTTGACATAACAAGCTTATGTATCGACCGTTCAAGTTCTTTTGTGAAAGCGTCGCTACCACAGCGGAAACGTATGCGGCAGGGCTTGTCATAAACGATCTGAGCTTTCATTATTCAGTTACTTCTTCCTCGTCATTTATCCCTGCCTCGACCTTAGCGTCATAGCAGATGTCAGATGCTTCGTCCTTCATGCTTCTAAGTGCTGACTGAGCGTCGCTCTTGAGCTTCATTCCCTTTGCAAGACCTGTAACGGCAAGCTCTCTTGTTTTCTTAGCCTTTACGACTTTCTTGCCAAGAATGACTGCGGCTGCTCCGCCTACTGCACACCAGAATTTCTCGTCTTTAAAACATTTTAACATAATTATTACCTCCTGTTTTGTTTTTAGATATTAGTAAGAACTAATTATTTCGGCATATACAGAAACTCTGCCAAAATACGAGCATATAACAAGTCCTCTGACAGGATCTTTACCGTGATTTCAGTATAACTCTATATTGTTTATTAGTCAAGTCAAACCGACAAATTTAAAAATTATTTAAAACTATATATAATCTTTTGCCGTAAGTTAAATTATCATCGTTTTTCTAACTTTTCATTTTTGGGTGAAGCTTTAGGATAATGTTAAAATGTTTATGATATCTTATCAGTAAACCGCAAGAATGAACATTTCAACGAATAGATAATAATTGACAAAAACCATAAATTCGGGCTTTTATTTATATGTAAGTTATGCACACAACCAAAAATATTATAACTTTTTGTTAAATCGGTTGAAGCCATAACAGAGTTATGTTAAAATATTACCATAACAATACGGGGAGGTCTGCGTTGTGGGTTATATTATCCATTATGATATATGTGCCCTTGTGATATATGCTATCACAGGAGTTGTATTCTATTTCAAAAAGCGTATTCCGTGCAACAAGAATAAGGCCTTTGGCATTCTCGTGGGCGACTCGGCTTTGTCAACTGTGTTGGATATTTTAAGTGTGTTTTCTACCGGCGAATGGGGCATAGGGCTTAAAATCTTCTTCCATACGGCTTATTATTTTACACATAATCTTATTCCGTTTCTATTTGTGATATATATACTTTTCCTGACGGACGGCTATAAAGAGATGTCTGCTCTTTTCAAAAGCTTTTTATATACACCGATGATCGTTGATCTTTTGCTTGTGATTACGACGCCTGCAACACATTTTATCATCTATGTGGATAGTCAAGGTGGTTATCATCGTGGCACTCTTCAGCCATTTACATACATTGTGGCGATTTATTATCTTATATTTGGCATCGTTTACGCAATGGGTAATAGAAGTATGCTATCAAGACAGGTGGTCACTTCTATAACAGCCTTTATCTCAATGACGGTAGTGGCGGTAATTGTTCAGATGATCAATAAACTCCTTCTTGTGGAGTGCTTTGCGGCGTCTGTATGTATGCTTCTAATAATGTTCACTTTGCAAAGTCAGGACGATATGATAGACCAAGGAACGAAAATGCTCAACTGGAGCAGCTTTGTCAATAGGTGTTCCATAAAATATGCCTCAGCTTCTGATTTTACATTATTGCTCATAAGGATACCGGATTTCAAAATGTTTATGAAAACCTTTGGCGGACGTTTTTCCAACTCTCTGTTAAGAAGCTTTTCCGACTATCTTTATAACTTTGTTAATCTTGGCGATGGATTTTATTTGGAGGACGAATGCTTTGCTCTTATGTTTCCGAAGGATTCTGAAAAGGTGGGAGAAACGTATCGTGCAATAAGGAAAAAGCTGTCTGAAAACTGGAATATAGGTACTGTTGATACTTTGATAACAGCCTGCTTTATGCGTATCGACTGCCCTGATGACGTTGACAATGCAGATATGCTGGTGGACTTTATCGAGCAGTTCAAGCATCGTGAACCTGAAACTGAAAGACTTCTTCATGCAACTGACATAAACTTTTATGACAGCAAACGTCGAAGCGAGGTAGAAAATGCTATAGACAAGGCTCTGGATAATCGTGGCTTTGAGGTATACTATCAGCCGATATATTCAAGTTCAAGAAACAAGATAGTTTCCTGTGAAGCCCTTGTTAGGCTTAAGGATGAAAAGCTTGGATTTATCCCTCCGCAGGAATTTATTCCTATAGCTGAGGAAAACGGCAAGATACTCAAAATAGGCAAATATGTTTTCGAGGAAGCCTGCCGCTTTATAAAGAAAGGCGTGGGAACTTCACTTGGTATCGAATATGTGCAGGTAAACCTGTCGGTAGTCCAGTGTATGCAATCTGACCTTGTAGAGCAGCTTCTCAGCATTATGGACAGATACAAGGTAGACCCATCGTCTATTTGTCTTGAAGTAACAGAAACTGCGGCGGTGTATACTCCGCACATTATGGAGAAAAACATCAAGACCCTTTCCGACTATGGTGTGAAGTTTGCACTTGACGATTATGGTACGGGATATTCAAATATGACATATCTTCTCAGCCTGCCTTTCAGGTTTATCAAGCTTGAAAAGGAAATAGTCTGGGAATGTTTCAAGAGCGAAAAGGCGCATATCGCCATTGAAAGTACAGTGGCGATGATAAAGAAGCTCAATATGCAGATAGTCGCCGAGGGTATCGAGGACAAGCACCAACTCGACACGCTTCTTGGCATGGGCTGTGATTTCATTCAGGGATACTACTTCTCAAAGCCTGTTCCTGAAAAAGATTTTATTGAGGTGCTTAAAAATAATAACACTCAGGCTGTGACGGTTTAAGCAGTCTGATGAAAAAAGCCCTGGCTTCGGTCGGGGCTTTTTTCACATGGTTTTCACTTTGCATTAAGGTCTGTTTAAGTAAGGAACGCTATAATATAGTCATAACAAAACCGAGACGGGAGGCGTTCTTGTGAACGTAAGTAATATGGCTATTCTTATTATTGCGGCTGTGCTCCTTTCTTTGCCGCTTGTTTTATCCGCTGCATTTTGTGTTGAAGAACGCTGGGGCTTTCTTTCACGAAAACATGATAAGTGGATAGACGAACATTACAGATAATAGGCAGACAGATAAGTATGAGTTGTCCGTCATACAAATACAAGCGTATTTCACAAACATACATCGAAAAAACTATAAAAATTAGTCCATTTATACATTGACTTAATCACGCAAATTCGGTATACTATTTATTGTAACGTCAGCGTGGGAAAAGTACGCAGACAGGAATAATTCTATAGTTTATAAGGGGTTTGTGAAATGACAAAGGTTGTAAAATTCGGTGGAAGCTCTCTTGCAAGTGCTGAGCAGTTCAAAAAGGTAAAGGAGATAATCACAGCGGAAAGCTCAAGAAGATTTGTTGTGCCGTCTGCTCCTGGAAAAAGGTTTTCAAACGATACAAAGGTAACTGATATGCTTTATGGCTGCTATGATCTTGCTGCAAAGGGCAAGGATTTCAGCAGCGAGTTCGACGCTATCAAGGAAAGATATTACGGCATAATCAATGATCTGGGTCTTGACCTTTCTCTTGAAAAGGAGTTTGAAACTATCAAGGCTTGCTTTATCGGCAAGGCAGGACGTGACTATGCGGCTTCCCGTGGCGAGTATCTTAACGGTATCGTTCTTGCTAAATATCTTGGATATAACTTTGTTGACGCTGCTGATGTTATCTATTTTAACGATCAGGGTCAGTTCGATTCTGCAAGAACAAACGAGGTGCTTCCTCAAAGACTTGCTACACTTGACAATGCGGTAATACCTGGTTTCTACGGCTCAATGCCAAACGATACTATCAAGACATTTTCAAGAGGCGGTTCTGACGTAACAGGTTCTATCGTTGCCGCAGCAGTAAACGCTGATCTTTATGAGAACTGGACAGACGTATCAGGCTTTCTGGTATGCGACCCTAGAATTATCGACAACCCACAGCCTATCACTACCATAACATATAAGGAACTGAGAGAGCTTTCTTACATGGGTGCAGGCGTACTTCATGAGGACGCTATTTTCCCTGTAAGAAAAGCAGGTATCCCAATAAACATCAAGAACACAAACAAGCCTGAGGATATGGGTACAATGATCGTTGAGTCCACATCTCAGAAGCCTGCATTCACGATCACAGGTATAGCAGGAAAGAAGGGCTTTACTGTAGTTAATATCGAAAAGGATATGATGAACGCAGAGCTTGGTTTCGGCAGAAGAGTTCTTGAAGTTTTCGAGAAGAATGGTATCTGCTTTGAGCATATGCCATCAGGTATCGACACAATGTCTGTCGTTGTTCATCAGGCAGAGTTTGCTCCAAAGGAGCAGGAGATAATGTCAGGTCTGCACAGAAACTGTCACCCTGATACAATCGATATTGAAACAGACCTTGCGCTTATTGCAGTTGTGGGACGTGCAATGAAGTCAAACAGAGGTACAGCAGGCAGAATATTCTCAGCTCTTGCACACGCTCATGTAAACGTAAAGATGATAGATCAGGGCTCTAGCGAGCTTAATATCATCATCGGTGTAAACGAGGCTGATTTTGAATCTGCAATGAAGGCTATCTATACAATTTTTGTTGATACACAGCTTTAATACAATATGAAAAATATGGCGGACGGCTTAGGTCGGTACTAATATAGAAGCTTTTCAACAACTATTATGAAAGACCTATACAGCAGGCTATAACTAAGAAATAAGAAAGACAGATACTTCATTTGACTGAGGTATCTGTCTTTTTGCGTTATATATCAAAACTTATTTGAAAATGCTATCCGGTTTATTTTCCAATGTCCCATTCTTAGCCAACGGCAAAGCCTCGCACTGACGCAGATGATGTTTTTTTGATCAGCTTACCCCTTGATCTCACTTATCACACCCTTATCCATTTCATGCACAGTGTCGCACAGCACAGAAATATCCTCCGCTGAGTGAGAGCAAATAAGGATAGTCTTGCCCTGCTCTTTGTATGAAAGCAGGTACTCACGCATTTCTTTTACGCCGTCCTTGTCAAGACCATTGAAAGGCTCGTCAAGAATGAGTATCTTCGGATTTTCCATAATGGCTTGTGCAAGTCCCAAACGCTGCCGCATACCAAGGCTGTATTTACGAACGTGACGCTTTAGGTCAGGATCAAGTCCCACCTGTTTCATACTGCTTTTTATCTCCTCTTTGCCGATCTTGTTGTTGAGCCCTGCAAGCAGCTTGAGATTTTTGTAGCCTGAATAGTATGGGATAAACCCCGGTGTTTCAATGATAATTCCCATATCTTTCGGAAAATCAACGTCCTTTCCGACCTTCTTGCCGTCAACGATAATCTCACCGCTCGTGGGCTTGATAAAACCACATATGCACTTCATAAGCATTGTCTTTCCGCTGCCGTTTCTGCCGATAAGTCCGTGTATCTTGCCCTCCTCAAAGGACACATTTATATGCTTTAGTATCTCCGTTTTGCCAAGAGTAAGACACACGTTGCTAACTCCTATGATATCCATTATCATTCCTCCCCAGCCGTCAGAAAATTAGTTTTCCGTAGCAAAACTAATGACAGCAAGATCAAAGATACTATGATTGAAAAGAAATATATGTAGGAATAAGATATTTCATATATCTGCTGCCTGAAGAACTTTGTAAAATGCGTTTTCACTATGGCATTACAACACGGAAAAGCCCAGCGTATCGGCGTTTCAAGGTATATTGCCGCACCGCCTGCCAGAAGTAAAAAGACATTTATGCCTACACCCAGAAGCTTTTGCCTAAGCTCTGCAAAAACGAGCATAATAAGACCGCACACCAACAACAGCAGAAATATCAGCACCGCAGAATTGCCTGCCGACCGCAGCGGTACATATTGGTAGTAAAGATTTTCAGGAATAAGATTTGCAGCAACGCTATCGGCGTTCTCGGGAAAGAGCCTGCTGTAATCTGTGACTGTTGCCGACCATTGTTCGCTCCATTGCAAATAACCTGCCGCCGCAAGAAACGTGCTGAGTATAACTCCAAGCATAAATGTAAGTGAAGACATAACAAGAAAAAGCATTTGCCCAAGCAGCCAATTAACACGCCATGTGCGCTGCACGCAAAACAGCATATTTCCATCGTTTTTAGGAAAATCTCCTATAAGCGTAATAAAAACTATGGGCATTATCATCAGCAGTACGTCTGAATTGGTTATTGCAATAAACGGCTCAAACAGACCAAGTTTAACGCCTGTTTGTTTTGATATCTCAACTAACGGCTTTACGGCAAATTGATCTATGAATATCAATGCACATAGAAATATCAACATTCTTGAACTGCATATCCATTTGATATATTCACTTTGTGCCGTCCCCCATACCGCCCTTATTCTTGTTTTACTCACAACAGTCATACCTCCTTTGCAAGAAGCTGACGCCAATTATCGCCGCAAGTATCATCAATACGGCTGCGGCTAAGATCACATACACAGTCATGCCGTTTTCTATGGCTCGGAATATCCCGTTGAATGAAAATAAGCTGACGATCTTTCCGACATTGGCGGAAAACCCTTTTGAAAGTCTGTTTATAAGAGTGTTGTAAAAATAAAAGAACATAAACGGTATGCAAGTCATCATATATTTGTTTCTGCTGAAAACAGAGATGATATATGCAGGCAATGCACTTAACGCTCCTATTATAAAAGCACCTGCCATTCGGCTCAAATAAAAGCAGCCTATACTCATTGAATGAAGCACTGCCGCAGCTGAATGACTGTTCGTATCCATAACAGACGGAAACATAATTACTGTAAATATCACAAAAAGCCCGTATCCCAGACAAAGTACCGCCGCTGAAGTAAGCACCGCCGACACAAGTCTTGATGCAGCAAAAGCAATTTTTCCGCTGCGTTGCATTTCAAACCGCTTTAACGAGCTGTTCTCTGCTGAAACACTTTTAACAAACGGCAGAACGCATACAACAGGCGAAAACATTATCAGCCAGCTGCTCATAGCTGCACGAATAATATTTTCACGAACGACAGAATTTCCTTCAACAGCCTCTGTGGGGTCACGCAAAAGCAGTATGGTCAATACTGAATAGCCTTTTCCGCCGTCTGCATCGGTGTAAACATTTGTTATACAGCACAAGCCAAATATCATAATGGCACATATTACAGGCACAGGGCTGATGAGCATTTTATAAAGCTGTGTTTTCAGACACTTATTGAAATTCATGTTCTATCCTCAGTTTTCCGAAACATCTGCATTGTTGAACAGTACCAAAGCTTCTCCATTCAGAGCATTGACAAATACCATTCGTTCATTGTCTGTGGTGGTGTCGAGCCATATAAACCAGCCAAGCTCTGTTTTATATTTTGTATCACCTTGAAAATAGAACTGTCCGTCGCTATCCTTGTTCCATGGTTCACCGTTTGCTTTAACAACATTCTGCATATATCCGAGGTCTATTTTATTGACTGTATATTTATGATTTGCCGCAAGTGTATTTTCACATATATCTAAAGCACTTTCTAAGGTAACGCATTTATCGACACTTTCCGCAGAGCCGTCAAGCTCGCAAAAGCCATGATCTCCCAAGAACTCTCCTACGGTGTTTGGAGCGGTCATATACAGCTTTGCTCCAAAATACGGATATTCATCAAAATCCCCGTCGCTATAAAAGAAATCGTTCAGGGCGATTCCATCGACGGTTCTTTGAATATGAAAAAGCAGAGCATTTTCCTGATCGTATTTCAATACATCAACGTAAGCTATTTTCATATTTCCAAATCCGCTGTCGGTCAAAGCCTGCAAAAAGCCGTCTACATACTCAACGCCCTGACTGAGTTTATACGTCTGTCCGCCAAGAACATACTCTTCGTCTTCATAGGGTCTGTCTACAAAAACTGTTTTTATCGTTTCACAGTCATAGGCAGATTCTTTAGAAAGAAATCCGATGCCTCCATTTGATGCAACATTTAAATAGTACGTTGTGTCATCATAAACGTTGCCGGCAGGAAAAGAACTGTCAAAGCCCTGATAATACTCTTTCTTATAGTCCTTGTCGGAAATAAACAGCGGCCTTATTTTACCGAAACACTGCTCACGATCGTTCACCTGCTTTAGGTCAGCGAGTTCAGCCTTTTCCGGCAGATCATTTGCCAAGGTTTGAAGTGTTTCAGTCGGTACAGAAATATTTTCATACTCTGTATCAGTTGACAAAATATCTTTTTTTACATCAGAAAAGCTCTCAAGCTTTATGCTGATATCTTTTGTATCACTGGTTTTACCGCCTGCTGCACAGGCTGTAAACGTACATATCATCACAAGAAGTACAAATATCTTAAATATTTCTTTCATCGTTGCTCCTTTTATAAAAATGGCTGCCGACAAGCAGCAGCCATAGCACATTATTTAGGCGTTCTTGTGTATCCTGAAGCTTTTATATCATCCTCATCATAATTATTGAGTGTGATTTTATTCTTCACTTCTGCTGTTGGTTTATATGACGATGTCATCGTTATAAAATACTCATAATTGTCTCTTTTATCTATCGTTACTTTATTGCTGCCATTTGGTGAACTAAACGTAACATTAGAATAGAGCACCTCATCTTGCCCAGTCCAACTTGTTATAATAACATTCTTTGTTGTACCGTTGTTGATCTTAACTTTATTGCCAGCTTTAAGAGTCTTGGTTATAGATTTAGTGCTTTGTGTGTATTTTGCACTTATTGTCCACGTCGCACTTGAATATGTATTTCCGGAATTATATGCACTAGCCCCAATAGCCATAGAACTCATCATCATAACAGCAGCACCCATAGCTGCGATTCTTTTTACGATCTTTTTCATATTAAACG
>NZ_JAOQJZ010000012.1:17807-102021 GCF_025567495.1 Hominimerdicola aceti | reverse complement strand
GACTTAAACGTGCAGCTAGCTGCACGTTTAAGTCGAACAAACAACCGTCCTATGCGTCCCCTCAAATGGTTTTCGCCTATCGAATTTCTTAATGATAGTGTCCAATATGATTGACAAACCTACACTCAGTAAGATTTAACACTTTTTTTATGCACCTTTTCACACTTTTTGATCATTTCTTAATAAAAAATTCCACCTCTCTGCAAAGCTCGCCATATAGGGTGTATGTTACAGTAGCGGTTACTCCGTTTTCCGTCACATTATCCTCCACTTGCCGGTCTTTAATCTCATAGTCTGAGAGAAAATTTTCCTCATATAAATACGCCTTTTCATGAACGGCGTCAAGTGCCTGCTGTTCTGTCAGGGTGTCTTGTGAAAATTTATATTCTTCAAGTTCGCAGGTGGTTATGCCAAAAGGCATTTCAAGCCCGAAAAGCGACAGAGGAGAATATCTCTGCTCATTTTTCCAGTAACCCTCAGGCTTTGAGAAAAAAAGAGGGATATCAGCGTCAAACACAGTGAAAAAACGCTTTGTATCTCTCTTGCCTGTCGTCTTTTCTGTCTTGTCCTCAAAGGGTTGTGTGAATGTGACAGTGCGCTCAAAAGTGCCTAGTATCTTACCCTTTGAGCGTGCATAGCTTGTCTTTGTTTCAACGTTTTCCTTGCCGTCTATCCAGCTTGATTTTGATGTGATGATCTCACCGCCTACAACGATATCGCCCTTTGTCACACCGCTTCCCACTGGTATCTTTAGCTGTCCGTCATAAACCTCGACTTTTTCGATAACTCCGTTTTCGCAGGCAACAAGATTTGAGGGATAGCGGTTTGACTCACGCTTTGTGTCACCCTCAGTTTCGATAACGTCGATTATCAGCGTGTCACCCTTGCGTGTTATGCCTGCCCATGATATGCCCTCCACTTTTTGCTTTAAGGCACGTTCTGTGACTATAAGATCAATGCTTGGGATATAAGTGCCGGTTTCAACGCCCTCCTCTTTAAGCACCGACATAACGCCTTTTCTGATATTTTCATCATCACTGAGTATGTCAAACCTCACCACCACGTTTGATAGATAGAAGCACGAAAGCATGACAGCCGCAGTGCCTATGACAAGTCCTCCTCTTCCGAAAAAACGTTTTGCAAGAACAAAGCTTCCGTGACGTTTTGTGGCGGTGTATTCAAGCCCAAGTTCATCGCATAGTCTTTCAAGTGCCTTACAGTGTTCCGCAGGCATACGCAAAGTGAGCTTTCCGTTCTTTTCACACATTTTGCTAACGGGAAGCTTTTTTGACATTATCCTGCGGAAAAACTTGGTGAAGCTGTCCCCTGTGATAACATAATCTATATAACCGAAAATCATTATCCTCTCTCCCTGATACTTCTTGACACAAGCTTGACCGACTCTATTTTTCCTCTTATCTCCACGCTGTCGGAGCAGAAATTTGACATTGTTAGTCCGCTGCCCCATATCTCTATCTCAAAAGAGCCTGTCAGCACCTTTGCCATTATCTCGCTGCACTCAACTATCTGCTTGCAGTTTTCGATAACGGCGGCTCTGTCGTCAGTTATGCTTATGTATGAGCTTAGTGCGGTCAATTCTTTTGTCATGCCGAAAAAGCTTAAAAATGGTATCTTCTTCATTTTTGCGTCCTCCGTTCATTGTCTTATGCTTAATTATATTATTAGACAGACTGACATATACTTAAAAAGTAAAAGTAGGGAGGTAATAAAAATGTTGAAAAGACTTGCAAAGGAGCTTTGCGTATACATACTTGCGGGGGTGGTCATATGGTTCTGCATTATCACCATATCAGGGGGCGAGAGCGTAAAGCTTGGTATCTCCGAAGCCGTTGACCGCTGTATGAATATCATAATCCCGTCGCTGTTTGTTTTTATGGCATTGTCACAGATACTTGTTTCAAGTGGGCTTTACTACTGCGTTTCAATGCCTTTTTATCCTATATCGAGATTTATAATGGGCATACCGCCTCAGCTTTTCTTTGTATTTCTTCTTGGCAATACCGCAGGCTATCCTGTGGGAGTAAAGCTTCTTTCGGATCTGTGTCAGAGAAAGATAATATCCCAGCGTACTGCAAAGATAATGTCCTGCTTTTGCTGCTGTGGAGGGCCTGCTTTTTATTCTGGTACAGTGGGTCTTGCGGTGTTTGGTTGTACAGGAGCAGGCATTGCAGTGTTCGTATCCATACTAGCGGCAAATTTTCTCACTGCACTTGTTCTCGGCAGAGCTATAAATGAGGATAAGAAAACATCAAAGCCGACTTTCAGACTTGACGGCAGAATGTTCACCGACAGCGTTATCTCAGCAGGAAAGTCACTTTTTGTTATCTGCGTTATGATAGTCTTTTTCGGAGCGTTTATGTCCTCTCTTGAATACTGCGGAGCGTTCTGCTTTCTGAAAGATGCGTTTTCACTGTCAGAAAACGGACTTGTGCTTGTGAAAAGCTGTCTTGAAATAACCTCTCTCACTGAGCTTTCGGGAAGTCCATTTTATCTTCTGCCATTTATAGCCGCTGTCTGCTCCTTCGGTGGTCTGTGTGTGATTATACAAATAGCTGCACTTGGCGTGGATTTCTCCCTTGTGCCGTTTTTTATCTCACGTTTGACATCAGCCTTTTTGTCTGCTGTCATATGCCGTTTTATCTATCCTTTCTTTATTCCTGATTCAGTTTTGACTTCTGTTACAAATAATGTTAAATTCGTCAAAGTGAACAATTTTGTTCCCTCGTTTTGCTTGATTATGATGATTTTATTACTAACTTTGAAGAAAAGACTAGCATTTTCTAAAACAGTATGATATAATTAATAACAAATGAAAAAAGATTAACTTATCTTAAAGGAGTTGTATAAATCATGGCAAAGAAGAGCTATTTTGGTAACAGAATTTCACCGTCATGTTCTTACTGCCTTTTCGGCAACAGATCAAGAGAAGGAAATAAGGTCCTTTGTGAGAAGCAGGGTCTGGTAGACGCTGATTATAGCTGTAAGAAGTGGGTCTATGATCCTATCAAGCGTGTTCCAAAGAAACAGCTTAACATTCCAAATCAGGAAGACGATGTTATCTGATACATAAAATATGCCGTACATTTTTTGGTGTACGGCTTTTATATTGCAAAAGATCCGCAGGGCGAAACAAAACGCCCTGCGGATCTTTCTATTTTATATCCTTATATCTTTTTTATCTTCGTGTAATTTGCCATTATCTTCTTTGTGCCACGATTATCGAATGCTATCTCAACAAGAGTATCGTTAGCCATAGGTTTTGAACTTAAAACAGTGCCTTCACCGAATATCTTGTGCAAAACTCTGTCGCCTGGTGCGAAAGTTTCAGTATTAACAGAAAAATTGCTCTTATCAGCCTTTCGCTGAGCCAATTGCTGTTGCAGGCTCATGCTGTGAGGCTTTTCATAGCCGTTGAGATAAGGTGAAGCCTTTGTTTCCTCGGCTTGCTTTTCTATGCAATCGGCAGGAAGCTCTTTTATAAAGCGTGATATCCTGTTTCTGTCAGTGCGACCGTAAAGCATACGTTCCTCTGCATGGGTAAGATAAAGCTTTTCCTTTGCTCGTGTTACTGCAACATAGGCGAGTCTGCGCTCCTCTTCCGTGTCAGCCTCCGATTCAAGACTTCTTGATGACGGGAAGATGTTGTCCTCCATGCCTACCATGAAAACTATGGGGAACTCAAGGCCCTTTGCAGAGTGCATTGTCATAAGCACAACATAGTCAGCATCAGAGTCGAGATTGTCAACGTCAGTGTAAAGTGATATTTCTTCCAAAAATCCCGACAGCGACGGCTCGTCAGCATTTTCTTCATAGCTTGACATGGTGGATTTAAGCTCGTTGATGTTTTCAAGACGTGTAAGACCCTCGTCGCCCTGCATTTCAAGATGACGCTTGTAGCCTGTCATATCAAGAAGCTTGTCCAAAAGCTCCGCAAGTGGCAGAGTGTCAGAAAGCTCAGTAAGCTCTGAGAGCATATCTCCCACAGGCATAAGCTGTTTTGAACGCTTCACAAGGGGAGCAAGCATATCGGCTTCCTGCATGATGTGGATAGGTGAATCCCCAAGGTCTGAGGTTATCTGCTCAAGAGCGTTTACAGTGGCTTCACCGATACCACGTTTCGGCTCGTTGATTATTCTTCTCAGACGGAGAAAGTCAAAATGGTTGTTTATTACAGAGAGATAAGCGAGGATATCCTTTATTTCCTTTCTGTCATAGAATTTCAGACCGCCTATTATTTTATATGGTATTCCACTTTGTATGAACGTCTGCTCCAAAGCGTTTGACTGTGCGTTCATTCGGTAGAGTATAGCATGGTCATTGTATTTTCTGCCCTTGTTTATGTCCTCTAAAATAGTGTCAGCCACGAATTTTGCTTCACTGCGCTCGCTTGAAGCCTTGTATACTGTGACCTTTTCACCGTCACCCGAAGCTGTCCACAGATTTTTGCCCTTTCTGCCCTGATTGTTGCTTATAAGCTGATTTGCGCAGTTAAGAATGTTCTGCGTTGAACGGTAATTCTGTTCAAGCTTTATAACATCAGTGTCAGCATTGCAGTCGAACTGCTCCTCGAAGTTGAGGATGTTCTCGATAGTCGCACCACGGAACTTATAGATACTCTGGTCGTCATCACCCACAACGCACAGGTTGTTATACTTCTGTGACAGCAGCGAAACAAGTCTGAACTGAGCCTTGTTGGTGTCCTGATACTCGTCTACCATTATATATTTATACAAGTTCTGATAGTGGTCGAGGACGTCAGGAAACTGCTCAAAAAGCTTGACTGTGTGGCAGATCATGTCGTCAAAGTCCATAGCGTTTGCGGCTTTGAGCTTCTTCTGATAGTGCTTGTATACCTTGCCTATGGTCAGATTACGATAATCTCCTGCGGCTGAGGCGATGTATTCATCAGGCTCTTGGAGCAGGTCTTTAGCGTGGGATATCTCGCTGAGTATCGTTCTCGGTGGAAACATCTTCTCGGATATGCCAAGCTCTCTCAATATGCTTTTTACAGTTCTCTGAGAATCGTCAGAATCATAAATGGTGAAACTGCTTGAAAATCCAAGCTTGTCACATTCACGCCTGAGTATCCTTGCGCAGGCGGAGTGGAAAGTCGCCGCTGTAATGCCTTGACCTGCCTCTCCCAACATTCCTGCAAGACGTTCTTTAAGCTCGCCTGCCGCCTTGTTTGTGAACGTGATAGCAAGTATGCTCCACGGCTTTATGCAGTCATATGCTACAATGTCTGCGAGGGTAGAAGCGTCATTTGTCTTGCCGTCAATGTAGTCTTTGAGAAACTGTATGTCCTGCTCAGAGGGCGTGCCGTAGGTCTGCTCTGTGTTGTATGCGTTGCCGAAGTATATCATGTTTGCGATGCGGTTTACCAAAACAGTGGTCTTGCCGCTTCCTGCTCCTGCCAGTATAAGGAGAGGTCCTTTTATTTTGAACACAGCCTTGCGCTGTTGGTCGTTCATTCGTGAAAAATATTTTTCAAGTGCTTTTCTTTTAAGAGCCGTAAACTGCTCCATTATATACACCTCCGTAAAATTTATTTTATGCCGTATCCTACATTATAGCATATTTTTTCTATCTTGAAAAGGGCGGCGGCAAATTTTTTTCACATGAATAACAGTGGGTATGTTTTCCAATAATACATTAAATCAAATATTATGAACGGAGGAACATATATGAAAGCTGTTGTTTTATGCGGAGGACGTGGAGAAAGATTGATGCCCATGACAGACAGGCGACCTGCGGCTCTTCTGAGATTATGCGGAAAAGAAATTTTGCTTTTTACTCTTGAAATGCTGGAGAAAGCAGGCTTTGAAGAAGCTGTCCTTGCAGTGGGCTATGGCTCTGAACAGGTAGAAAGGCTTCTTGACGAAAAATACTCAGGTAAGATAAAGCTCCATATGATAAACACCGCAGGCAAAAGCACTGTGCAGGCTGTTAGAACAGCAATGTGCGATGAAACAGAAATTCTTGCCGTGGAATGTAACTGTATATGCATTCACCCTCTTGATGAGATTATAAAAGTTCATTTGAGCCACGATACCTTTTGTACGGCTCTGACTTATGATACTGAAAACAAACCTGCTGGCATATATATAGTGAAAAGAGAGCTTTTTGATAGTTTTAATCCTGAAAAGCCCATGGATATGACGGAGGATATTATCCCAGAGGCTGTGAAAAGTGGCGAAGCTGTCCTGCTTGACGGAAAAGGCTATTATAAAAGGATAACCACGCCTGAGGCTTTTCTCGATTGTCAAAGGCATATGCTTTACAACGAAAATATGTCACAAAGGCTGACAGAAAATAATTTCAGCGGTGCGGCAATAGGTGAGCCTGTTTATATAGGAGAGAACGTTTCTGTCATGTCAGGGTCGGTCATAGAAAGCGGAAGCGTCATAGACAATAACGCTGTTGTAAAGGGCGGCAAGGTGAACGGATATGTTGGCATAGGCTCGGTGATATCTGAACGCTGTGATATAAACAGTGCAGTGGTATGCCGTGGGGCTGTCCTTGACAGCGGTGTGAAGTGCGGTGAATATTCCGTCATAGGCGAAAAGGCTCATATCGCAAGTGAAGCCGTCATTGAAAAAGGCGTGGGCATATGGTCTGGAAAAAATGTTGAAAAGGGCGCAAGGCTTTATGAAAACGTGAAAAGATCATCTGACAGCCGACTTGTCATAGACGAAAACGGCGAGTGCAGTTTGTGGGGCGGTGAAGCCACAGCGCAAAAGGCTATGCTTTTTGGACTTTGTGCCGCAAGCGCCGCAAAAAAAGGCGGAAGTATAGTGACAGCCTATGGCTCTGACGAAAGCCTTTTGCTCAAACAAGCCCTTGACTGCGGCATATGTCAGGCAGGAGTGAACGTTTACAGTATAGGCAGAGCAGGCATTTCAGAGCTTTCTTATGCTGTAAACAGATTTGGCGGAGAGTTTGGCATACTCATTGGCACAAACATTTCAGGTCATGCAAGGCTTATTTCGGCAGGGGGAATGTTGCCTGATGAAAAGCTTCTTGACCGCATTGGAAGCATAGCTGACGACAGAGCTTATCGCAGTGTGGGGCTTTCTCAGACGGGTCGTGTGACAGATTTTTCAGCGGTGAGGGAGATATACGTCGCAGAGCTTGAAAAAATACTCCCTGACCGATTTAAAGGCGTAAATGTGGATATCCGCACATATGATGTTAAAAAGGCGACCATTGCCGACAGACTCTTTCACGGCAGGAACGATATAGACGGTGAGCGTATAATATTCAATCTTTCCGCAGACGGCACAAAAGTATCAGCTTACAGTGAGAAAACAAGCTATGTCATGTGGGAAAAACTGGTGGCAATGTATGCAGGGGTGTGCTTTGAAAAGGGGCTTGCGGTGGCATTGCCTGAGAATTTCCCCTCTAATGCCGATGCCACTGCTGAAGTCCACTGTGGCAGGCTTTACCGATACGAAAACAATGCTGACATAGCAAAGGACGTTGCCGTTTCAACCCATAATATGTTTGCCTATGACGGACTTTACCTTGCGTCAGCGGTAACGTCTTATCTGTCAGAGCAGGGGATAACGCTACAAAAAGCTCTCTGTGATGTGCCTGACGCATACACTTCAAGCCGATTTGTGGGCATAACAATGAGCCGTGAAAACAAGGAAAAGATATTTTCAGAGCTTGGCTGTTCGGTAGAGGGAGAGATAACAATGGGCAAGACACACGCAGTTATCAGACCGCTGAGGGATAAAAAAGGTATAACAGTGTTTGCAGAAAGCGTGAGCTGCGAGCAGGCGGCTGCCTTTTGCGAGGATATAACAAGCAGGATAAAGGGCATATTTAGATAAATGTAATAAATTGCTATTGACATTGAGACGAAAATGGAGTACAATATAATCAGATATTTTTGTTCGGACAAAGGCGGCTCATGCCGCTGTATTTAAACTGCGTTCATCACACCATTTTGTCTTTCTTTGAGGCTTTAAGCGTTTTTGACAGCACATGATAATAAAGCCCAAACGCAGCGGTATATTGAATCTAAACGGAAAAATCGAATATTATTTGAGCATGATAAAATGCAGCAGGAAGGAGATAATTGCTCCTGCCGTATGTTTGTGTTGCTTTTTTGCGGCATTTTGTGCCTTTGAAGGCTTAAAAGCGGAGTACAGCAGGGCAAAGTACATTATTTTATGAACGAAAAGAACAACACAGTAAAAAATCCTACACAAAAACGTTTTTTTAGAAAAAAACAGAACAAGAGCGAGATACCTCTGGCTCAGGCTTCAAAAGAGCTTGACCGTGTAAAAAGTCAGAGAGCTTCGGGCAGTGTGAAAAAAACACTTCAGCCGAGAAATGAAACTCCACAGAGAAAACCGCAGAATACTCAGCAAAGACGTCCAAGACCTGCGGCGAACAGAGTGAAAGAGCCTGTAAGAAGAACGCCTGTGAAGATAATCCCTCTTGGCGGTCTTAACGAGATAGGCAAGAATTTCACTGTTATCGAGTGTTCAAACGATATGTTCGTTATCGACTGCGGATTAGCTTTTCCTGACAGTGAAATGCCTGGCGTTGATATTGTTATCCCTGATTTCTCATACGTCGAGAAAAATCAGGAAAAGCTCAGGGGCGTTGTGCTTACACATGGTCATGAGGATCATATAGGCGGTCTGCCATATTTTCTGAAAAAATTCAACGTGCCTGTTTACGGCACAAGGCTTACGCTTGGTCTTGTTGAGGGCAAGCTGAAAGAGCATGGGCTTTTAGGAACTGTAAAACTCAACGTTGTAACGCCAAGACAGACAGTTAAGCTTGGCTGTATGGCGGTGGAGTTTATAAGAGTAAATCACTCTATCCCTGATGCCGTGGGAATGGCTATCCATACCCCTGCTGGTGTGCTTATCCATACTGGCGACTTTAAGGTAGACTATACACCTATCGAGGGCGGTATAATCGACCTGCCTAGATTTGCAGAGCTTGGAAACAAGGGCGTTTTGGCTCTTATGGCTGACTCTACAAACGCTGAAAGACCCGGCTATACCATGAGCGAGCGCAAGGTTGGCGAAAGCTTTGTGAAGCTTTTCAACAAGGCTGAGGGCAAGAGGATAATCATTGCCACTTTCGCTTCAAACGTTCACAGAGTTCAGCAGATAATAAATAACGCTGTCACACACGGCAGAAAAGTGGCTGTGTCAGGCAGAAGTATGGTGAATGTTATCTCAAAGGGCATCGAGCTTGGCTATCTTAAAGTGCCTGACGGTGTGCTTGTGGATATCGACACTATATCGAGATATGCACCTGAAAAAATGGTCATCGTCACAACGGGAAGTCAGGGCGAGCCTATGTCGGCGCTTACAAGAATGTCGGCAAACGAGCATAGGAACGTTACTATCACTCCTATGGACTTTATCATAATCTCGGCTAATCCTATCCCCGGCAATGAAAAGTATGTCACAAAGGTAGTAAACGACCTTATGAGATTGGGTGCAGAGGTAATATATGAGTCAATGTACGAGGTGCACGTTTCAGGACACGCTTGTCAGGAAGAGCAGAAATTATTGCTTTCTATCACAAAGCCAAAGTTCTTTATCCCTGTACACGGTGAGTATAAACATCTTATGAAGCATAGAGATACGGCACTTTCTGTGGGAATCCCTGAGAGCAATATAATCATTGCTGATATAGGCAACGTTATCGAAACAGACGGCGTTGACATGAAGATAATAGGACAAGTGCCTGCAGGCAAGGTACTTGTGGACGGTCTTGGCGTTGGCGATGTTGGCGCAATAGTTCTCCGTGACAGAAAACATCTTGCTCAGGACGGACTTATCATTGCCGTGGCAACTATCGACAGGGCTTCGGGAGATATCCTTGCAGGGCCTGACGTGGTTTCAAGAGGCTTTGTGTATGTAAGAGAGAGCGAGGAGCTTATGACTGAAGCTCAGAAGCTTCTTACCGAAACACTTCAGGATTGTCTTGATAGGAATATGAAGGATTGGAATACCATAAAGGGCAGAATGAAGGACAATCTTTCGGACTTTATCTTCACAAAGACAAAGAGAAGTCCTATGATTTTGCCGATAATAATGGAATTATGACCGTCTGACAACAGTGCGGTTGTTTATAGAAATGCAGGAGCTTTAAAATGAAAAGTAACAACGGATTACAGATCATAATAAGAATAACAGTGTGCGTTACCATGCTTTCGTCACTTATAGGCGCTTTTATGCTGCATTCTACTCCGTCTCACAGAGAGTCGGGCAGTGTGCTTATCCTAGTGTCTGTGGCGGCGGCTGTATTGTGGGTGCTTGAAGAAGTGGTTTTCCACAATCACACTCGCAAGTATGTGGCAAAGCTTTCCACGATGATCTCAAAGACGGAGAGAGATTCTCTCCTGAATTTTCCTGCTCCTGCTATAATAATCGACAGCGAAAACGTCATAGTGTGGTATAACAGACTTTTTGGCAGACAGGTCTACTCTGAGGAAGAGGCTTACGGCATTGACCTCACTGAGCTTATGAACATTGATATGGACAAGATATATTCCTCTGACGGCGACCTTGTGTGCATAAACGCCCATTTTTATAAGGCGAAGGCTATACACACCGATGTGAACGGTGAGCTTTCAATGGTCTATTTCAATGACGTTACCGATTATGTGGAGCTTGAATATGAGTTCAGAATGTCCCACAAAACGGTAATAATCATAACTATCGACAACTTTGACGAGCTTATGTCAAATATCAGAGAGAGCGAAAAGGCTCACGTTGTTGTTGAGATAGAAAAGCTCATAGAGGAATTTTTGGAGAATACTACTGCGGTGTCGAAGAAAGTAGCAAGCGACAAGTTCTATGTTTATATGGAGGAACGCCACCTTGCACCTATAATCGAGCAGAGATTTAAGATACTCGAGCAGGCAAGAAAAATAGCTGTTGGCGAGCGTTCTAACCTTACATTGTCCATAGGTGTGGGCAGAGATGGTGCAAACCTTGCGGAGAGCGAGAAGTTTGCAAAGCAGGCTCTCGAAATGTGTCTTGGACGTGGCGGAGATCAGGCGGCTGTCAAGGAGGACGGTGAGTTCAAGTTCTTCGGCGGCATTTCTTCTGCACCTGACAAGAACAATAAGACCCGTATCCGTATGGTGGCAAAGGCTATGCTGGAGCTTATCTGCAACCACGATAAGGTGCTCATAATGGGTCACCGATTTGGCGATCTTGACAGCGTAGGCTCTGCAACAGGCTTCTGCTGTGCTATCAGAAACATGGTAAAAGAAGCTTACGTTGTGGTAGACCCTGAGCAGAATTTGTCGAAAACGCTTATAAATTACATAAACGAAAACGAGTCAGAGCATTATTACATAACCCCTCAGGAGGGTCTTGAAAGACTTGACGATAACACGCTTCTTGTGGTAACTGATACCCATAACCCTGCACTGGTGGAGTCAAAGGAGATACTTGCAAGGGCGAAAAATGTGGTAGTTATCGACCACCACAGAAGAATGGTGAACGGTATCGAGCCGACTATCATGTCATTCTTAGAGCCGAATGCGTCATCAGCCTGCGAGCTTGTGACCGCTCTTATCGAGTATTTCGGCGAGGATTCCAATATCACAGTCCATGCGGCGGAAGCTCTGCTTGCGGGAATAATGCTGGATACAAAGAATTTCATTATGAAAACAGGTGTAAGCACTTTTGAAGCGGCAGCATTTTTGAAGAAAAAGGGCGCTGATACCATAGCTGTCAAAAAGCTTTTTGCAAACTCTATCGAGACTTATCATCAAAAATCGTCGCTTATAAACAGTGCTCACCTTTATAAAGAGTGCGCAGTGGCTTATACAGAGGAAAGCTTCTCTGAAATAAGGATAGCGGCTTCACAGGCGGCAGACGAGCTGCTTGGTATAACAGGCGTAAAAGCTTCGTTCGTTATCTATGAAACGAACGGTGTGATAAATATCTCTGCACGAAGCATGGGTGCTTGTAATGTGCAGATCGTCATGGAGTCTTTGGGTGGCGGCGGTCATCTTACTATGGCGGCAACTCAGCTCAACTGTTCAATGAATGAGGCGAGAAAACGCCTTGCAGACGCCATTGACGAATACTGGGAAAATAATTCGCAGGAATAAAAAAAGAAAGGCAGAGTGAATAATATGAAAGTTATTTTGTTAAAAGATGTAAAGGGTTCAGGCAAACAGGGAGATATCATCAACGTTGCAGACGGATATGCAAGAAATTTTCTTATCGGAAAGGGTCTTGCACTTGAAGCTACAGCTAAAAACCTTAATGACCTTGCAGGCAAAAAGGCTTCCGCTCAGCACAAGATAGATGTTGAAACAGCCGACAATAAAGCTATCGCAGAGAAAATAAAGGATAAGGAAGTTCTGGTAAAGGCTAAGGCAGGTCAGGGCGGAAAGCTCTTTGGCGCAGTTACAGCAAACGTTATTTCAGATTGCCTCAAGGCTCAGTATGGCGTTGTTATCGAGAAGAAGAAGATAAATCTTGCAGCCGAGATAAAGGCTTTCGGTGACTATACTGCACAGATAAAGCTTACTCATGGCGTATCATGCAGCATTAAAGTAAAGGTCGTTGAGGAGTAATCATGGCTGATAATTTCCGTGGGCTTACCACAGGAGCGACCCTTGGCAGGGAGCTGCCATTTTCTCAGGAGGCTGAGGAAGCCGTTCTGGGAGGAGTTCTTCGTGATCCTTCGGTGCTTCCGAAGGTCATTGAGATACTAAAGCCTGAAAGCTTTTATCGTCCACAGCATCAGCAGCTTTTCACCATAATAGTGAGGATGTTCACCACAGGCAGCAAAGAGGACCTTATCACGGTAATTAATGAAGCCGTCACAATGGGTGTTTTTGAAACGTCTGCAATGGCTAAGAATTATCTTCTTGGTATTATGGAAATGGTGCCGTCAACGGATAATATCGAGAGTTATTGCAAGATAATCGAGGAAAAAGCAAGGGTAAGGTCGCTTATAAATGCCGCTAATCAGATTCTTGAAAAGGCGTATGACGGCGGTGAGGATTCTCAGACGCAGCTTGACGCTGCCGAGCAGTCTATATTTGAGATAAGACAGGGCAGAGATGTTCAGGGTCTTACACGAATAAGCGACGTTATCGTTGATACATTCGAGCATTTGCAGGAGATATCAGGTCCTGACGCAGGTGAACATCTTGGCGCAAAGACAGGCTTTGGCCAGCTTGACGCAATCACAACAGGTCTTAACAGAACTGACCTTATCATCATCGCTGCACGTCCTGCAATGGGAAAATCTGCATTTGCACTTAATATTGCGGTGAATACCTGCAAGGCGACAAAGCGTGACGTTGTTATATTCTCTCTCGAAATGGGTAAGGAACAGCTCGTGTCCCGTATGCTCGCTTCAGAGGCACTTGTTAATAATACCCTGCTTAGGTCGGGCAATCTTGAACCTTCCGATTGGGAGAAGATAGCAGGTGCGGCAGATACGCTGTCACAGCTTCCTATATATTTTGATGACGGTGCAGGCTGTACAGTGCCGCAGATGAAAGCAAAGCTCAGAAGAATGAGAAATCTTGGACTTGTGGTCATCGACTACATACAGCTCATGCAATCAGCAAATAAAAACGCCAGCCGTGTTGAGGCGGTGTCTGAAATAACACGTTCCTTGAAGCTTATGGCTAAGGAGCTTAATGTGCCTGTTATCGCACTTTCACAGCTTTCCCGTAGCTCAGAGAAGCGTGACGATAAAAGACCTATCCTTTCAGACTTGCGAGAATCAGGTTCTATCGAGCAGGACGCTGATATCATCATGTTCCTCTATCGTGACGCTTACTACAGCGATGAGGGCGACAAGTCGGTGGCTGAGTGTATAGTTGCGAAAAACCGTCACGGACAGACAGATAAGGTGCAGCTTGGCTGGATAGGCGAATATACCCTGTTCAGAGGTCTTGATTTCAGGAGAGATGATGAATAATTTTCTTGTAAAGGTAGCTTCTACCATAGAGAAATTTAATATGGCAAATAAGAGCGAACGCTTGCTTGTGTGCCTCTCAGGAGGTGCCGACAGCGTTACGCTCCTTTTGTGTTTATATGAGCTGGGCTATGATGTATGCGCTTGTCATGTCAATCACCACCTTCGTGGGGAGGAAAGCGACAGAGATCAGCATTTTTGTGAAAAGCTTTGCGAGAAGCTTGGGGTCGAGCTGAAGGTGTTTCATGCCGATGTTGTGGGCTACTGCAAGGAACATTCTGTTTCTACCGAAGAGGGGGCAAGAAAGCTTAGATATGACTTTTTCGACAGTATCGGCGCAGACAAGATATGCACAGCACACAGCCTTTCGGATTGCCTTGAAACTGCCATATTCAACCTCGCAAGAGGTACAGGTCTGAAAGGTATTTGCGGAATACCGCCTGTGAGGGGAAATATCATAAGACCGCTTATAAATTGTACTCGTCAGGAAATAGAGGACTTTCTCAAAGAGAGAGGACAGGACTTTGTTACTGACTCCACAAATCTTACTGACGATTATACCAGAAATAAGATTCGCCACCTTGTTGTGCCAAGGCTTGCGGAGCTTAATAGTTCGCTTTTTGGCTCATATTCCATGACAGCTGACAGGCTTAGAACAGACAGTGACTATCTTGAAAGTCAGGGGCTTGAAGCCTTTGAGAAAGCGGTCTTGCCAAAGGGCTATGACGCATTGTGTCTAAGACAGCTCCACGAAAGTGTACGCCGACGTGCAATAATGCACATTCTTGAGAAAGAGGGGCTTACTGTGAGCCATGACAGTATCGAGGATATCGACAGGCTGATACTTGACGTTGGCAAGGCGAACGTCAAGGGCGGAGTTTTTGCGGTCTGCTCAAAAGGTGTGCTCAGCTTTGTAAAGGGCGAGATGCTTGAAAACAGCACTATCAGGAGCGTTAATGTAAGCGGCGAGGGCGTTTATCAGTTCGGCAACAGGGAGATAGAGTTCAAAATCTATCCTTTTGACGGAAAAATCGCAAATGTTCATAAAAAGTTTGCAAATTGTTGTCTGGATTATGATAAAATAAAGGGTGAGATTGTTGTCGAAAATCGCAGAGAGGGCGAGAAGATACGCCTTGTGAACAGAGATTTTGACAGCGATGTGCGAAAGCTGGTGAACAAGTACTTCAGACTTGAGGACAGGAGCAGTGCCGTTATCCTAAAAGATAGTCAGGGCGTTGTTTTCGTTGAAGGAAGCGGTGCGGCTGAAAGGGTGAAGATAGACTCTGAAACCGTTAAAATATTGGCTTTTACCATAAAGTGAGATGAATATCACCCTAAGCTGAAAAGTTTTTTGTGTGAACTTGTATTTTTTCACTTTTCTGTCACATTGATAATATATAATCAGAGAGGTTGTTAGTTAATGAACAATATATCGGTTCTTTATTCTGAGGAAGAGCTTGCATTGTCTGTGAAAAAGCTTGGAGCAGAGATAACTGAAGAGTATAAAGGAAAAAAGCTTCTTGTTGTGTGCGTTCTTAAGGGAGCGTTCGTGTTTACTGCTGATCTTGTAAGAAGTATTGACAACGATATGCAGATCGCTTTTATTACTGCAAAGAGTTATGTTGGCACAAGCTCAACAGGAAATGCTTCAATTTCAGGAGATCATGATTTTATGGGTCTTGACCTGAGAGAGTGGGACGTTTTATTGGTTGAGGATATTCTCGACACAGGAAGAACGCTTTGCGAGTTAAAAAAGAAGTTTGCGTCAATGGGTGCGCCAAGTGTTAAGATAGCTGTTATGCTTGATAAGCCGTCAAGACGTGTTGCAGACATAACACCTGATTTCAAATGCTATGAGATCGAGGACAAATTCGTTGTTGGCTGTGGTCTTGATTATGATGAGAGATATAGAAATCTTCCTTTTATCGGTATAGTTTCCGAATAAGGAGCCAAATATAATACAGAACAAAAGGTTGTGATCGATTGAAAAACAATAATAATGGAAAGACCCTGTTGATCTATCTGCTGGTATCGGTTGCCATAATCTGCGGATTGGTCTATATGCTAACAAGCATGAGCACAAAATCTTCCGACAAAAAATATTCGGAGATAATGGAACAGTTTGACAGCCTGAACGTGTCACAGTTTGAGCTTGACCTTGGCTCCGGACAGCTTAAGTATAAGCTCAAGGGCGAGGATAAGGTATATAGTTATACAGTTCCAAATGTTTCACTGTTTGCAAATGAAGTCCTTGGCGGTGAGGACGCTGAGAACTATCGTAAGAAATATAATACTGAAAATCCAGACGATCCTTTGCAGTATAATCTTATACCGATATCGGATAACAGCTTCTGGCTCAATCTGATACCGACGCTGCTTATGCTGGGCGTTATGATATTCTTCTTTGTGTTCATGATGAAGAATGCAGGCGGCGGAAAGATGTCATCTTTCGGAAAAACAAATGCCAAAATGGCGCCAAGCAGCAAGAAAGCTACCTTTGATGATGTTGCGGGTGCAGACGAGGAAAAGGAAGAACTTAAGGAGATCGTTGATTTTCTCCGTGATAATAAGAAGTATACCGAGATCGGTGCGAGAATACCTAAGGGCGTTCTGCTCCTCGGCCCTCCGGGTACAGGTAAAACCCTTCTCGCAAGAGCCGTTGCAGGCGAAGCAAAAGTTCCATTCTTCTCAATCTCAGGTTCTGACTTCGTTGAGATGTTTGTGGGCGTCGGTGCTTCAAGAGTAAGAGATCTTTTTGAGCAGGCTAAGAAAAACGCTCCTGCTATCATCTTTATAGACGAGATCGACGCAGTGGGTCGACAGAGAGGCGCAGGCCTTGGCGGCGGTCATGACGAGCGTGAGCAGACCCTTAACCAGCTTCTTGTTGAAATGGACGGCTTTGAGGATAACGATTCTGTTATTGTTATGGCTGCAACAAACAGACGTGATATACTTGACCCTGCACTTCTTCGTCCGGGCAGATTTGACCGACAGATACTTGTGGGCTATCCTGACGTTAAGGGCAGAGAAGCTATACTGAAAGTTCACACAAGAAACAAGCCGCTCGCTCCTGACGTTGACCTTGAAACTATTGCAAAATCAACTGTGGGCTTCACAGGTGCAGACCTTGAAAACCTTGTGAACGAGGCTTCGCTCCTTGCGGCAAGAAAGAATAAAAAGGCTATCACCAAAGATGAGCTTGAGGAAGCTTCTATCAAGGTTGTGGCAGGTCCTGAGAAAAAGTCTAAGGTCATCACAGAGGACGAAAAGAAGCTTACCGCTTATCACGAGGGCGGTCATGCACTCTGCACATACTACAGCAAATCACAGGATAAAGTTCATCAGGTATCTATCATACCTAGAGGTCAGGCTGGCGGTTTCACAATGAGCCTGCCTGTCAAGGATAAATCTTATGTTAGCAAGAACGAGATGTACGAAAATATCGTGGTTCTTCTTGGCGGACGTGTTGCTGAAAAGCTGATCCTTGACGATATCTCAACGGGTGCTTCAAATGACCTTGAGAGAGCTACTTCCACAGCTAGAAACATGGTAACACGCTACGGCTTCAGTGACAATCTTGGTCCTGTTGTATACGGTCAGGGCGATCATGAAGTATTTCTTGGCAGGGATTACACTAATACACCAAGCTATTCCGATAACGTTGCGGCTGAGATCGATAATGAGATAAGAACTCTTATTGAAAGTGCATTTACTGACGCTGAAAAGATACTCAACGAGCATATGGATAAGCTTCATGTTGTGGCTAAGTATCTTATGAAATATGAAAAGGTTGACGGTGCAACATTTGAGAAGCTTATGAATGGCGAGCTTACAGAAAGCGAGTTCATGGGCGAACCTGATAAAACACCAGAAATCCAGGATACTCCTGAGATAGTTGATGATATTTCAGTTGACGATAATTGATATGGAAGATCAGACGTGTAAAAGCGTCTGATTTTTTTTGATGTCTGCTTGATTTTGCAGTAAGGATAGTGTATAATAAGGGTAACTGTAAAATGCAGTATAGAACGGAGATAGCAAATGAACTTACTTTTTATCGGAGATGTTGTGGGACAAAGCGGCTGTGATTTTCTTGAAAGCAGAATGTATAAGCTGAAGCGTGAATATGATATAGATGTGACCGTGGTGAACGGTGAAAATTCCGCTCAGGGCAATGGTATCACACCGCAGTCTTACAGACAGCTTCTCAACATGGGGGCTGACGTTGTAACGACAGGAAATCATTCTTTCAGACGACGTGAGGCTGAGGAGCTTTATGACACAAACGAGCAACTTTTAAGACCTGCCAATTACCCTGAGGGCGTTATGGGTCATGGAGTGACTTATATCGATATGTGTCCTTATAAGATAGCCGTGGTAAATCTTATGGGAACGATGTATATGGAAGCCGTGGAAAATCCTTTTAACTATGTTGACAAGCTTCTTGAAAGCATTGATACGCCTAATATAATCGTTGATTTTCATGCGGAGGCAACTTCTGAGAAAAAGGCTATGGGCTTTTATCTGCAAAAACGATGCACCGCTGTGCTTGGCACTCATACCCATGTTCAGACGGCTGATGAAACGATCTTAGGCGGACATACCGCCTATATCACCGATGTTGGAATGACAGGTCCTGAGCTTTCCGTACTTGGGGTAGACAGTGATATAGTCATAAATAAGTTCAAATATCGCACCCCTGTGAGGTTTTCAGAAAGCACCAACGATTGCTTTATAAACGGAGTTGTGGTAAAATTTGATGAAAAATCGGGAAAAGCAACAAATATACAGCGTGTTATTAAGCGATAATAACGAAAAGTATTAATAAAGCTTGAAATTTTATTATGTATGTAGTATAATATAGTGTGTATAATAAGTGGGGTAAATTCTTTGAATTTACTTATGGAGGTATTCAAGTGGAAATTCTAAAGGTTTCTTCAAGGTCTGTCCCTAATTCGGTGGCAGGAGCAGTTTCGGGCGTTATCCGTGAAAGCGGTGCAGTTGAGGTACAGGCAGTGGGCGCAGGCGCAGCCAATCAGGCAATCAAGGCTATAGCAATCGCAAGGGGCTATCTTGCACCATTGGGCATTGATCTTATTTGTATCCCTGCATTTGCAAGCGTTTTGATCGACGGTGAGGAAAGAACTGCGATCAAGCTTATTTGTGAAGAAAGATAATAATGCGGCAGCAAGGCGTGTTAAAGTCTTGCTGCTTTTTGCTACAAAGGAGGGGACAGCATGGAAACTGTTTTGCAGACTTATGGGCTTACAAAGCAGTATGGAAGCTTTACAGCGCTGAGCAATCTTGATCTTGCGCTGGAGAGGGGTAAAATTATCGGTCTGCTAGGGCCGAACGGAAGCGGAAAAACAACATTTATCAAGCTTTGCTGTGGACTTATAAAACCTACGGCAGGGGATATACTCATATGCGGAATGCCTATTGGCGTGGAAACTAAAAAAGTGGTTTCCTATCTGCCTGACAGAAATTTCATACCTGACGATATGAAGGTCAATGAAATGCTTAGGTTTTTTCAGGATTTTTACAGCAATTTCAATGTAGCAAAGGCTCAGGACATGATGAACAGGCTGGGGATAAACCCTGCGGCAAAGTTCAAGACAATGTCAAAGGGTACAAAAGAAAAGGTGCAGCTTTGTCTTGTTATGAGCCGTGAGGCTGACGTTTATCTTCTTGATGAGCCAATTGCAGGCGTTGATCCTGCGGCAAGAGATTATATCCTCAACACCATAATTTCAAATTACAACGAGCGGGCGGCTGTGGTAATTTCCACCCACCTTATTGCAGATATCGAACCTGTCCTTGACGACGTAGTAATGATACAAAACGGTATGCTAAGGCTGCATAAATCTGTTGACGCTATCCATAACGAAACCGGCAAGTCTGTGGATCAGCTTTTCAGGGAGGTGTACAGATGTTAGGCAAGCTTTTGAAATATGAGCTTAAACGCTCGGCAAGAAAGTTTTTCCCTCTTGTGTTGGGATATATGATAGTTGCACTGATATTTTCTCTTATGCTCCGTTACGGTGAGAGCGTTAAAAGCCCTAATTTTTTGATGATATTCATTGTTGTGAGCATTGCCTATGGTATTGCCGTGGGGGCTTTGTTCACTGTGGGTTTTACCATATCGCTGACGAACTTTCACAAGACCCTTTTCACTGACGAGGGCTATCTTATGCTGACAATACCTGTCAAGCCATATTATCACATTTTCACAAAGTTCATCTCTTCTGTTATATGGTCGGCGGCAAGCATGATCGTTTTTGTGCTTTCGCTGTTGCTTATCGACCCAACAGAGTATCTTGACTCTGTGGGAGATTTTATAAACGCTTTGGGCAACGGCTTTGCTGAAGAACCGCTCACTTCGTTTCTGATATGCTTGTATACTCTGACGCTGTTTGCAGGCTTGCAGATATTCTTATACTTTGTTATCTCTCTTTCAAACTGTTTCAAGCACAAAGTTCTTGTAGGCTTTGCCATAATCTTCGCTTGCAATATGTTATCCTCGATGATAAGCAATCTGGCAGGCGACCTTTCTCTGTGGAATATGCTCTTTATGCCAACGTCACGCTTGCCTGATACAGAAGTGACATTCAACCTAAGACTTGTGTTTATGACAATGTATCAGTTCGCATATATTTTGGCATATTTCCTGTTGACAAACTTCATAATAACACGCAAACATAATTTGCAATAAAAAAAGGCAGACGATGAGTCTGCCTTTTTTTGTGTTGTGATCTTTAGTTAAGTATCCAAATCTGAGCTGAGTTTTCAGGCTCAAGGTCAGCAAAGGAGAGCTTTCCTCCCTTCGAGTTTGCAAGCACCTTTACATAGTCTGTGGACTCAGTGGATATTCTGAAACGTCTTTTTCCCAGCGCAGTGACCCTGAACTGAACAGGCTTGCCGTCTATTTTCAGATAGTCATAGCCCTTGCATGAAGCGTTTACATATCCGCCGTCGCCTATCTTTAAACCGAATGTGCCGTCCTCTGTAAGACAGACCGTCATCTTCTGTTCAAGCTCCTTGTCAGGCTTTTCAAGCTGCAATCCCTTTGGGGTAACAGTGAGTACAAGACCTGATATCTCGTTTTTGAATGTGTAAGCCTTGCCGTCAAGTATGTAATTCCCTGCGTCAGAGGTGCAATCGTCATAGAATTTCAGAAGAAGCGCTGTGACATTCTGCTGTGTGACCGGCAGAGTGTTCTTTGCAACGTCATCAAAAGCTCTTGGGTCAAGGTGAGAAATGGTGTCAACGAACTTGCCTGCGTATTTTACAAGCTTGTTTGAAGCCTCGCCAAAGTTATCCTTGCCGTAGTATTTCAGCAGACGCTTGTCGAAGCTGTCGGCTGTGTGTCTTGTGCAGGTGGTGGAAACGTGCTTCTCAAAAGCGTAATGCACGTTGTTTGCCTTGTCCTGATATTTCATGTTTGCAACGTGAACAGTGCAGCCCATGTCTGAAATAAAATGTGCGGCTCTGCCGAGAACACGCATGGCGTTTTTTATGTCACCGCTTTTGTAAAGAGATACTGCGGCGGTGTAGTTTTCTTCGAGGCAAGTTCTTGCGCTCACTGCAAGGTCACCAAAGCGGTTGCGGTAATAGCCGTTAGTTTCAGGAAGCTCCTTGCCCTTTGGATTAACGCAGGAGTAATAATGCTTGCCATGACCCTTGTCCATATCGTTTTCCTCGTCAGGCTGTGTGCAGCCCTTGAGTATCTCGCTGTGATAGTCTTTATAGAATGTCACCTGCTTCTGCTTTTTCTCCTTTTCCAGAAGTGCAAGTGATTTTTTCACAATGTCCTCGTGAGTAGTGCCGCTCCATGCGTACGCTTTGATAGGTCTGAGCCTATAGCATACAGCCAGCGCAACTGCGGCTGTGAGAATTTTTTTCATAACTCTATTTTCCTTTTCTGATATTTTTGTTGTTTTTCTTTTTCCTTACTGAGTAGCCGAACGTGCCAAGCTTTTTGCCAAGACCGTAATACTCTCCGTGAGCGTAGGCAAGAAGCCCCGCTTTGTCAAGACAAAGCTTACCCTTTTCATCGAGAAGTTCCTTTGCAACGTCAAGTCCCACGATATCTGCAATGAACATATCATGCGTTCCAAGGCTCACGACCTCTCTTACTTTGCACTCGATATTCACAGGAGATTCTGCCAGCAAAGGTGCCGATACCTTTGCGGACGGTTCTGCGGTAAGGTGCATTTCCTTGAACTTATCCACTTTTCTGCCGGTTTTCACACCGCACCAGTCAACGGCTTTCACAAGCTCTCTGGTCGGCAGATTTATGACGAACTCACCGCTTTGAGTGATAAGCTCGTGGGAATATCTCTCAGGTCTGACGGAGATGTAGGTAACAGGCGGCTGAGTGCAGAGAATGCCTGTCCACGCAACTGTGAACACATTGGGTTTGTCCATACTGCCGCAGGTAACGAGAGTAGGTGGCAGGGGAGAGGTTATGACGCTGCCTTTCCACTGCTCCTTGGTGTATTTTGTGTACTCCATTATTTCACGCCTTTCTCGTTGTCAAGTCCAAAATTATGTACTCGTCTGTATATTTTGTCATAGTCCTTATAAAGAAGCTGAGTCTGATTTTCAAGAAAATAGTAGTGCTTTATATAAGGCACAAGCAGTACGAGAAACGCAATGGCAAGGGGTATGAGTATCATGACCTGCCAAACTGCAATGGCAATGAACGTCATGACAGTACAAAGTGCAAAAAGCACCGTCACGATAAGATGTATCAGCCGTTCGTGCTGAAAAAAAGCGATATGTTCTTTGTGATAATCAAGGAGCTTTGCAAAGTCGCAGTCTTTATCCTCAAGACAGCTTGCAACAAAACTGCGGTAACGCTTGAAATATTCCGTCATGATATCACCTACAGTTCAATAAACTCAGCGTCTTGTATCTCAAGGTCACGGAGCTTGGTCTTGTATGAATTTTTCTTTTTAAGAGCCGCACGTTCCTGCTCTTTTTTCTTGACGTCCTTTGCAACTGTCATAAGCATTATATTATCGATAGTTTTATAGTGCTTTGAAACACGCTGAGCAAAGCTTTTGCGCTTTGCAGGCTTTTTCTTTTTGCCGTCAAAAATAATGGCAAGAACAACGGATATCGTCATTGCGATAATAGTTTTCTCTGCATTTGAGTTCACAGAGATAACTCCTTTTTTCATACTATCACCATTCCTTCTGCCTGAGTTTTCCTATCAGGACAACAACATATAAAGTTATTATACTATATTATCCCGAAGATTTCAAGTATTATCTATTAATAAAAAAGTAACGGTGTTATTATAAGAGCTATCGTTTTTGTTGTGCTTTAACGGTCATGGAGATGTTGAACTGTCAAAAAATGAATGCCATATGTATCAAAAAAACTACCGCTTGTGCATTATTTTTACCACTTGTGCAAATGTTGTTGACTTTTTGTTAATAACAATGTATGATTATTGTGAACATTAATGCTATTTAGCAGGAATGTCTGGCTAATGCACAATCAGGAGGAAAATGATGGAGAATAATGAGAACAAAGCAAAAAAACAAAGGATCATAATAGCTGCACTTATTCTGGGCATGATGTTTTGCATAGGCATTACGATTTGGGCTGTGTTTTTCAGAAAGTCAGAAACAAAATCTCTTGTACCTGATTATGCACCTCAGCAGACAGAGCAGAATGCTGAACCTTTGGATGACAACAGCAGAAGTCTTGATGTGCCTGAGGGTGGCGGAGGAATTTCTCTTGAATACGAAAATACAGTGAATATCAAGCTTTCTGATAAAACAGCTTATTTTAGTTATAAGCATCCAAGCAGTTCAACTCAGGATATCGTGCTTTGTATCGAGGTAAATGGTGAGATCATCGCACGCTCAGGTACTATAAAACCAGGTAATCAGCTTAAAACGCTTCCTTTGCTTGAGGGCGAGGCGGACAAACTTAGTGAAGGCACTTATACAGACGCAAATTTTAGAGTTTTAAGTTATGATCCGCAATCAGGTGAAAAAGCAATGGTCGATACGGTGGCAAAAATAACTGTCACTGTTGAAAAATAAATAACGGGGGAATTTATCATGAAAAACAAATTTGCGATCATCACCGCATTAGTGCTTGCAAGCACTAGCGTGGTTACAGCATATGCGGTAAATTCAGAAAAAAATGACGGCAGCGAACCAACAAATATCAAGGTTACAGGAAGCTATATTGATTCCAAGTCAACGACAATGTCTGTGGACGTTGAGTGGGAGGAAATGAATTTTACCTACTTTGGCGGACATAAGGTATGGGATCCTGAAACACATAGCTATACCACAGAGTCTGCATGCTGGTGGGATGAGCCTAAGGCGATAACTGTAACAAACCATTCAAATTCGGCTATTAAAGCACAGTTGAATTTTGCATCAAAGGTCGAAGGACTTAACGGTATGTTTGATGAAGATGTTATTTTATTGGAAACAGCCGAAGGCACTACTGTTGACGCCGCACCTAAAGATTCAACACATTTCAGTGTAAGTGGAGCAGGGATAGAAACAAACAATACAGATCTTGGCACTATCACAGTAACGATCTCTGAAGACATTCAGTAAGTAACTGACGCAATGGTTGTTTCTACTCATGTTGATACAACTCTTTATTATGTAACAGGATCAAATGGAGCATGGAGGGTAGTAAGAAACAATGATATTGGGATTGTACCGATAGCGTAATAAAAAAAGTATTCATATCAGGGGGCTTATGATGGATAAGCAAAAAAATGACGGGAAGCTGATCGTATCAGTGCTTATGGTCTGTTTTGCAGTTACCATTGGCGTGATGATATTTGCATTGTGCCGTCCAAATGATAAAAAAAGTGCGGAATTTACTCCACCGCCTTTTGAAAGCACAGCACAGCATGGCAAGCCTGAGGTTTCGGAAAATTTAGGCTATAGCTCTCCGAACAGAGATGATATGAGCTATGATTTTGCGGTGTGCGGAAACGTCACTATGGAAGGCGATAAGGCAATAGTATATCTTACAAATATCGAGGGCAACAAAGCTTGGATAAAGCTCAGAGTGTTTGACGAACAGGGAAATATGCTCGGAGAAACGGGTCTTATCAAGCCAAACGAGTATGTGAAATATGTTACGCTCTCAAAGACGCCGGAGGTCGGTACAAAGATAAAGCTTAAGATAATGGGTTACGAGCCACACACTTATTATAGTGCAGGTGCGGCTTCCTTGAATACACAGATAGGGGGTCAAATAGACCAATGAAAAAAATGACTTCATTTCTTGCTCTTGTGCTTGCATTAAGCATACCTTCTGGTGCTTATGCGGCCGAGGCAAAGCTTGATGATGATAATACAACTGCAAATGGAAATGTTTATGCGGTCTATACAGAAGATGTTCCATGGAACAGTGTGCCTGTTGACGACGATGGAAATGCTGTTATTGATTTTCCAGATGGCACAAGCGTGAAGATCGAGAATGCCGATAAAGATAAAAATCTTGTGGTGGATCAGGTCACAGAGAAGGAAGCTCTTGACTGGTTAAACAGCGTCATGGGAAAAAAGTCTGAAAACACCGTAGCATTTCATATTTATTACATTGACGGAGATTCTATTCTGCCGGCAAATGGAATAAAGGTCACGATAAACATAGACAAAGATCAGGTAAATTCCGTTAAAGCTGATGGTACAGTAAGCAGTCTTAAATGTGAAGAGTCTGATGCAGAAATATCCTTTGTCACAGACGATGCACCTTTCTATGTCCTTGGTACAAAAGCACCTGAAAGTTCATCAGATATATCACCAGACGGCACTGGTAAAAAAGATGATAGCTTACAAAACAGTTCACAGACAGCAGTTCAAAATGTAAACAAAGACGGTGATAAGTCACCTAACACAGGCTTAGGAGCAGGTGCAGCATTGACAATGTTGCTGCTTGGTGCCGTTGCCGTAAGCGTGTCAAAAAGAACAAAGGATAAATGATCTGATATTCATAAGGCTCGCCGTTTGCATTGGCGTTATTAAGCAAAAAAGACTCGCACGAAATTGTGCGAGTTCTTTTTTTATGTAGCAGATATATAAAATACAGTTATATTTCAATATAATCCCAAAGCTCGGAAACAAGTTTTTCTGTAAAGCCCTTGCACAAAAGAAGCTCGTTAGGGCTTTCGTAATAGGATATAAGCTCACGAAGTTCTATGACAGCATTCGCCTTGTCCATATCAATTAGCAGCTTGTCTGATATCTCCTGAGCGTCAGCCTTGTTTATGTTCACTTTCTGCCTGACTTTCTCAGTAGTTTCAGCCGTTGTAACAGTTTGCTCCTCTGTGGCCGGAGGCTCTGTTACAGTATCAGCAGGGATTTCTGTCTGAACAGGCTGAGTTTCTGCGACTTTCGTTTCCTGCGGCATATCATGGTAGTCTGCACTGTCAACATAAAAATAGCCTTTGAGAAGTTCAAGTGTAGAGTCTCCGATGCCGTTTACTTCAAGAAGCATATCCATGTTGCTGATAACACCAACTCTGTCACGATATGCTATTATCCTGTCGGCTGTTACCTCGCCTATGCCGCTCACCGCCATAAGCATTTCCTTATCAGCCTTGTTTATGTCAGCAGGAAATCTGTATTCCTCTTTTGTTTCAGCAATACTGCTTGTGACGGCTTTTGATGTCACTGTTTTCTTTGTGGTGTGTGCCTTTGCAGTCTTGCTAATGACCTTTTCACTGCCTGAATTGTCCACCTTGTCAGCCTGAGAGCTGTCAGCAGGCGGTGTGAGTATCACCACATCATCACGCTGTGGTCTGTTAACAAGTGCAGAAGCGATCGCTGTAGTAATGGCGATCGCAACTGCGATCAAGCCTACGAAAAGTTTTATTCTGCTTGTTTCTACTTTTGAAGCATCATTTTCTGTCACATTCGATTTTTCGTCTTTGTTGCTGTCTAACTTGCTGTCCATAATTGATTATTTTTCTGCAAGCATTTCGTTGAGATTTTCCACCATTTCTGACATCTTCGCTCTTGTGATGTCTGGAACATTTGTAAATGTAACAAGGGTTCTCAGTGGCATATCTCTTATCATTGCTTCCATCATTTCCTTTGCAGAAGCGCCAAGATCGTCGGAAGCCGTGTCGCCAAAACCGCAGTCTATTTTGCTTAAAATGTCCTCGAACATAGCTCTTCCCTCTGGGATAGAATTTATCTCGCCACAGGTGGTGTTCAAGGTGAAATGCACTGGGAGTTTTGTATCGGAAGATACATAAACAGAAGTCGAAAGTCTGATATCTCTTGAAGAAGAGCCTGCCTCGATAATAAACTCACCATATTCAACGAACCAATCGTGTATATCAGGCTCGTAGTATGCAAATGAACGCTTATCAAGGTGGAACACAGCCTTTTTGGTCTCGCCAGCTTTAAGGAAAAGCTTTTCAAAGCCCTTAAGCTCACGGACAGGTCTGCGCACTGAGCTTTCCTTGTCGGAAACGTAAAGCTGAACGATCTCCATACCATCTCTGTCGCCTGTGTTTGTTACGTCCACCATGACCGTCAGGGTCTTGTCGTCTTTTATCTCGTTTTCTGAAACAGTAAGATTGCTGTATTCAAAGGTTGTGTATGAAAGTCCGTGACCAAATGGGAACAGTGGCTTTATGCCCTTTTCATCATAATATCTGTAGCCCACGAAAATTCCCTCGGTATAGTCAACATCGTCCATATTTCCCGGGAAATTAAGATAAGACGGATTATGTGAAAGCTTTTCAGGGAAAGTTTCCGCAAGCTTTCCGCTAGGGTTAGCTTCGCCAAAAAGCAGGGCCTTTTCTGCAGTGCCGATGTTCTGTCCGCCAAGATACATTTCAAGTATGCCCTTCACCTTATCTGCAAACGGCATTTCAACAGCCGAGCCGTTGTGGAGAACGATAACAACGTTTTCATTTACCTTAGCAACTTCATCAATAAGCTTGAGCTGACAATCAGGCATTCTCATATGCTTTCTGTCAAAGCCCTCAGACTCAAAGCTTTCGGGCAGACCTGCGAAGATAACGGCAACATCACTGTTCTTGGCAAGCTCCACAGCTTCATCGAGAAGCTCGTCAACAGTTTCGTCACGGTCGGTGACGAAGCCCTGTGCGTATGTGATATTATCCATGCCCTTGACAGCTTCAAGAGCAGATGTTACCTTAAATGAATTTATGTGAGAGCTTCCACCACCCTGATAACGTGGCTTGTCGGCAAATTCGCCAATGAAAGCTATCTTTGCAGACTTGTCAAGCGGCAGTATCTTATCATCATTTTTGAGCAGTACCGCACATTCGGATTCTATCTTGCCTGCAAGTTCATGCTGTTTTTCTTTATCCCACTTTGTTGCAGTGGCATAGCCGTCCTCAGCTTTCTGAATAAGCGTAAGCACGTTTCTAACAGCCTTGTCAAGGTCTTTCATTGAAAGTGAGCCGTTGTTTACGGCTTCTATGATAAGCTCGTCATTCTTGCCGTTGCTGGTAGGCATCTCAAGGTCAAGACCTGCGGCAACGCCAAGAGGTCTGTCATCAACTGCGCCCCAATCGCTAACTACAAGTCCATCATAGCCCCATTCGTTTCTGAGTATATCAGTGAGCAGAAGCTTGTTCTGCGAGGAATATTCGCCGTTTATGCGGTTGTATGAACACATCACTGTCCAAGGCTTTGCTTCCTTGACTGGTGTTTCAAAGGCACTTAAATATATCTCATGGAACGTTCTCTCATCAACGTTGGCAGAATAGCTCATACGTCTTGTTTCCTGATTGTTCATGGCAAAGTGTTTAAGGGAAGTTCCCACGCCCTTGCTCTGAACGCCCTTTATGTGTGCTGTGGCAAGCTGTGAAGCAAGATAAGGGTCTTCTGAGAAGTATTCAAAGTTTCTGCCGCAAAGTGGTGAACGCTTTATGTTACAGCCAGGGCCAAGTATAACGGAAACGTCCTCAGCCTGACACTCCTCGCCAAGAGCCTTGCCGAGAGTTGTAAGCAGCTTTCTGTCAAAAGAGCAGGCAAGTGCGCAGGCACATGGGAAGCATACTGCCTTGATAGCTTCGTTAGGATTGTCTGTATCATCACGCATTTTTCTAAGTCCGTGAGGGCCGTCAGACACCATTATGCTTGGTATATCCAGCCTTTTTATTTCCTCAGTGTGCCAGAAGTCAGAGCCTGAGCACAATGAAGCTTTTTCTTCAAGTGTGAGTTCCTTCAAAATCTTGTCTATGTTCATTGTGAAAACCTCTTTTCTATAAAACTATAGTTTGATTGTAACACAATTTTCTATGAAATTCTATATATTTTGTGCATATTTTACATAAAGTTAATATTATCTTCGATTAGTTTGGTAAGAGCCACCCTGAAATCCTCGTCCTGCTGTTTGGTGCGCTTTGGCGGACCTTTGAGCCTGCCACCGCTTCTGCGTATCTTCTTTGCAGTATGTCTTGATAGAAGCAGTGCGTCAATGTTGGAGCTGTCATATATCCTGCCGTTCTGGTCCAGAGCAAGGACGTTTCTTGCAAGACACATTGCCGCAAGCCCATAATCCTGCGTCACGGCAATATCGCCCTTTAGAGCGATGTTCACAAGCTTCATGTCTGCACTGTCCGCACCCTTGTCGACAGTTATCACCTGTGCATAGTCAGAACTGAAAATATGCGAGCTGTCGCAAACTATGATACATTCAAGCCCATGACTTTTGCTTATAGAAACTGCGATATTCGTAACAGGGCAGCCGTCAGCGTCTATAAGTATCCTCACGCCTTGCCGCCTTCTATATAAAATGTAGATTCCATATCTGCAATGTGGGTCGCCAGTGCAAGAGGATACATTTCAAGAGCAAGACCGATACTGTTCTTGTTTTCTTCTCCTGAAAAGCCCATGTGCCAGCGTATAGCCATGGCTTCCTCACGGGTCAGTCGCATATAGCTGCTTACTATGTAGACCGACTTTTCACCGTGACCATATGGCAGTGTTTCGTGAAATTCATAGTATGGGACTTTCTCCCACACGCCTTGTTCGTTCTTGGCGTTGCGGTAGCTTACTCTGTAAAGATTTACCTTGCAGATGTCGTGAAGCAGTGAAACGATAGCAATGCTCTCGTCGGAGTATTCCATGTTGTAATCTTCCTTTACACGCTCACGCTCCAGATAGCTTTTCAGGCACTCATAAACGTGTATGCTGTGTTCGCACAAGCCACCCTCGTATGCTCCGTGGTATCTTGTAGAAGCAGGTGCAACAAAGAAGTCGCTGTTTTCTGAAAGCAGATAATTGAGCAGCTTTTCCGAGCCCGGTCGCTTTATGTTTTCCGTGTAGATCTCAACGAATTTGTCTTTAAGTTCTGTTACCTTTGACATAGTTGACCTCCTGTAAAAATATTATATTATGATAAGCTTTAGTGTTTTAGTTTTTCCAAACTAATTATAACATATTTTTTGTAAGATTAACAGTACTTTTCGCTAATTTTTGCATTTGCTATTGCTTTTTCATGCAAAATATGCTATGATATATTATATTTATGTGGATATGGTTTGGAAAAATATAAGAAATTTAATGATTTTTAACAAATGAGAATGAAAGGAGTTGCTTATACATGTGCGGAATAGTAGGCTATGTGGGAAAAAAGGATTGTACAAAGGTGCTGCTTGACTCACTGTCAAAGCTTGAATACAGAGGTTATGACTCAGCAGGAATAGCTGTTTTTGAGAACGATGCTATCAAGACAAAAAAGACAAAGGGCAGACTTGCTGACCTTGAAGAAAAGCTTAAAAGAGAGGGTTGGCTCAACGGTACTTGCGGTATAGGTCACACACGCTGGGCTACACACGGCGAGCCGTCTGATATAAATTCACACCCTCACGGAAATGCGAATATTTCTATCGTTCATAATGGTATCATTGAAAACTACAGAACTATCAAGGATTTTCTGCTGAAAAAGGGATATGTCTTTGAATCTCAGACAGATACAGAAACAGTTGCAAAGCTTCTTGATTATTATTATGAGGGCGACCCTATGGCGACAATACAGAAGGTTCTTGCTGAGATAGAGGGTTCATATGCTCTGGGTATCATATTCAAGGATTTTCCAAGAAGAATATATGCAGTAAGAAAGGATTCTCCTCTTATCGTTGCAGTTGGCGAGGACGAAGCTTTTATAGCTTCTGATGTGCCTGCAATACTGAAATATACGAAGAATTACTATCTTCTTGACGAGAACGAGATAGCTGTCCTTGACGATGGCAAGGTGGAGTTCTTTGACGTTCACGGAATGCCAGTTGAGAAAGAGATGCTTGTTGCTGACTTTGATATGGAAGCCGCTGAGAAGGGCGGATATGCTCACTTTATGCTCAAAGAGATTCACGAACAGCCAACAGCTATAAAAACAACTATCACACCAAGAATAGTTGACGGTATGCCAAACCTTGAAGAGTGTGGTCTTACATATGACAGACTCAAGGGCTATAACAACATCTTCGTTGTTGCCTGCGGTACTGCTATGCATGCAGGTCTTGTGGGCAAGTATGTTCTTGAAAAGATTGGCAGGATACCTGTTACAGTGGATATGGCTTCTGAGTTCAGATACAGAGATCCTATCATTGCAAAGGGAGATCTTGTTATTCTTGTTTCACAGTCAGGAGAAACAGCCGACACTCTCGCAGCCCTTAGAATGGCTAAGGAGAGGGGTGCTGAAACACTTTCTATCGTAAACGTAAAAGGCTCGTCTATCGCAAGAGAGTCTGATATGGTGCTTTACACCCATGCAGGCCCTGAGATATCTGTAGCTTCCACAAAGGCATATATCGTTCAGCTTTCTGTATTCTATCTGCTGAGTTTTGCTATAGCATACGCTCACGGAGCTATCTCAAAAGAGGAGTGCATGAGACTTACAGCAGAGCTTCAGAACGTTCCTAATATGCTTGAAGTTGTCCTTAAAACACCTGATAATTGTCAGTATGTTGCTTCACAGCTTGTAAACAAGGAAAATCTTCTTTATATCGGCAGAGGTCTTGACTATGCGCTTTCTATGGAAGGCTCACTGAAGCTTAAAGAGATATCATATATCCACTCTGAGTCATATGCCGCAGGCGAGCTTAAGCATGGCACTATCTCACTGGTAACAAACAATATGCCTGTTATCGCAGTTGCAACACAAAGAGAGCTTCTTGACAAGACCATAAGCAACGTCAAGGAGGTCAAGGCAAGAGGAGCATACGTTGTCCTTGTTACTCACGGATATATCAACGTTGACGATGAGGTGGCAGATTATAAGATCGGTCTGCCGACAATAGACGATCTGCTCATGCCTATGCTGACAGTGGTTCCTTTGCAGCTTATCGCTTACTATACCTCAGTTCTCAGAGGCAATGACGTTGACAAGCCGAGAAATCTTGCAAAATCAGTTACAGTTGAATAAAATACAGGGCAATCCGCAAAGGGTTGCCCTTGCTGTTTGAAAAGGAGTTTATTATGAGCAAATACAGATATTTTGTTTTCGATTTTGACCTTACTCTTGCAGACTCTTCCGAGGGAATTCTGGAGTGCTTTAAGCACGTTTTGAAAGAGTTTGGTTATCCGCCAAAGGACGACAGGACTATCTACAACACCATAGGCATGACCCTTGTGGACGCTTTCGACCTGCTGACAGATATGCCTGACAATCCTCAGCGTGAGGATATGCGCAAAGCGTATGTAAAAAAGGCAGACGAGGTAATGGTGAAGAAAACATATTTTTATGACGATACTATCGCAATTTTGCAGACTTTGCAGAACGCAGGGGTAAAAGTCGGCATAGTTTCCACGAAATATCGCTATAGGATAGTCAATACTTTCAATGAGCAGGCAGGCTCTTTGCCTGTAGATATCATAGTTGGAGGCGAGGACGTCACAAGGGCAAAGCCTGACCCGCAGGGACTTGACCTGATAATAGAGCGTTTCGGTGCGGATAAATCGGACGTGCTTTATATAGGCGACAGCTACATCGACGCTGAAACCGCACTCAATTCAGGGGTGGATTTTGCAGGAGTAACAACTGGCTCTACCACTAAAGAGAATTTTGAAAAATATCCTCATATCTATATCGGCTCGTCACTGTTGGACATATTTCAGAATATATAAATTTTAAGTAAATATAATTTTAAATAAATGTGAAAAACTATTGCTATTTACGGAGCTTGATGTTATAATATAATTTGATGTACTATGTTAAGTACCAAGCGGATAACATAAATATTAATATATGAAAGGACGGGTATGCTATGATAAAAAGCATGACCGGTTTCGGCAGAGAGCATATCGTGGCAAACGGCAGAGAGATAATCGTTGAGATACGCTCTGTAAACCACAGATATTATGAATTTACTTCGAGAACTCCGAGAGCCTACGGCTATCTTGATGAAAAGCTGAAAGGCTTTCTTAAAAGCGGTATCTCCCGTGGCAAGGTAGAGGCGTCTGTTTCTATCTATAATCAGGAGGGTACTGACGCTGAGATAGAGCTTAACAAGGCTGTTGCAAAGGGCTATCTTGACGCACTGAGAGGTGCGGCTGACGAGCTTGACCTTGATGACGATATCACACTGTCACATATCATGAAGCTTCCTGACGTGTTCACAGTTGTGAAGAAAACAGATGATGAGGAAGTTATCTGGAACGAGGTCAAGGACGTGGCTCAGGTGGCTTTGGACAGATTCGTTCAGATGCGTGAAACTGAGGGCGCCAAGATGTATGACGATATCAGCGGCAGACTTGATTATATCGAGGAAACTGTGGGCAAGATAGAAGATCAGTCACCTAGCGTTACTGAAAGCTACAGAGAAAGACTTTATGCAAAGATAAAGGAAACTCTCGGCGATAAGGACATAGACGAGCAGAGGATACTTACAGAAGTGGCTATTTTCGCCGATAAGGTGGCAATAGACGAGGAAACAGTAAGGCTCAGAAGCCATATCTCACAGTTCAGAGGGCTTATCAAGTCGGACGAGCCTGTGGGAAGAAAGCTTGACTTCCTTGTGCAGGAGCTTAACCGTGAGGTGAATACTATCGGCTCAAAGGCTAACGATCTCACTATCACAAAAATGGTGGTGGATCTTAAGGCTGAGATCGAAAAGATCAGAGAGCAGATACAGAATATCGAATAACGGCGGTGTGAGATATGCAGCTTATTAATATCGGTTTTGGAAATATGGTGTCCTCCGCAAGGGTCATTGCCATAGTTTCCCCTGAGTCTGCGCCTATAAAGCGTATCATTCAGGAAGCTAAGGATAAGGGTACTCTTATAGACGCCACCTACGGCAGAAGAACAAGAGCGGTGCTTATTATGGACAGCGACCATGTGGTGCTGTCGGCAGTTGCACCTGAAACTGTAGGCGGACGTGCCGCTGTTGACGAGGAGGACGATGACAATGTATAAGAACAATGCAAAGCTGTTTGTTATATCAGCTCCCTCAGGCTGTGGCAAGGGAACTATACTTGCAGAGGTCTTTAAAAACAGAGATGTGTTCTATTCTATATCCTGCACTACAAGAAAGCCCAGAGAGGGCGAAAAGGATGGCGTTCATTATCATTTCATAAGCGATGACAGCTTTAAGAAAATGATAGACAGCGGTGAATTTCTTGAACACGCAGGCTATGTTGGTCATTATTACGGAACACCAAAGAAGCCTGTTCTCGCTAATCTTGAGCAGGGCAGAGATGTTATACTTGAAATTGAAACTAACGGTGCTTTTCAGGTGAAGAAAGCCTTTCCTGAAGCTGTGCTGATGTTTATACTTCCACCGTCTGTTAAGGAGATAGACAGACGGCTTAGAAAGCGTGGAACTGAGTCTGACGATGTTATTGCTGACCGTGTAAGTCAGGCTGCCGGTGAGATCGGCAAAGCCGGCGGTTATGATTATGTGATAATGAACGACGGACTAGAGGACGCTGTGGAAGATTTTGTTGCAGTTATGAACTCCGTGAAAGCCGAGGACGGCAAGGCGGATAAATTCAGATCAGAAAATGATGATACAAAGAAATTAATTGATGAGGTGCTTAATTATGATGCTTAGACCGGCCGTAAGCCAGATTTTGAAGAACAATGAAAGCTATTATTCTCTAGTTATTGCAGTTGCAAAGAGAGCAAGAGAGATCACAAGCGACGCTTTTGACAACAAGCTGGTGCTTGATGAAAAGCCAGTAAAGACAGCAGTTGACGAGCTTTATAATGGCGAATACAAGATAATCGAGGATCCAAGCCTCAGAAAATAATCGAGGCTTTTTATGGGGAGGTGTACGGCTGTGCGTGGAGTTTTTATCGTGGCAAAGGTTGCAATAAGCCGTGCATCATACAGCTTTGACGCACTGTATAGCTATAGTGTGCCGGAGGAGCTGGCTCAGAAAGTGAAAAGCGGAGTGCGTGTGCTTGTGCCTTTTGGCAGAGGAAACCGCAAAGCCGTAGGGTTTGTTGCGAGAACGTATACGGAAGCCGAGTATAACGATAAGCTGAAGCCTGTTATTTCAGTGGTGGACGGGGAAAGCCTTGTAACCGAGGAAATGATGAGGATAATAATGTGGCTGAAAGAAAACACTTTCTGCACCTATTATGACGCTTACAAATCCGTTGTGCCTACAGGCTTTTCCTACACTTTTTCACAGCATTACAGCCTTGTCAATACCTACATTGACGAGGATACTTTAAATGAAGATGAGAAAAATGTGGTGGACTTTCTCCGATGTGCAAAAAGTCAGAGGGAGATAGACAGCTTTCTTGACGTGCATAATGACGCACGAAAGAAGAAAACTGTGGATTCTCTTGTGGATAAGGGCTATGTTGAGATCAGCGACGCTTTGAAAAGAAAAGTCGGTGATGAGAATGTCAGCATGGTAAGGCTTTCTGACGAGTATGTGTCAGGGGAGATACAGACCACTCTTACCCCGAAGCAGACCCTTGTGGTGAAGCTGCTTGAAGAGGGCGGCTGTGCCTCTGTGAAAGAGGTCTGCTATATGACCAACTGCACTTCAAGCATATTAAAAAGGCTAGCTGACAAGAAAGTTATCGTGCAGTATAAATACGAGGTCATGCGTGACGCCATAGGCGAGCTTGGCGAAAGGCAGGACCCTGACGATATCATATTAAATGATGAACAATCAGCGGCATATGAGGGCATAATGAGGCTTATAAAAGCCGAAAAGCCCGCAGGTGCGTTGCTTTACGGTGTTACGGGAAGCGGCAAGACGTCTGTGTTCATAAAGCTTATAAAAAGTGTAATGGATATGGGTAAAACAGCGGTCATGCTCGTTCCTGAAATATCCCTTACACCACAAATGCTCGGCAAATTCAAGTCACTTTTCGGGGATAAGATAGCCGTGATGCACTCGTCATTGTCGTTGGGACAGCGTACTGACGAGTTCAAACGTGTAATGCGTGGGGAAGCAAGAATAGTTATCGGCACAAGAAGTGCAATATTTGCTCCTGTCACTAACGTTGGAATAATCATCATGGACGAAGAGGGCGAGCCGTCATATAAGTCGGACTCAACGCCTAGATACCATGCACGAGATGTTGCCATACAGCGGTGCGGATATAATAACTGCGTGCTGTTGATGGCTTCTGCAACGCCGTCGCTGGAGAGCTTTTATTACGCTCAAAAGGGCAGATATCACTTGTTTGAGCTTAAAAACAGATATTCAAAGTCGCCCCTGCCGGCAGTCGAGATAGTCGATATGCAGGAGGAAGCGGCAGAGGGCAATGACAGCTTGCTCAGCCGTGTTATGTGTGATAAGCTCACAGAAGTGCTTGCGAAAAAAGAGCAGGCTATCCTGCTTCTGAACAGACGTGGCTATACAACATATATCACTTGCATGGACTGCCGACAGCCTGTGGCTTGCCCTAATTGCAATATACCCCTGACCTATCACAAGAAAAATGATCGGTATATGTGCCACTACTGCGGATATACCATGGATAATATAGAGCGCTGTCCACAGTGCGGCTCACAGCGGCTCAAATCAAGCGGTGTGGGAACTCAGCGTGTGGAGGACGAGCTTGAAAGGCTTTTTCCGCAGGCAAGGCTTCTGCGAATGGACGCTGACACCACTTCTTCGAGATATTCCTATGAGGAGAATTTCAAAGCGTTTGAGAAAGGCGAGTATGATATAATGCTCGGCACTCAAATGATAGCAAAGGGACTTAATTTTCCGAACGTCACAATGGTGGGTGTCATATCCCTTGACAAGGCACTGTTCACAGGGGATTTTCGCAGCTATGAGAGAACATTTTCACTGCTCACTCAGGTGGCAGGAAGAAGCGGCAGAGGAGATAAACCAGGGGTCGCATACATTCAGACCTTTGTGCCTGACCATTATGTGCTGAACCTTGCGGCAGAACAAAATTATGATGAGTTTTATAAAGAGGAGATAGCACTGAGAAAGTCGCTGACATATCCGCCTTTTTGCGATATATGCGTCATAGGCTTTTCAGCACCCCTTGAAAGCAAGGTAATAGGCGCTTCACGCTGGGTGACTCAGCTTATAAAAGAGTATATCTCGCAGCATAGGGTGAATTTTCCCCTTAGAGCGTTAGGCCCTGCACCATGTACATTTGAAATGATAAATAATCGCTACAGATACAGACTTATCCTGAAAACACGCAATACTGCGGATTTTCGCGAGATGATAAAGCACGTTCTGGGCGAGTTCTATAAAAATAAAGATTATCAGACAGTTCGTATCTATGCCGACATAAACGGCGATATCGGGCTTTAAGAAAGGATAGTTAAGTAAATGGCACTCAGAAAAATACTTAATAAGAGCGACGAGATTCTTCATAAGGTCTGCAAGCCTGTTACAGAATTTGACGACAAGCTTGGTCAGCTTCTTGACGATATGACAGAAACCTTGAAAAACGCCAACGGCGTTGGTCTTGCAGGTCCACAGGTGGCAAAGCTGAGAAGAGTGGTCGTTATAATAATCGACGATAAGGTTTACGAGCTTATCAACCCTGAGATAACATGGCAGAGCGAGGAAAAGCAGAGAGTTCTGGAGGGCTGTCTTTCATGCCCGAACGAGTGGGGCTATGTTACAAGACCTATGAGAGTTAAGTTCAAGGCGCAGGACAGACACGGCAAGTGGTACGAAATGGAAGTATCAGAGCTGTTTGCACAGTGCGTTTGCCATGAGCTTGCACACCTTGAGGGTCATCTGTTTACTGAGATAGTTGAAGAATTTGTAGAGGTCGAGGACTAATGAAAATAATCTTCATGGGTACGCCTGATTTTGCCGTACCAACGCTGAAAAAGCTTTATGACAGCGGATATGAGGTGCAGGCTGTTTTCACTCAGCCTGATAAGCCAAAGGGCAGAGGCTATAAGCTTACTCCGCCCCCTGTAAAGGTGCTTGCGCAGGAGCATGACACTCCTGTTTATCAGCCGCAAAGCCTTAAAAAAGACGGCGAGGAGTATGTTAAAATTATCAATGACCTTGCCCCTGATTGTATCGTGGTGGCGGCTTATGGCAAAATGCTCCCTAAGTCGGTGCTTGATATACCAAGACTTGGCTGTGTGAACGTCCATGGCTCGCTGCTTCCTAAATATCGTGGAGCAGGTCCGATACAGTGGGCTGTGCTTAATGACGAAGCTGAAACTGGAATTACAACGATGCTTATGGGCGAGGGCATGGATACAGGAGATATCCTTGTGGAAAAGGCTACTCCTATCGGCGAGAACGAAACAGCCGCAGAGCTTTTTGACAGACTTGCCGAAATGGGTGCAGAGGTGCTTGTTGATACCCTTGAAAAGCTCAATAAGGGCGAGATAACCCCTGTTAAGCAGGACGAGAGCCTTGCGACTTATGCACCAATGCTCTCAAAGGAGCTTTGCCCTATAGATTTCACAAAGCCAGTGAGAAAGATACACAAGCAGATATGCGGTCTGTCTGATTGGCCATGCGCTACTACAGTGCTTGAGGGCAGAAGGCTGAAAGTATATAAGTCTGAGATAGCTTCCACAAAGCCTTGCGGAAAGCCTGCAGGCACTGTGGTGGATAACAGCGACTTTTCCGTTGCCTGCTCAGACGGAGTCATAAGATTTACTCAGGTGCAGGCTGAGGGCTCAAAGAGAATGGATACCGCTGATTTTCTCAGAGGCAGACATATCGAGAACGGCACTGTGCTGGGATAATTCGGAGGAACTATGGGAAACGCCAGAAAAACGGTTTTAAGGCTGCTTACAAGGCTTGAAAACAGCGGCTCATATTCAAATATACTTCTTGACGAGGGTCTTGAAAGGTCAGACCTTTCGCCTCAGGACAAGAAATTCGCCGCAGCTCTTTTCTACGGCGTTTTGGAAAGACAGATAACTCTTGATAACATTATTCGGGAATATTCACGAAACCCTAAGAATAAGCTTGGTACTGAGGTCAGAGTTATACTGAGAATAGGTCTTTATCAGCTTTTATATATGGACTCTGTTCCTGACAATGCGGCTGTGGACGAGTCTGTGAAGCTTGCAAAGAAAAACAGAAATCCTGCGGCAAGCGGCTTTGTGAACGCAATGCTAAGGGAGTTTATAAGAAACGACAAAAAGCTTCCAAAGGGCAGAAATGCCACGGAGGAGCTTTCTATAGAATACTCCGCACCTGTATGGCTGACGGAGAAGTGGACAAGGGAATATGGCAAGGACATCTGCCTTGAAATGCTGAAAACCTCTGTGGGACAGGCACCTGTCACCGCAAGAGTGAACACGGTCTTTCATTCTCTTGAAAGCACACTGGATATGCTCGCTGAAGAGGGCATTACCTTTGAAAGGCTGTCCGTCCTGCCTGATTGCATAAGGATATGCGGTGCAGGGGCAGTGGAGCATACTAAGGCTTACAAAGAGGGCAGGATACACGTTCAGGATCTTTCGAGCCAGCTTTGCTGTGCGGCTCTTGATCCTAAGGAGAACGATACAATTCTTGATCTTTGTGCCGCACCTGGTGGAAAGACCTTTACAATTGCCGAGCGTATGAACAACAAGGGCAGAGTACTTGCTTTTGATCTGCATAAAAATCGTGCAGGGCTTATTGAAAGCGGTGCCAAAAGGCTTGGACTTGACTGCATAAGCGCAGGTGTCAACAACGCAAAGGTCTTTGATGAGAAAATGCCAAAGGCTGACAAAGTGCTTTGCGACGCACCTTGTTCTGGACTTGGCGTTATAAGAAGAAAACCTGAGATAAAGTATAAAGAACCCTCAGATTTCGACAGACTTCCTGAAATACAGTATGATATACTGAAAACGTCAGCGGAGTATGTAAAAGTCGGCGGAACGCTGGTGTATTCCACCTGCACGCTGTCAAAGGCGGAAAATGATGAGGTGGCAGACAGATTTTTGGCTGAACACCCTGATTTTGAGCCTGCACCGCTAGGCGAGGCTTTCGGTAGCGACAGCGGTCTTTGCAGAATATCTATCACACATGCAAAATATAATTCAGACGGATTTTTTATTGCTAAGTTTATCAGGCTGAGGTGATCTTTTGGTAGCATTTGATGATAATGGAAAAATAGATATATTGGGGCTTCTGCCTGACGAGCTGGAAGCTGAGATACTAAAGCTTGGAGAAAAGAAGTTCCGTGCAGGGCAGATATTTGACTGGCTTCATGTAAAGCGAGTGTCAAGTTTTGATGAAATGACTAATCTATCTGTACAATTAAGGAATCTGCTTAATGAAAAATTTTGTTTAAAATCACTATTTGTGTCAAAAAAGCTTGAATCTCATACCGATAATACTGTAAAATATCTATATGAGCTTGAGGACGGAAATCATGTGGAATCCGTAATAATGGAATACAACTACGGAAACACCATTTGCGTGTCAACTCAGGTGGGTTGCAAAATGGGCTGTCGCTTTTGTGCGTCAACTATTGCAGGCTTCAAGCGTGATCTGACTTCCTCGGAGATTCTGGGACAGATATACGCTTCTGAGCGTGACAGCGGAAGAAAGATATCAGGCGTGGTGCTTATGGGAATAGGCGAGCCTATGGATAACTTTGATAATGTGGTGAATTTCCTTGAAGTGCTGTCCTGTCCAAAGGGCTTTAATATGTCGTTAAGGCACGTTTCAGTGTCTACCTGCGGCATTGTGCCGAGGATATATGAGCTTGCAGAGAAAAAGCTTGGCATAACATTGTCTATCTCTTTGCACGCTTCCAATAATAAGAGCAGGAGCGAGATAATGCCCGTTAATGACAGGTATGATATCAACGAGCTTCTTGCCGCCTGCCGATACTATTTTAAGGTAACAGGCAGGAGAATTTCTTTTGAATATGCTTTGATAGACGGGCATAACGATTCTATGGAGGACGCAAGGGAGCTTGCTGAGCTTCTGGGCGGATTTGTCTGTCATGTGAATATAATCCCTGTTAATAAGATAAAGGAGCGTAATTATCATTCTGACAGAAAGTCAGCCAACAGATTCAGAGGATATCTGGAGAAGCTTGGGATAAACGCTACTGTGAGGCGGACCTTGGGTGCGGATATAGACGCTGCCTGCGGTCAGCTAAGACGAGAATATGAGATCTGATAAAAGGTGGTGAATCGCTTGTTTATAGCGTCTGATACAGACATCGGAAAAAAACGCAGTGAAAATCAGGACAGAGTGCATGCTGAATTTCTTGCTGACAATGTTGCCGTTGCGGTGGTCTGTGACGGTATGGGCGGAGCGTCATCAGGCGGAGTTGCCAGTCAGCTTGCCATTGACGCAGTAGTAAAACGTATCAAGGAAAATTTCCGAAAAGATATGAAACCAAATTCCATAAGAAATCTTATGCTCACTTCAGTGCATTATGCGAATACAATCGTGTATGGCAAGAGCAAGGAGGATATTGACAAAAACGGTATGGGTACTACCTGCGTTGCGGCATTGGTGGTGGATAAGACCGTCTATATGGTGAGCGTGGGCGACAGCCGTGGATATCTTCTTACCAAGGACGGTATAGCTCAGATAACCACTGACCATACTTATGTGGAAATGCTTTATAGGTCGGGTCAGATAACCAAAGAAGAAGCGAAAAATCATCATATGAGAAACGTTATCACAAAGGCTGTGGGCGTTGAATCAGATGTTGAGGTCGATTATTTCGAGCTTGAAGAAAATGATAATTTTGCGGTGCTGCTTTGCTCTGACGGTCTGACCAATTATTGCACAGACAATATGATATATGAAACTGTGTTTGGCAATAATCTTGACGAGGCTATAAAACAGCTTATTGCTTTCGCAAACGAATGCGGCGGTAAAGATAATATTACTGCTGCGGTAATAGCAAATTAATGGAATGACAATAAAACATGAATAATATAGGAGTTGAATTACATGGATTCTAATATCGGCAAAAAGCTAGACGGCAGATATGAGATAACCGAACTTATCGGCGTGGGCGGAATGGCTGACGTTTATAAGGCAGTTGACGTTATGGAAAACCGTACTGTTGCGGTAAAGATACTTAAGCCTGAGTTTTCACAGAACGAGGAATTTCTCAGACGCTTCAGAAACGAGAGCAAGGCTATCGCTGTACTTTCTCACCCTAATATCGTAAAGATATATGACGTGGGATTTTCTGACGAGATACAGTTTATCGTTATGGAGTATATCGACGGCATCACCCTTAAAGAGTTTATCGAGCAGCAGGGCGTGCTTAGATGGAAAGACGCTTTGCACTTTGTAACTCAGATACTCCGTGCTTTGCAGCACGCTCATGATAAGGGTATCGTTCACAGAGATATCAAACCGCAGAACATAATGCTTTTCCCTGACGGAACTATCAAGGTCATGGATTTTGGTATCGCAAGATTTTCAAGGATCGACGGAAAGACACTTTCTGACAAGACTATCGGTTCTGTTCACTATATCTCACCTGAGCAGGCAAGGGGCGATATGACAGATGAAAGATCTGACATATACTCTGTAGGCGTTATGCTCTATGAGATGCTCACAGGCAGAAAGCCTTTTGACGGTGAAAATCCTGTGGCTATCGCTCTCAAGCATATGCAGGAGGATCCGGTTCCGCCAAGAGAGATCATGCCTTCTATCCCAGAGGCTCTTGAAGAAATAGTTATGCACGCTATGGAGAGAGATCCTGCAAGACGTTATCAGTCAGCAGCAGAGATGATAAAGGATATAGACACATTCAAGCTCAATCCATCTGTTGTTTTCGGATATAAGAACAGCCCTGTTCCTATCCCTGTGGCTGATAACAATAACAAATATTTTGACGATGAGCATAGTGAGAACTATGACGACGATGAAGAATATGAGGACGATGACGAAGAAAACGATGACGAGGAAGAAGAGGAAGAAAAGAAGCGTTCTTACGTTGTTCCGATACTCCTTGCTGTGACAGTTGCGGTAGTTATCATTGCAGCGTTCGTTATCGTAGGAGTTGTATTCAAGTCATTCAGCGGTTCAAACGGTATGCACACAGGCACAGTTACACTGCCAAACTTTGTGGGCAAGAATATCGTTCAGGTAGAGCAGGATTATAAGGATAAGCTTAAATTTGATATCACTGAAGAGTATAATGACCAGTATGACGAGGGAATAATCACATTCCAGGGTCAGGCAGCAGGAAAGTCTGTTAAGGAAGGCTTCACGGTTACTCTTACTGTAAGTAAGGGCAAAAAAATGGCAACTATCCCTGACATGGTGAAGAAAGACGGCACTGTGGCTGAAAGCGAGCTTAAGGCTGCAGGATTTATGGTCGTTAAGAGAGATATATGGTCTGAGGATATAGCTTCAGGTCTTGTTGTGAAAACACAGCCGGCAGCAGGCGAGCAGTATGCCGTAGGTGCGACTGTTGCTTTGTTTGTAAGTAAGGGTCCTGTTGAAACAAGAGTCAAAGTACCAAGCGTTGTAGGTCTTACAGAAGAAAAGGCAGTTGCAATGCTCAAGGAGAACAAGCTCAAGGCTGAGGTCAAGGAGATCGAGCATGAGGGCGATAAGGGCAAGGTCATCGAGCAGGATACAGACGAAGGCACATATGTTGAGCGTGACACAACTGTTACTATTTACGTTTCGACCGGAGAAACTTCACCTGTTGAGGTAACATTCTCACTGCCACTCCCAAGTGGTATCCACGGCTCATATTCTATAGACATCTACAATAACGGCAACGTTGCATATACACAGAAGATCGGTAGTGGAGAATCTGTTGCAGGCGGTTCTGTAAATGTAACTGTAAAGGGCAAGAAGACAGAAACTCTGACTATCTTCATCACAAATGACGAAAATCAGCAGAAGTGCCGTTATGCAGTATATGACATAGATTATGATAAGCAGACAGCTACTCTTAGCGGAAGCCTGAATGAAAGCGGTCTGATCGACATTACTCCGACAACGACCACAACTACTACAACTACGACCACAACAACTACTACAACTACCACTACTGAAGCACCTGCACCGGAGCCTCAGGAGCCAGACGAGCAGGGTCAGTAGTTCATGAATGGAATAATCGTTAAAGCTATCGGAGGCATCTACTATGTAGAAGCCTCCGACGGCATTTATGAATGTAAGGCAAGAGGAGTATTCAGAAGAAAGAACATTTCTCCTGTAGGCGGTGACAGAGTTGAATTTTCATTGGAGGACGACGGAAGCGGAGTTATCGAGAAGATAGAGGAAAGACGCTCATTGCTTATAAGACCACCTCTTGCAAATCTTGATATGCTGGTGTTCGTTTCGTCTACCTGCGAACCAAGACCTAATCTGCTGTTGCTTGATAAGTTTATTGCAATAGCTGTTTTCAAAAAAATAGAGCCTGTGGTAGTCTTTACAAAGATAGACAAGGAAAGCTGTGACGAGCTTGTGGACATATACAAGGGTGCAGGGATAAAGACCTTTCAGGTAGACAATACCACCGGCGAGGGCAGTGAAGCTGTTAAGGCTGTGCTGGAGGGCAAGCTGTCGGCTTTTACAGGAAACACGGGCGTTGGCAAATCGTCACTGCTCAATAATATGTTCCCTGCATTGGGGCTTGCCACCAACGAGATAAGCAAAAAGCTTGGCAGAGGAAAGCACACCACACGCCATGTAGAGCTTTACAAGCTGGAGGGCGGTGGGTATATTGCCGATACCCCTGGCTTTTCGTCGTTTGATACCAACAGATATGATATTATTTTCAAGGACAAGCTTGCAGGTTGTTTTCCTGAATTTCAGAAATACGAGGGCAAGTGCAGATTTCCTGATTGTAGCCACACAAAGGAAAAGGGCTGTGCGGTCATAGAGGCGGTAAAAAATGGCGAGATCGCAAAGTCAAGGCATGAAAGTTATGTGGAAATGTACGAGCAGGCAAAGCAGCTTAAGGAGTGGGAATACAAAAATGACTAAGAAATGCACTATCTTTTCAGGCGGTGAAGCGGTGTCGGCTCAGTGTGTGGCAGAATATAAGTCTTTTATCGACGATTCTCTTGTGATATCCGCTGACAAGGGCTATAAGCTTGCACAGGCAGTGGGCGTAAAGTCGGACATTATTATGGGCGACTTTGATTCCGCTGAAAAACCTGTTTTTGATAATATCGAGATCTTCCCCTCAGAAAAGGACGATACCGACCTTATGCTTGCCATAAAGCATGGCTTTGAGTCGGATTGTGATGATTTTCTCATATTTGGTGCAACAGGCGGACGAGTAGACCACTTACTTGGAAATATCCAATCTCTGGGATATATTTTATCTTGTGGCGGTGAGGGAATGATAGCCGCAGATAGTGAGATAATTCGGCTTTATCGTGCAGGCAGTTACAGGATATATGACCGTGAGGGCTTTTCGTTCTCACTGGTGGCATATACTGATAAGGTAGAGGGTCTGACCATAAAGGGTGCGAAATATGAAGTAGAGGACTGTCTGCTGACCAATGCTTTCCCACTTGGCATATCAAACGTAGTGAAAGGCTTTGATGGGCAGGATAGAAAATATGCTGAGATATCATTCAAAAGTGGCTATCTGCTGTCAGTACAGTCAAAAATGGTAACCGATTTTTGATTTTTGAATAATATAAACTATAACTATTCGGGAGGTAATACTTATGAAAGTTGTAGTTGTAAAAAGTCCAAAGGTCATATCAGGTTTAATGAGGCTTATTTTCAAGATCAAAAAGGAAGAAGAATAGGATAACTGGCGGTACTCGTTTGAGTGCCGTCAATTTTTTTGCTATAGCAGAAAAGCTCTTAGATCATAGGAACGATCTAAGAGCTTTTTATTTTGTTATGTTATGATTCATCATGATGTGTTTTTGACGGCAAAATTACGTTATTCGTATAACGATAAATAACTATTTTACGATCCTTTTTAAGCTTTGCTCTGTCGAATTTCGTCAAATCCTCTATTTTACGAAAATATTCAATTATCAAGTTGCAATTCTATTGCGGAAAGCAAGAGTGTAGGAAGCCCTAATACGGCTGATGACATGAAGAAATAAAAGAAATGTGACTGATTGGTAGATAAACGGACAAAAAATAAAATCGGACTTCAAAAAAGCCCGATTTTACGATGATTTATGGTGCCGCTAACCGGACTTGAACCGGTACGGGTTTTACCCCGAGGGATTTTAAGTCCCTTTGGTATATTTAATAAAACTGCGTAAATACGAGGTTTTAATGCATTTATCATTATAAAAGTGTGTAAAAGTGTGTAAAAATATTTTGAGTGTGTATTGTTAATTTAGCTTTGCACTGATTGTCTTTTGCGTTTTATGTTATAAAATATTACTTATTGTTATTCCCCTGCTTGACAATTTAGATTATTTATGCTATAATAACAAACTACCCTAAAAGGAGATAATCATATGGCAAATGTCGGAAACAAAAAAACTAGACACATTAAAAATTTAGGTTCGGTTTATTATGACAACAATCGTGCAAAGTGGATAGGACAAATTACCATTGGCAAGTATGATAATGGTAGAGTGAAGGTAAAACGTTTTGTTGGTTCAAATCAAAATGATGTAATAGACAAAATGCGAAAATATAATAAAACTCATGCTAATAATATGATTTTGGACGAAATAAAAAATTCTTCAGGAGATATTCTTGTAAGTGAGTATTTTCATAATTATATGCTCACAGTAAAAAAAATTCGTCTGAAAAGAGCAAGCTATACTAGGGAACTTGGAACACTGAATAATCATGTCATTCCGTATATAGGTGAATATCGAATGAATGAATTAACAACTGAAATTATTCAAAATGAAGTTTTAAACAAACTAATTTATAGAGGATATAGCTTCTCAACTATTCATAAGGCATATGTTTTAATAAATCAATGTCTAAAATATGCTTATCATCAACACATTATTTCAAACAATCCTTGTGATTTTGTGGCTGAACCTTCAAAAAAGATATTTACTCGGAAACCCATTCGCTTTTTCACTGATGAAGAAATTGCCAAATTTATTAATTGTGCAACATTAAAAGATAGTAGTAATCAATATAAATACACAAACGGTGTTGCTTTAGTTATATTGATGTATACAGGACTTCGTGCAGGAGAGCTTATGGCATTACAGTGGCAAGATGTAAATTTGAAATCAAATTATTTAAACATACACAAGAATGTTGTAACTTATTATGACGATAACAATGAACGCAAGGTTGCCAATCAGGAAGATACCAAAACACAAACACATCGTTTTGTATATTTAACGAAATCTGCAAAATCGTATTTAAAACATTTGTATTTAACTCGTAAACCTCGTTCAAACGACTATCTTGTTATTACCACGAGTAAACGCTCGATTGACTCTTTGGAAACAACATATCATTCCATTTGTAAAAGAGCCAATATTTTAAATCCACAAGGCTTGCACACGCTCAGACACACTTATGCTAGTCTTTTAATTCGTAAAAAAGTAGATATTAAGATCATAAGTGAAACATTGGGTCACGCCAGTGTTGCCTTTACCTATAACACTTATGTACATCTAATTGAAGAAGAAAAGGCTAAAACCATTAAAGAAATAGACATATAAGACGAAAAGGACAGAAATCAACTTTCTGTCCTTTTATTTATTAAAGTATTATATTTCTATCTATGTATCGTTGCAATCTATCTACAACAACATATGTTTTATTGCCTATTCGTATTGTAGGTACTTCATTATTATTAACGAGATAGTATGCTTTATTTTTACCGATATGCAGATAATTTTGCAGCTCCTTAATAGTCATTAAATTAGACAAATTGTAATCTTTAAATTTGCAATTCATTAATTATCCTACCTTAAATATTACTTCCCACTACTACCAAGGCGACCTGTACCCCTTTCTGACGAAATGGCTTTAAGTTCCTCGTATGTATATTCTTCTATCTCAACTTCTGGAACAGGAATTATAAGAGCCTGACAAATGGCTTTTTCATATGGATATAAAATGTAATCAGATGGATATAAAATGGAATCAGATTTTCCATATGGGAGCAACAAAACACTAGCAAAATCGTTAAAGTCAGTAATAGACTCTTTCTTGCAAATGACTATCGGTACGTCATTTGTATTAGTAATTGGAACACCCCATTCGCCACGATAGCCACTGTCGATTATTCCACACCTCTGTGCCATGCCCTTAGTGCCTGTTGAACTTCTCTCATGTAGCACGAAACAGTAATCTGTATCGCAAGCTGAAGCTATTCCTGTTGGTATAATAACCGTAGTATGTGGTTTTATTATTATGTAATCTTCGTCAAAGCAAGGATATACGTCATAGCCTGCATCTTCTGGTCTTTTGGTTGGTATAATTGCGTTTGGTTTTATCTTTGCAAATTTTACTGCTGTTATCATTTTTTATCTCCTTTACTTTTATTTTGTTCTGTGCTATAATTAGTAAAGTCATTAGTCGCCACCATTCAGAAACATAATATTGAACACATTATAATTTCTATGGTGGCTAATGACTTGTTTAAGGGTTTGTTAAAATGCAAACCCTTTATTTTTTTGTGTTGCTAATCGCACCAAAGAATAACTTTGTTTTGTTTTAGGCTTTTCTGTACATCAATAACTCTCTGATTGCTTGACCCTCGCCATTTTAAAGTTACATCTCTTTTATCATCTTCGTATTGACCGTCAATGACTACATCAAGATACTCCATAATAGGCAAGTCTTTAATTTCTTCCCACTTATAACCTGTATACAGCCATTGAGTTTTGGTAGGACAATAAAATTTAATCAATGTAGATATTGCTTGTATGATTTCACGATTATCTGGTAGTAAGGGATCGCCACCCGAAAATGTGATACCTGAAATATATGATTTATCCAAATAATCACATATTTCAAAAAGAGTATCTAAATTAAATGGTATGCCGCTGTTCCTATCCCATGTTTGTGGATTTTGACAGTTTTGACAATGGTGATTACAGCCTGATACCCAAAGGACGACTCTGCAACCAGTTCCGTTAGAAGTAGAACATTTGTCTATTTTTAGATAATTCATGCGTGTTTTACCCTCATTTCTACCTCTTGTTGTTTACCTTTATTAAAAGCAGATTTGTAGTCACCTGTTAGATATCCTGTTACTCTACGGAGTCTACGAATATTAGGACAATTACACATAGGACATTTGTCGTTTATTTCGTCTGTATATCCACAATTTGTACACATATCATTTGGTACGTTGATAGCAAAGTATGGTATATCCTTATCCATAGCATAATTTACTATTGTTTCAAGTGACTCAAGATTATTTTTTACTGTGCCTTCAAGTTCAACATAGGTAATACAACCTGCGTTTGAATATCCTGTAAGCTGCGACTCAATATCAATTTTTTCAAATGGTGTCATATTAGTCCAAACAGGAACATGAATAGAATTTGTAAAGAAATCCTTGTCTGAAACATTGGGAATTATACCATATTTATCTTTGAATTTCTGCATGGCTGTATAACAAAGATTTTCCGCAGGAGTAAAATAGACACCGAAGTTAAGTTTATATTGTTTTTTGAATTTATCACATCTATCCTTAAATAGCTTTTCTATTCTTTTAGCAAGCTTCATACCTTCTTCGGTTGTATGGTCTTTACCAATAAGAATTTGAAGTGTTTCTGCAAGACCAAGCTGACCGATGGCAAGTGTCCCGTGTTTTAATGCACTGCGAATATCTTTTCCATCGTACCCAGCCATTACATTATTTTCATACATAAACTTTGCTGACTTGGGATTCTGGGAACAAATCCAATCAAATCTTTCAAGTAACATCACCGCAGCTTCTTGAATTTTTGCATCGAGAAGATACATAAATCTACTTATAAGAATGTTTATATCATCAAAAGAATAATGCTCCTTAACATCCATGTCATAATTTGTTTTACATTTCATTGCAAGGGTTGGCATAATAATTGTTACAGGACAAATATTGCCACGTCCGTCTTTAAGCTGTCCAAAGCCATTTATATCATATCCATTTGCTGTTCTACACACTTTATCCATTGTCACCAATGGTGCTGACTATGTGTTCTACTAAATGTCAATTCATTTATATTTTCATAGGATTGCTCCGTAGCCTTCCGCTTCGGTTCTCAGATGCTTCGTTTCCTATAACATCGTTGGTGCTTATCCCCAACCCTACTCCCATACATTCATCAGGGATAGTCGATACACTTTTAATCAAGTACAGTAAATTTATAATTGTAATAAATCTGTGTGTATTTTCAGAGAAATATTTTGACATTCTTTTAATGTGTTAAATGTTGACTCTTTTTATTTACTGTACTTAATTACTTAGCACGAACTCATCTTTATTAAATAACAGCATAACTATAATAAAGACCTATTCGTTAGCAAGAATATAAATTCTCACACCCTCTAGCGAGGTTCAAAAGGTTTTAAATGGGCTATAGTTCTACTTACCCATTGTACTAAAATATGTTTTAGGGTCATTCTTATCATAACCCTTATTTCCACTCCAATCACAATTAGCATAGTTTGGATATAGTCTTTGTGCTGTTGATTTCAACGCAAGTTTAAATAAATCATAATTTGGCTCACCCTCTTTGCGATTTACTCCTTTCATACATTGAAAGATACCACAAGGGAAAATAGAGGTTTTATGTAACTTGCCAATGCCATTAATGGAAACTTCAAGCAAAGCTTTTATAATAAGCCTGCCCTCTGGTAGTGTACAAGTACCATAATTGATGCTAGTAAAAGGAAGTTGATTTCCTGAACGGCTTTGAAGTGTATTAAGATTATGATACATACCCTCGACAGCTTGATAAACTTCTTTAGTAGTCATATCCATTGCGTATTGATAAGCTTTTTCATTACGTTTGTCATTTGCTTCCATATCATCAAAAGACAATTCATTTGGTACTCTATTTATATAATTTTCTGGTGACTCACAGCAATATTTAAGTCCGTCTTTAAAATGCTTTGAAAAGCTTTTCCTAACATATGGTATCATCGTCCAATCTAGGTGACTAGCCGAAACACCGCCAAACTGTTGTAGAGATTGAAGCTGAAAAATAACCGCTACAAGTTGAAATGCTGTACTTACAGATTGTGCAGGTCTTACATCTGTTTGTCTTGTGTTAAAACCATTTGCAAGCAAATCATCAAATGGAATTGTCAAACAGTTGTGATCTCCCACGGCATAATGGGATAAATCATGAATATAAATTTCATTATTAATATGATTGTTTCTTGCCATATCAGACATACAATATTCAAGAGCATATCTTTTCATAACAAGGTCTGCTGTCTCGCCAATTCTACCACCAAATGAATGTTCATCGACATTGGCATTTTGATTTTGAACGTTTTCGGCTGATACCTTTTCTTTTACAGCTTCCATTAACTCCTTGTATTCATTTCTTACCATAGCTCTTTTATATCTGTATTTAATATAAGCTTTCGCTACATTTCTGTCATAATCCATAAGTGTTGTTTCAACTATATCCTGAATATCTTCTACTGAAATTTCTGCCATGGCTTCAAGCTTCCTGCATACATCGGTACATATGTCGCTCGCAAGTTCGGTATTTATATCCAATGTATCAGGATAAACTTCATTATACGCTTTCAAAATTGCTTTACCTATCTTTGCTCTTTCAAATTTTACTTTAGTTCCATCTCTTTTAATTACTATTTTGCACATTTTATCACTCCTTGTTGTCACTTAAAACAAAATCTATTTTTTGTTCGCTTTCTATACTCTCTATGTTCTCTGGCTTCAAATCTAATTTTATTTCTGTACCCATATCAGTTTTCATAATAATATTAATTGCCTTGTCAATATCATTCCAATTCCTACAACGATATCTTTGATGTAACATATGAGTGTTGTTTTCATATGACTCGAAGCCTAATCTATTCCATGGATAATCAAATAAAATTTTATGATAATAGCCACCAACTAAATTATCCACACAATCATCAACTAGAATATCAATATCTCCACTGAGCATTTGCTTATTCTTTATGACTATGAGACTATCATACATATTTAAAAATGGAAGTTGCTCTTGTAACCACGCTACCTTACTAGAAACATTCTGTGGGGCTGTAGCCGTTACTATGTAAATTTTACAACCTAAATCATGATATTTTTTCAATGTAGCGACACAGTTTTCAAGCACCTTTATATTTTCCCATACCCTCTTATCAGTGAAATAGTCATAGAACTTATCCTGAGAAACTTTTTTAAAGAACTGCCTCATATTATAGGTAGTTATATCGGCAACAGACAAATTGTCATTATAGTCCTTATTATAAACATCAATAATACTCTCTGCTAGATTATTAATGACATTATCACAATCTACACCAATTCGCCACGGTCTAGGTCTTATCAGATTTGCTTTCAGTTCCATTGACATTTTCCTCTTTATTATTCTCGTCTAATTCATTAAGCATTTCGGTCACTGTTCTATAGGCTATTAGAAAACCAAGTACAAGCCCAACCAAAGCACCAATAATAAAATTAGCCATTTTTATCATGTTCCTTTCTGTATTTTTCGTATTCATTTCTAATTTGCTCCAAAGTACAAATTTTATACGGTATATGTCTGTTGTCACAATATTTAATCTCTGTACAGCAACCTTTGGAGAATTGCCAATCATTTGAACAAACAAGCATTTCATCTGCAAGTTCTTCAAGTAACAACAGAGTCATGTTCAACCCTTGCTCATAAGTGGTACAATCGTAAAGGCTACCAAACATTGCAATAGGATTGAGATACAAATTCTCAGGGCGCATTATAGTTAATAGTTTTTGGCACTCATTTATTTCGTTAAGATTTTCTTGTTTGCCACCATATGGGTGAGATAAATAAATAACACTGTTATAATGTTCTCTGTTAATTATGTTCGGTTTCGGTATCATTATCTCCCTCCTGCTTAATTGTAAGTCCTACCACATATTTTCTGAAATTTTCATAAGCTGTGTTGATATTTTCATCATTATTGATAACGTAATCAACAGATGATTTGCAGTTTTTAAATTCTATCTCGTCTTGCTTAAAACGTTTCCTAGCTTCTTTAAATGCTTTATCAATATTCTTATACATTTTATAATAACGTCTAAACAGGCGATCATGCCGAGTAATCGGCAGGCAATCTATAAAGATAGAATAAATCTCTCTGTTGCCTTTGTATTTTTTATGTAATTCATTAAGCCCTGTTTGGTCTACAACATAAAGATTATATGTATCATCGTCAATTTGACTTGCCGTTACCCCATAATGGTTATTGAGATAATAGTTATATGCCACGATATCATTAAGTGCCTTAAATTCCTTTTCTGAAACAAATGTATGACCTGCTTCACCTTCGTATCTCGGAGAACGAGTTGTGTAAGAGGGTATCTGCTTCATATTAAATTCTTTTTCAAGCATTTGCACAAGTGTTGATTTACCACTTGCCGAAGCTCCAAGAATACAAAATAGTGGTTTAGTCATTTACCATCATTCTCCTTTAAATAGCATGGAAACATTTCCTTACACTCTCCAACGTACTTGCACATAGGAACGAGAAAATCTTTCCAAATATCATCAAGTTCAATAATTTTATCGCACATTTCTTTTATAGCTTCTCTTGTTTCTTTAGCAGCCTGATTACACAATCTCTTATTGGCAATGTTCATTAGTTCTTCACCATTGAAATCCCATATCATATTTACAGGAGCGTCCTGTGGGGCTTTAGTTCTATCATAATTAGATTGCCTATCGTTTCTCTGAGATTTCACATAAGGTTGTGCGTGAATGTGTCTCACAAGATGTACCGCTACCCAATTAGGGATATCTTCAAACAGTACCGAAAATCTTAGTCTGCGTATCGGTGAATGTCTTGCTTTTAATATTTTATATTTCCACTCGTCTGTCGGTGGTGTTTTAGCCTTTAGCCCTACTGTCACCAAGGCTCTTTGTTTTACTGCAATCCAATCTTCATTAGTTGGATATTCAAGTATTGTTACTTTCATTGTCTTTTCCTTTACTTTATAATAAATTCTGCGAACATTTCTTCTGCGTTCTTTTCATGTTCTGTTGGCACAAACATTATTACCTCATTTTCTAGGTCAAGTGCGAATATGCCCACTATACTACTTGCATTTACGCAGTAATGACTCTGCTTTAGGTCTATGTTATAGTCAACCATATTCGCAAGTCTGATAAACTGCTGTACCTCTTTTACCGTAGTAAATCTAATTTTATATGCTGTATACTCCGTTACCATTTTTATCTGTCCTTTCTCGCTCGTTTAATTTGTTGCCATAGCAATCATATAAGCCCTTTGTACGATTGCTTTATTTCTAGCTTTTGTTATCTTCTGTCTTTCTTTGGCTTGAATGAGTTCGTCCTCACTCATAAAATATGTATCTAGTTCTCTACACTCTGACTTGTAGCGTTTTAGCTGTCTGTTTTCCTCCTCTCTAGCTAAACGCTTTCTTTTTCCTGCTTTCTTGTCGTATGCCAATTTTTAAATTCACCTCTTTTCTAATTAATTTTCTGAATTGATACAATATTACCAGAATAATTGTCATAAGTACCAATGTTGCCACTGCTCATAACATCAGGGTCAAGTGCATATGTATCAACTATAAATTCAACCACATTCTTAAAGCCGTTGCCTGTATCTCGATACTGATTATTATAGTCAGTATGAATATCAGCTTTACAATCGGCTAAAACAGCGGTGAATGAATTACCTGTGTCGGTTGTAATTAGATAGCGTGTACCTATTTCTGTACCATAATAACTTCCTAAAGCAATACAAACATCGTCACCTTGTCTGCGTATTCCCTGACTATCCGTCCAACAATTTAGTTGTAACTGATATTGCAGAGAATTGATGTCCGTAATACAAGCATAATCCATATAGCCGTGAAATGAAGTATCACCTGTTGGAATATCGTAAGAAATAAGTTCTATTTCTGGCTCTGCTTCAGACTTAGTAACTATCGTTGTAGTTTCGGTTACTTTATGGCTATACGGCTTTGTAGCTCTTGTTTCTTTGGTGGTTGTAGTAGATTTAGTATTTGTTTTTACTGTATTTTTTTTATTTTCTACCGATCTAGTTGTTGTATTTTTAGTTATAGTGCTTGTGGTAGTGGTAATCGTATTAACTGTTGAATTTTCGGCTTTGTTTCTTTCAAAATTGTGCTTGTAATCTTCGTTAATCCCAATAACTTTTACAACTCCAAAACCGATAACTATTACGCAAATAGCAACTATAAGTTGCATTATTTGCTTTGTTGCCTCGTCTTTCTTTTTATTCATATGTATTTATTCCTCATCGTCACAATAGCAATATTTGTTATAATAATCTTCTCCGTTCATTTTTTCGCAAGGAATATCGTTGTATTCGCACAAATCGTCAACGTCCACATTATGATTTGACAAATATTCAATAGCCTTTTCTTTAGCACATTCGCTACAAAGTTCTTCCGAGTCATTGTCAATAATATAAAGCGTATCAACCTCAGTTCCACACTTATCGCATATTAAAACACGATAATCTCGACCCATATAACAATGACGGCAGGGAAGTCCAAGAGCCGTACAACCCACACAATCATTTCGTATCTCGCTTGCCATGTTTTTACTCACTCCTTCACTTCTTTAAATCTGGCATAAAAGCTGTCATTAATATCGTAAACATTATCATATGTATTACAACTTTTTCTGCCATGACCGTCTATTAGTCTGCCATTTTTTACTTCGTATACTTTTCCTTCTTGAAAGTTATGGGTGTCAAAGCAAGCCACCCATGTACATTTCAAGAGAGTATTCCAAGCATTATTTAACATTCTGTTTCCTTTCTAGTTTCAGTATCAAGCTCAAACAGCTTTCCAAATATGTAATTAGGTTCACAATCTTGCAAATCCTCTAATTTGTTTTTATTGGAAGATAATTGCAATTATCATATTCACTCAGGTAGCTAATCTGAGCGTTCCGTTTTGTTTTTATCTCTTATTTTCTTAATAAAATGTTGGTTTGATTTATATGTATTTTAGTGTATTACTTTATAAACTCTGCATTATTAGGTAATCTATCTCGAAATTCTTTAGGTACTTCACCATTGTGCCATAAATTATTTGTTACGATAATTTCACCAGTATGTAATTTAATTTTAAATTCTCTACCACCATATCCCCTAAAAGGACTATCACTCATTGGGTGGGTTCTATCTAAGTAATAACAAATGCCATTAATAATAACGTGTTCGTCCTTTTCTTTTATAATTTCAAGCCAAAATTTTTTATGAAAACATTCGCCACTATCACAAACTTTGTCAAAAGGCTCTGCATGGCAGACTTTGTGGAACACTCGACCGCAGATTTCACATTTTATATTTTGAATAGTACAATCCATTTTGTTTATCTCCTGCTTTTACATCAACCACTTTCTATATTTCCTATCTTGTTTACGCTTAATCTTCTTTATGCGGTTGTATATATAGCTCTCATAATGCTCAAACTGCATAACCTTTGCATAGCAATATAACCATACCACAAAAAAGGTTAAAACCACCATTACACTTACTATAGTTTTGGTATGATGTAAGCCGTATTCGTCATAGAAATGTACCATAATTGGCATTGTTAAAACAAAAACACAAAAAGAAATAATACAAATAATAGTATATATTGTCATTCGTGTTTTGCACCATTGCTTAGAATACTTTGCTACTTTAATTTCTTTCATTTTTGTGTTCTCTACCCAATCCCAATTCTTTCTTTATATTCGTCAAGTGTAATTTTGCCCATTTTATAATCTAAAAGTGATATAAATTCTTCTGTAGAAGCACAAAAGGGGAAATTACAGTTACGAAGTTCTTTTCTTATCTCTTCTATCGCCTGCTCAGACGGAATATGCTGCTTACTCTCGTTGACACAGATTTCTGAGATAAGAAATTCCATGTGCTGATATTGATTTATTAGGAATATTAGTTGCTCTTTCGTAAGAGCGTTAAGAATTTTCTTTGAAATCATTTATACTCTTTAACCCCATTTCAAGATACAGCTCATCAACTGCATTGCCCTTTCGTCTAAGACAATTATAAATTCGTTCATCAATAGTGTTCTTCATCTGAAGAATTATGTATGTGCATTTATTAGTTTGCCCAAAACGGTGTATACGATCTTGACTTTGTTTAAAGTCCTCGTAACTAAAGCTCAACGAATAATAAATATTGTAACTACAATTTGTAAAAGTTAAGCCTTTGCCTAGTAATTGTGGGTGTGTAAACAACAGTTTTACTTTGTTGTCTTTAAAATCTCTAATTATATCGTCACGATTTTTTGTTTTACTTGTGAGAGCCATACCATTGAATTTTTTAGCAAGTCTTTCGATTTCATGAATAAACTGACACCATACTATAATAGGTTTGTCTCCTATTTCTTCAATAGATTGTTGTAAAATTTTATCTTTTTCAGTATCAAAATCGGTAATACTATTATCTTTGTTAATTACAAAGCCACTTAAAATCTCACGCAATTTCATTAGCTTTGCCGTGAACTCAAATTTGCTCCATGAGTTAATATTATCTTTGATATTCTGTACCATATTCTGATAATACATTTTCTGCGTTTTGCCCATATCAATTTTCTTAATTTCAAAAGTCTTATCAGGCAAAGCTATGCAATCGTCCTTAGCGAGAAAAATAGATTTTTCAGAAAGTCTGTTATAGTACGCATTTTTATTCTCCTGAGTTTGATACCATCTGTGAGGGTTAGCCATATCCTGAGTAAAATACTTTGCAAGGAAACCATAATAATTATTTCCAAATACATCGCTATCAACAAGCTTTATTTGAGGAAATATCTCTGCATTATGGTTTGGTGTAGGACAACCACTTAAAACAAACCTGTGAGGAATTACATCTATCATTTCAAGGATATCTGATGTAATTTGACTTGTCATATTCTTCATAACAGAGCTTTCGTCAATAATTAAACAATCAAACTGAACGTTCCGAATCTCATTTTTAAGTATTTTAAAGCTTTCATAATTCATTATGTATATATCAGCTTTTGAATTTAGCTTTTCTAAGCGTTCTGTTTTAGAACTGCCATGGCAATTCACGATGATTTTATCAGGATAAAACCTATGACAATCATCAATCCATGCAGTTTCTATTACGGATAACGGACATAGTATAAGAGCCTTATCGAAATGTATGGCTATTTCAAGCCCCATAGGGCTTTTTCCAGTACCTGTCTCAGAAAAAATTGCATAACAGCCCTCGTTCAGTGCGTTATTGACGATCTTCTGCTGATAATCTCTAAGATATGGAGAAAGCTCATATTGAACTTTCTCTTTCTTAGAAACAACGATATTGCTGTCGATTAGTTTGTATTGTTGTAGTACAGTTAATGCCGAGTCAGGAAACTGCCATTTACCATTTTTAAATTTACGTCCTTCAATAGTCCTTATGTATGGTATCTTTTCAACAGGTACTGATAACTCAATCAATAGTATCACCCACTTTCATTTCATTTGTTGCAAATCGCCATTTATAACCTTTTGAAGATAAACAAGGTCTTTTATACTTATTAGGATTTTCGGCATAATTACAACAAGCTGATATATTAGTAAAATTCTTTAACCCGACACTTTTTGAGGCATCTTTTACAGAATTATAAATTTTTACTATAACATTTGTTTTAATATCAATTTGTGCGACCATTTTCTTGTTTCCATAACAGCCGTGTGTCGTATGTAACCCCTTGATATAAGCGTGTTTGTTATTATAACTTCTATCGCACCACTCTAAATTTATAGCATTATTATTCGTTTTATTTCCGTCAATATGATTTACCTCTGTGTATTTACCGGGGTTAGGGTTATTGCAGAACTCAGTTGCTACTAGGCGATGAATATATCTGTCATAATGTTTACCACTTACCGAAAGCATAACTCTCAAATAACCATTGCTGTGTTTACGAACGTTTAAAATTTTAGGATTTTCTAAACCCCATGATGTGATTTGATTTGAATAGTCACCAATTCTCCTTACGTTCCCTAAATTACTAACTTGATAATAATTTTCAAACCCACTTATATTACGCCATTCTTCAACCATCACTTTCTACCCTTGCTTCATTTTTGATTTTTTTAATTTCTGATTTCCTTATTCCAAGTGCCACAAGTTCAGCTTCTAGGTTTTTAATCTGTGTTTGTAATTCTTTTTTCTTATCGGACATAACCTTCTTCTCTTGTTTCTCGGTTTTAGCCTTTGCACTCTGCTCTTTACCAACGAGAAGCTGTTCGTTAAAACGCTCTTTCATCTTCTCTATACTATCGTCAGACTCGTAAACACTATCGTCCCAAAGTGAAAATCTCTTTTCGATAGCCAGATCATACCATTCTTTCTGCAATTCAATACCTATCGCACTTCTACCACATTCAATCGCAACTTTATTTGTAGTTCCTGCTCCCGCAAATGGATCAAGTACAACGTCACCTGGGCAAGACCAAAGTTTTACACAACGCCTTACAAGTTCTTCTGCAAAAGGGGTTGTATGTGAAATACCAGAATTAGAAATGTTCCATACACCATCTGCCCAATCAGCCCATTCAGCGAGTGTAATATCAGAAGCCTTAATAAGTTCACAATCTCCTTCCTTCTTATAGACATAAACAAAGCCTACATTCGCAGCGAGAATGGTATCTCTTGCTTTCATATTGCGATAATAAAGATTACCCTGTGCAAGCATAGCTCTCTGTGCGGAATATTTTCTCCAAAATGCCTTAGTCCAAAGAGAAAATTTATTGTCAAGCATAATCTTATTTATATTACCTGTTAAGCTCTCCTGTCCCATTTTATTATCTCTACCAATGGTGTAGTTATAGTCCTCAAACTGCATTATAAATTTACCGCCTTTTTTAAGGACTCTCTGACACTCGGCAATTACAAGACCGAGAAGATAATAATATTCTTCGTAGCTTTCACAATTTGAAAGGTCGCATGGGTCATTACTGTAAACCCTCAGATTGTGATATGGCGGTGAAGTAATTACCATATCCACTGACTCGTCAGCCATTTTCTTCAGTTCTTTAAGACAATCTCCATTTATCCATGTATTTGTTAGTCTCATATTTTTATTCTCCTTTTTTTGCTTCTGTTTTTTTTATTTTGTCTCTTATATGTATTTTCTTTACCATTAAACATTTTAATGTTTCTTCTTTCTTTTACGGCACGATACTCCATTATCATTAAGCGCAATTATCGTCAGTATAACTATAAGAATTACTTTAACGATTGCATAAATCCAAAGTGGGGACCTAGAACATACACACTGTCATTTTTGCCGACAACACTATTCCAATTATCTATAATAGTTTCTTTCATATCTGTAAGATTAAAAAATGGACGATTATCAAAATTTAGTATATTTTTATGACCTATGTGTAGGTCTGATATGTAAAGTTTCTTAGGTGTTGACATTTACTGCTCCTTTCAAATAAAATTAAATCCACTCTATTGTTGGCAAGCCTTCATAATTATGTTCCCATACAAACCATGCAAAACACATAGTGCTTGCCCAAGGCTTCCCCTTTTCATCTACCTCACTACCATTACGCATTGGGTTTACTCTTTTAGAAAACACATAAATTGTTTTTATAGGAGTGTTTTCCCACATTTTCAATCTATCTTGCCCTTCAAGAAGTTGGATTTTTGCAAACATAATAACTTTTTCATTTGCTAAATCCAATGATCGAAGAATAAATTCTTTTGCAAATTTGAACGGTGGATTGGTAATAATATTATCAAATTTGCGTTTGTAATTATATGTAAGAAAGTCAACGTTTGGAGTAATATCAATTCCAAAAGGACTATCTCTACTAACCAAATCAGTAGATACAATTTCTGAATATGGATAAAATTCTTTGAGGACTTTTGATATATGCCCTTGACCAGCAGCAGGTTCGAGTATGCTACCAAATAATTTTTCTCTTTTTAAAATGGCTTCTGTCGCATTGAATGGTGTTGCGTAAAAATCATTAGTCACTCTTTCTCTTGTAGGAGACATTCCAGCTAGGCTTGTCCCCGTAAGTGTTTTCATTAAATGTTGTCCTCCTCAATAGTTTGTAATCAAGACCTCTAAATCTTCGGTAGAAGCTTGTATTTGCCACCCACATAATTAAGTGGTGATTTTATATATTCTTGCTTTATCAGTATCATCTCCTAAATAAAATTTCTCTTTTATTCAGATTTTAAGTGTCTAAAAGTGCGTATTTACGCTGTTTTGGGATATGCCAAAGTAGCGTATTTTCATTAATTTGCATTTTTAAATTAATTGCTTTATGCTTTCTTTTTTGCCTTTCCTTATAATAGACGTGTCCTTTGCTCCAACTACTGTTATACTCTCCATTTATGTTTCGCATTTTATAACCCAAGATGGGTGTTCTTCATGAATTATTCGTCTGGCTAAATCCCATTCTTCTGAGTTATATTGGAATGTAAGCCATAGCTGAAATAAGAGTCTGCCAGAACGCTTATACCGATACGACTCTTTCCAATACTGAAAAGCCTTATAAATTCTATCATTTAAATTATCATAATAGCAATTACCAGTATTAAACATATCGGCTAAACTACGTTCTGAGATTTTTGATATTATGTATTCTTCATTTGTCATGAATCATCTCTCTTTATGAACAAATAATCAGTTGAAATATCATCTATTACATTTTTAGCTGTCTCTTTAAACCATACACTCAAATCTCTTTTAGTCATTCGTGATCCTCCTCAATCTTTTCCATCATCTCAGGATTGTCATAAACGTTTCCAACGATAAAAGAGATACGTTCGCCATAGCCAGATTCGACTTCAAGTTCCGCAAGATCAATCGTATTAAAAAGATGGTTCGTTTTAAACATTGGAGTACCTACATCCGTCAGTTCCCAAGAAAGTGTTTCATCATTCCACCTTACATCCATAAGTCTATTAGTGACATCAGGAGTTATGTTAATTATATCTCCTTCAAAAATCTTCTTATCATACTTGTCTGTTAGCCCTGTGTATTGGCTGACGGTCTTAGGGTCTACTACATAAGAAATTGGCATTGTATCAACAAACTGCTTATAGTCATTGTCCTCAATCTCTATATTGTCGTAAATAAGATGCTCAACATTAACCCCTTTGTCCTTGAAATATGGACGTTTTCTGACAACGTAATAGCCACTTACCCATTCGCCATTGTCTACACGTTTTCCTCTAAAAAGTATTTCACGCATTGCCGTTCTCCTTATTGCCAAACTTTTAGTGCCATTTTTTTGAACCTGTGCAGGCACTGCCACAAACGACCACTCGTAAGCGTCAAGCGGATCGTCAAGAATGTGATAACACAGTTTACCGCCGTATTCACCGCCCTTTTCATGGTCACAGCCGCCCTTGTGCATATCCTCTCCGCATACAGAGCAAAGCTTCTTTCCCATGGTGCAGCTAATGGATGCTTCTTTCTTTATTCCGCTCTGAATCTCACCTATAAGATCGCTGTTAGAAGCAGTTCGCACCATGTAAGCCTTTGCCATAAGCCTGCGGTAGACCTCTCCGTCTGTCGTAGTTTTCTCAGGCAGAGTTTCCACCCAAGTGTCGAATATTCTGGCAGTCTGCTTTGAGCTTTTAGGGTCATGGTCGAAAATACCCGTTCTGCCCTTAAAAAGCTCCGCAAGCTTCTCCAAAGCGCCTGATGAAAACTTTTCACCATCTCTGTCAATGTCATTGTCACAAAGCGCCACCCTGAAAACAAAGACCTTGTCCTCCGTGAGCGGCTCTCTCGCATAGCCGTTTATCTTTTCAAGCTCCTCGCCTGATACTGTTTCGCTCATTGCATTTCCTCCTTTTTTCTCTCGTTCTCTACCCTTTCGTTTTCAAGCTCCGCCGTCTTAGCCTGCGCATTGTAAAGCCTTGACTTCGCCAACGCTTCCTCGTCCTGAAGATTTATGTTGTCCCACTCTATCTCCACCCCACAAGCATATCCGTTAAGCCTTAAAAACGCCTCGCATATCTCTCTGAGTATAGGTTCAAGCAGTCTGCGGTAATATTCAAGCTCGCTTGTGAGGATATCCGATTGCTGTGCAGACATTCGCTCAGTGGTTGACCAGTTCAGCCCAAGCAAAAACGGTGGTATTGAAAGCTTCGCCACAAGCTGTTCCATAAGCTGTCTGACAGGTATCTCCGTGTCTATCATCTGATTGTCAGCGCCTATGACCTTTATGTCCACATCACCCACAGCCACAAAATCCTGCACCGAGCCGTTTCGTGAAGCTCTCATTCCCCTGCTCCATTCCTGAGCTATCTGCTCTGCACGCTCCTTGGCTCTCGCCCTGTCGCTCTCACCCTCAGGGTGATAAGTCACCGCATAGCGCACATTTCCTACCCTGTCGAAGTTCTGCCCCATGCACTCGTAAATTCGCATAAGTATCTCGCTCAGCGCAGGCAATCCACGGAGTATGGACACTCCGTCAGGGTGCTTAGGACTAGGATTGAGCGCCGTGTAAAGCAGTTTTTCAGGACTTCTTACCGGTATCTCCTCACCGATTCCCATGTAAAAAATACGTTTTTCAAAAGCGTTCCTGCCCTCACGCACTCTGTACAAAGTCGGGTCGCCAACATATATCCCCTTTACCTTGCCTGTCCTGTAATCTGCATATATCCTGCCTATCGCCTTGCCATATGTAAGCAGTGAATCCAGATACATATCCGCAAAAGTGTAAATGGACTTTCCCGACACCCCCACGGAAACCTCTCTGCAAAACCTGTCAAGCTCCGCCTGCACCCTCTCGTCACAAGCCGTAACCTTAAAGCCCCCTGTGAGCCTTATTATCTTGCCGAAGCAAGCGTCAATGATCGGCACATTCGCCCTGAGTGCGTCATAAAGCTCCTGCTGAAAAACCCCCTCAGGCGCAAGCCTGTAATGAAACCCCGACTCTCTGTCAGAGCCTGCCGTGTTCGGCACAAATTCACGGACCTTCTTTCTGAAAATACTCATTTTTTCTCCTTCCTTTCTGTACACTTTTTTGCACTAATGTTCAACTGTCAGTACAAAAAAGTCGTCCTTTTCACGTCCCAGACATTCTGCCGCAAAGTATCTCATATCGTCCATGGCGTGATCGTTCTCTTTAACAGGTGCGTCCTTTCCTGCCTTTTCGTCCCAGCGGTAAAGATTTATCTCACGAAGCGTATCACGACACCTGCGGTTTATCCTTATCCTGCCGTCCTTTATGCAGTCCGACACAAGCCTGATACCAGAAACAACGTCGTTCTTTGCAGGCTGGACAGTGAATTTTCCATGCCTGCGTATGCACTGTATGAACGAAGCCGCCGAGGGGTCGCAAATGACCTTTTCGATGCAAAGCCCGTCGGCAAGCTCTTCAAGCCCCTTGTAATGCTCCTCGTCAGTTTTCTGCATACCTTCACGTCGAGAGTCATAGTAATACTCCCTGAGCCTGTACCATACTCCACCACTCTCGCCCCAAAGCCCGAAGCTTGAAGGATTTACAGTGCCGTAATCACAGCTTATAACATACCGCTCGCACTGTATATCCCCCTCAAAGACGTTTTTCTCCTCGTCGAACATAGGGTAAACAAGCCCCTCTGCCGCCGTCCATTTGCCAAGAACAAAACGCTCGTAAAACGTCCCCGTATATATCCTGTGATAGCGTTCTATCACCGCCCGGTCAAGGGTCGGATTGTCCTCCAGCACAAAATGTCTGTAGATAAGCCGTTTTTCCTCAGCCTTGTCTATCCACTCTTTCTTGAACCAGTGGTAAGGATTGTCAGGATTGCAGTTGAACCACAGCTTGCTCCCCGCCACCGAACACCTTGCCACAGCCTGCTCTATAAAGCTTCTGGGCATAAGTGCCGCCTCGTCAAGAAGCACCCCCGCAAGGGTCACGCCCTGGATAAGTGAGGGCGAGCCTTCGTCCCTGCCGCCAAAGTAGTAAAACCTGTTTTTCCTGCCGCAAAAGCTCACGTCCATATAGTTCTTTGACGCGACCTCCACAGCCGTCATGCCCATGGCTTTCATATACCCCCTGAGCGCAGGCAGGATATTCCTTTTCAGCGACACGATAGTTTTTGAGCATAGCCCAAAAATGCACTCGTCAAAATTAGTCATCGCCCATGTCATAAAAGACGCCGACAAACAAAAGGTTTTGCCCGATCTGACCGCGCCGTCACAGATTATCCCGTCGTAATCACTAAGCTCCCGTGCCGTCCACCATCTGAAAACAAACCTCTGATTTTCCGACAGCCTTGTTATTTTCACAAGCTATCACCGTCCCTGCCGTAAATGCTCTCGATAAGTCGCTTCGACTCACCGCCGCCGTCAAGCTGAGGCGCAAGCTCCCCAAGCTTTTCCAAGGCTTTCTGCCTGTCAAAAAACTTGATCTCCAAAACGTTCTTTCCGCTGATCTTTATCTCACTCACATTGAAAAGATCCATGCCCATGATGTCCCTTGCCGTCATGTTCTCAGCGTCAAAAACAAGCTTTACAGCGTCATTCACCGCCCCGAAAGCTATCCTGTTCAGCCCTCGCTTCACATAAGAAAGAGTGTCGCTGTCAGCCTCCTCCAGCTTTTTAAGCTCCGCCTCCGTTTCTGCCGAGTGCAGAAGTTCAAGCCCCCTGTCCTCAGCCTCCTCCGCCCTTGCACCGGTGTGCAAAGCCGCTTCACGAAGATTTCTCAGATAGAAGAAAAATCTCGCAAATCTTTTCTGTTCGCCTGCCATATCGTTCCTCCTTTTTTAATTTCTGCGAAAGATGTACCACCGTATCTTAACGGCTCTCAAAAAACATCTCTCACTTATCCCGAAAAATGCCCCTTTTGTTGCATAAAAAATGCAACAATTGCAGAAATGTTGCCAAATTAAATCATTTATCATTTGTTTGCATAAATCACCCTGCCCAAAACTGTGCAAAAGCCACATACTTTCATGAACAGAAAAACTATTGGTAAAAAAGAAATACTTTTATTTTTTTTAGGACGTTTCGTACCATTACTGCACCTTATTTCAGACAAATATGTAAGTCATGCGAAACTTTCAATATACCTTATGAAAAAAAGTATATATTACTTGACAAAAGCCGAAAAAATAGTACAATAGTAAGTGTATGACACAAATTTGAAGAACAACGCAGGAGGTAAAAATATGAAAATGAGAGGTATCTATTCCTCAGTAACAGATATCAGACGAAAAGTCTTTACAGAGGTGGCAAGACTTGCCTATGAAGAGGGCGATTATGCCGAAAAGATCGCAGAGCTTCCTTATAAGATAGTACCGGGAAGCAAGGCTGTTTACCGTGAGTCTATCTTCCTTGAAAGAGCTATCGTTGAAGAAAGGCTCCGTCTTGCTATCGGTCTGCCCCTAAGACCGATCGAGGAGCATAAGTCTGTGGCTGACGGCATTGAAGAAAGTGCGATCGCAGAAAAGTATTACGATCCACCGCTTGTAAACATAATCAAGTTTGCCTGCAACGGCTGTCCTGAAACTCATTATCATGTTACCGACTGCTGTCAGGGCTGTCTTGCACACCCATGTCAGGAAGTCTGTCCAAAGGGTGCGATCACTATCAAGCATGGCAAGTCAGTAATAGATCAGTCTAAGTGTATAAAGTGTGGCAGATGTCAGAGTGTCTGTCCATACAATGCAATAAACAAAATGGAAAGACCATGCGCAAGAGCCTGCGGCATGGACGCTATCGGCTCAGACGAAGAGGGCAAGGCAAAAATAGATTATGACAAGTGCGTATCCTGCGGAATGTGTCTTGTAAACTGTCCATTCGGCGCTATCGTAGACAAGGGACAGATATTCCAGCTTATAACAGCAATGAAGAAAAAGAAGAAGGTCATCGCTATCGTAGCACCTGCATTTGTAGGTCAGTTCGGACCAAAGGCAAGCCCTGAAAAGCTCACAGCGGCAATGAAGAAGCTTGGCTTTGCAGACGTGGTCGAGGTAGCAATAGGTGCAGACCTTTGTTCCATCGAAGAGGCGAAGGACTTCATGAGAGAAGTTCCTGAACATCAGCCATTCATGGCGACATCATGCTGTCCTGCATGGTCAGTAATGGCGAAGAAGCTTTTCCCTACCCTTGCACCATACATTTCAATGGCTTTGACCCCAATGGTACTTACAGCAAGAATGCTCAAAAAGGACGATCCTGACGCTTGTATCGCATTTATTGGACCATGTGCGGCAAAGAAGCTTGAAGCTTCAAGACGTACTATCCGCAGCGACGTAGACTTTGTGCTTACCTTTGAAGAACTCATGGGAATGTTCAATGCCAAGGGCGTAACATTTGAAGACATTACAGATGAAGAAAAGGTAGATCTTTGCGAGGGTACAGGTGACGGACGTGGCTTTGCAGTAAGCGGCGGAGTAGCAAAGGCAGTAGCAGACGTTATCCACAAGCTTGACCCAGAGCGTGAGGTCAAGGTAGTATCAGCGCAGGGACTTAAAGACTGCCGCAAGCTTCTCACACTTGCGAAAGCAGGCAAATATGACGGCTATCTTCTCGAGGGCATGGCTTGTCCTGGCGGCTGTGTAGCAGGTGCAGGAACGCTTCAGGCGGTAGAAAAGAGTACAGCGCTTGTAAACAAATATGTAAAGGACGCACCTTTACAGAACTCTCTCGACTCCAAATACGAGATCAATCTTGATCTTATCACCGAGTCGCATGATGACAAATAAGAGATAGAATTGAAACGGACAGCGTTATGCTGTCCGCTTTTTTGTACTGTCACTCGCCGTGACGGGCATTTTACGCCATACATTGTGGTATAAAACACTTTTTCACCGCTTTTTGAATTCGTATAGAATACTACACATTGTAATTATCACACACCCACTGATACCCCCACAAACGGCAGTAGGGGCGAACAGTGTTCGCCCGTCGAAGAAACAAGCCCACGATTATATCATTGTTGGATAGAACTAAAAACTATCCAATCACATCTTCAGGGTAGCGGCACAATATTCTCCACACGGCACGTCTACACAACATTGTGATAAATTCAAACCTTGCCGTTCCCCGAAACGGGACGTCGAGGGCGCCGTCCCCTACAATTCTACCCCGACTTCATCACGCCGCAAAATCGCTTTGCTCTTTGCGGATTTACGTTGTAATTGGAGATAGGATAGGCGGTGCAGATTTCTACTCCGTTATTACTTTTGATAAGAAGCACAACTTTTGTGTGCTTTTTCTCATTATATCTGCACCTAGTCGGCTGTCGCCGAATGAGGCTCTGCCTCAAACTCCGCTAGGGGCTTTGCCCCTAGACCCCACAAGCCCTCTAGCACTGGGCTTGAGCGTGCGCTTTATCTCTCGCTTCGCTCGGTGCTTGGGGGGCAGCTTTGCTCATTCCTCACTCCTCACTTAAACTCCCCTCCCCCCTTGATTTTTCCCGTAATATGTAGTATAATAAATGAAATAGTGCATAATAACAGAAAAATTCTTACAGAGAGGATCTTTATAAAATGGAAATAATCAATAAGTCCGATGAAAAACTCCTTGCAGAATATGAACAGTTCGCAAGCACCAGCAAATACGGCAATTTCATGCAATCCCTCAAATGGCCGAAAGTAAAGGACAACTGGGGCTGGGACGCTGTTATCTCCCGTGACGCTGACGGCAATATCCGTGGAACTTGCCTTATCATAATCAAAAAAGTGCCTATTTTCGGTGTTACTTTTATGTATGCCCCTCATGGCCCTGTTTGCGACTGGTCTGATAAAGAGGTCATGACCGACCTTTTCGAGGGCGTAAAAGCACTTGCAAAGAAATACAAATGCTACCAGTTTATGTGGGATCCTTGTTTCGAGGAGGGCGACGACAAGTGTACAAAGCTTATCGAGGACATGGGCTTCAAGCACATACACAAGGCGGCTGAGCTGACCACTATTCAGGCTCGTAATAACTATATGCTCAGAAATATCGAGGGCAAGACCCCTGACGAGGTCATGGCGACTTTCAAGCCTGACTGGAGAAACCGTATCAGAAAAGCCCCTAGAAAGGGCGTTTACTGCAAGGCTTGCGGCACTGAGGCTCTTGACGATTTCTACCCTCTCATGCAGGCAACAGGTATCAGAGATGGCTTCTCTATCCGTTCAAAGGAGTATTTTGTAAAAATGCTCAATGGTCTTGGCCCTGAACACTGCCGACTTTTCATGTGCTATGTTGACGAGGACGGCAAGCAGATACCGTTGTCAGGTGCAGTAACAACACAGTATGCAGGCAAGACCTGCTATGTTTACGGTGCTTCCGCAAACCACCACAGAAACCTCTACCCTAACTATCTTATGCAGTGGACGATGATAAACTGGGCACTTGAGGGCAAAAACTACATCTACGATTTTCAGGGCATACCATTCTACAACGATGAAACAAACCCTAACTACGGCGTATACAAGTTCAAAAAGGGTTTTAACGGCGAGGTCGTTACCTATGAGGGTGAATTTTTCTACATTTTCAAGCCTTTCATGAAGAAAGTCGTAGACTTCTGCGAAAAGATAGTTATGGATAGACACGAACGCAAAAGACAGAAGCTTCTCAAAAACAGAAATAAGGATATGCAGTAGACGGCAATAGATTAAATTTAAAAATTTTTGAACAGTTTATACATTTTTACCCATTCTTTACACAGACAACATTTGATTTTTACTTATATGTGATATGATTTACAAAGAGGTGAGCAAGGTGCATAAAGGCGTTATAAGGACCTTGTGGCTCATTGCCGCATTGAGCCTGGTGCTGAGCTATGCTGTGATGTGCATTGCATGGCTTTCAAAGGGCTGTCGCTATGGAGCGCAGTTTTGCATAAACGTTTTTATGAGAGCGCTTCCTCTTTGTCTTATATTCCTGTGCATCGTCGAGCTTGCAGGGCTTTTCATATGGGTCTTCAAAATAAAAAAGCTCGAAAGGCTCTACGCTAAAAAGGGCGGCTGTGACGAATATTTTGAGCTTCTTGAAAAATATCTTCTCAGGCAGAACAAAGATAAGGGCCACGGGTTTTTGAAGCTTGCCGCTGTTTACATTTCAGAAAAACGCTTTGAAAACTGTTTTCTCACACTTGACCGTATAGCTTTTGATAAGCTTACCCCCTCAGATCAGAACAAGTATTTTGAACTGCTTCTTTACGGCAGACTCATGTCAGGAGATATTTCTCAGGCAAACGAGATATTTGTTTCAGCAGAGCATTACTTCAAGCGAGGTCTTCTCGATAAACGCAATGGGCAAATGCTTTTCACCATTGGTCTGCTGGAATATTTCAACGAACGCTTTGAAGCGGCGGTGAAGTTTTTTGACAGTGCAGAGAAAAGCCGTGACGCTGACAAGACGCTTCGGTGCAACTGTGAGCTTTACAAGGGCGAGTGTTTTCTCGCTCAGGGTGATGTGAGATCGGCAAAGGCTTCGGCTGAAAAAAGTGCGGCGCTCGTTAGTGACGATAAGCAGGAAGCACAGCTTAGAAAGCTGATGACACAGGTAGAAAAAGCTTACATCAGAACAAAAGAAAAGTCTGCTGATACGAAAGCAGACAACACCACGGAAGGAGGATATGCCTTTTAAGGCATAGAAACAAGTATGATAATAAACGCACTCAGAGGCTTTTGCATGGCTCTTGCGGACAGCGTTCCGGGAGTTTCGGGAGGAACTATAGCATTCCTGCTGGGCTTTTATGACAGCTTCATAAATTCCCTTAACGACATTATGGGACGTGACAATGCAAAGCGTAAAAAAGCATTTTTCTTTCTTATAAAGCTTGGCGTGGGTTGGGTGATCGGTATGCTTCTTGCAGTAAGCGTTCTTGCCAACGTGTTTGAAAGCGGCATCTACAAGGTAAGCTCGCTGTTTCTGGGCTTTATCATTCTGGCGATACCGGTCATGATAATGGAAGAAAAAGAGAGCATTAAGGGCAAATATTACAACATCGTATGGGCTGTTATCGGCATTGCTATCGTTGTGGGCATTTCCCTTATAAATCCCTCCGGCAGCGGCACTGATGTTTCTCACATGAATATAGGCACAGTGATATTCGTTGTTCTTGCAGGAATGTGCGCAATATCTGCAATGGTGCTTCCCGGCATTTCAGGCTCCACCATACTTCTCACATTCGGTCTTTATATGCCTGTTATCACGGGAATAAAAGAGTTCCTTCATCTGAATTTCGAGTATTTCGGACTCCTCTGCTCTTTGGGTATCGGCATTATACTTGGGGTGTTCATTACCCTCAGGCTTATCAAAAAGGCTCTTGAAAAGTTCAGAAGCCAGACTATCTACTGCGTTATCGGCATGATGATAGGCTCACTGTACGCCATAGTTATAGGTCCTACAACGCTTAAAGAGCCTAAAGACCCTATGTCTTTCGGCACATTCAGCATCGTATTTTTTATCATCGGTGCGGCGATCGTGTTCGGTATTCAGGTAGCAAAGAGCGTGTATGACAAGAAACAGCTTGCCAAGGCTGAAGAAAAGATAGAAGAAGAATAGATATTATATCAAAACGAACGAATATATATAAAGGCTCAATTTCTGAATCATAGAAATTGAGCCTTTTGCTGCAAATAACGCAAGTACACTTTTTCTGAACACATATCGTATGGCCTATATGCCCACCTAGCAAATTCATATTCTTGTGATTATATAAAAACTACCGCCCTTACTGTCCCCTTTTGCTGTTCATTCTTCCAAAATCAGCATTTTATACAATTGAACGCCTTGACAATTATGCAACTATACCATATAATAAAATTAGACAAATACTATATCCTGTATTATATTCCAAACATAATATGACAGCTATTGCAGAAATAGCATATCAGCGTCTATGATTTCTACAAATCATATGCCTGCCCTATGTAAAAAGTGTTTAAATTTTAGGGGCGTTTGGCATTTTTTCTTGCAAAAATTGTCGGCTTGTGGTATAATTATCAGCAGCAGGGGCGTGTTATTCCCCCAACGGGTGAAAACTATCCTTATTTCTCAAACGTTTTCGCCAATACAGTAATAAAGGTGCAGAGCGCAAAGCTCGACTTGAAAGTATATAGGAGGTAAAGATTTATGGCAAATAGTGCTGTAGAAAAAACAATTTCCACGCAGGAACTTAAAGAAAAGCTTCTTGACGTTCTTCACAACGATTTCCAGACAACACCTGAGGACGCTTCCGATCAGCAGGTATACGAGGCTCTTTCTAAGATCGTTGTAGGCATTCTTAAAGCTAAGAGAAGAAAGTTCACCGTTAAAACTCAGTCTGAGGGCAAGAAGAAGGTCTACTATCTTTCAATGGAATTTCTTATGGGAAGAAGCCTTAAGACTTCTCTTTATAACCTTGAAATGCAGAAGCAGGCTACAAAGGTCCTTAAAGACATGGGCATTTCTATAAACGGCATTTACGAGTGTGAGCCTGACGCAGGTCTTGGCAACGGTGGTCTTGGAAGACTTGCTGCCTGCTATCTTGACGCTCTTGCTGCAGACGGCTACCATGCTACAGGCTATTCTATCTGCTATGAATACGGTATCTTCAAGCAGAAGCTGGAGGACGGCTGGCAGACCGAGCTTCCTGACAACTGGCTCCCAGGCGGCTCTGTATGGCTCGTTCCTGTTCCGTCAAAGGCTGTCGAGGTTCGTTTTGACGGCGAGCTTAAGGAATACTGGGACAATCAGTATCACTGCGTAACTCACGAGAACTACACATCAGTTATGGCTGTTCCATACGATCTGTTCGTATCAGGCTACAACAGCGAGGCAGTTTCAAAGCTCAGACTTTGGAAAGCTGAAATGGCTGACTTTGATATGTCAATGTTCAATCAGGGCGACTATCAGAAGGCTCTTAGCAAGAACATCATTTCACAGGCTATCACAAAGGTGCTTTATCCTAACGACAACCACGCAGAGGGCAAGTCACTCAGACTTAGACAGCAGTATTTCCTTTGTGCTGCTTCTATCGGCGATATCGTAAATCAGCACATGAGCGTTTACGGCACACTTGACAATCTCCATGAAAAGGTAGCTATCCACATCAACGATACTCACCCAACACTTGCTATCCCAGAGCTTATGAGGGTTCTTCTTGATGATTGCGGCTATTCATGGGACAAGGCTTGGCACATCGTTACAAACACATTTGCATACACAAACCACACTGTAATGCCTGAGGCTTTGGAGAAGTGGGACTGCAACCTCCTCAAGAGCGTTTGCCCTAGAATCTTCTCTATCATTATCGAGATAAACGAGCGTTACTGCAAGGATCTTTGGGAGAGATACAAGGATCAGGCTAAGGTTTCACATATGTCTATCGTTGAGGACAACAAGGTGAAAATGGCTACACTTTGCGTACACGCTTGCCACAGCGTAAACGGCGTTGCAAAGATACACTCTGAGATCATCAAGAAAGAAACATTCAAGGACGAGTATCTTGACACACCAACAAAGTTCAAGAACGTTACAAACGGTATCGCATACAGAAGATGGCTTTATCAGTCTAACGAGGGTCTGACAGATCTCCTCTGCGAGAAGATAGGCGACGGCTTCCTCAAGAATGCCGCTGAGCTTTCAAAGCTTGCTGTATTCAAGGACGACAAGGACGTTCTTGACAGACTTGCAAAGATCAAGCTTGACAACAAGAAGAGTTTTGCAAAGTATGTAAAGAATCAGTATGGCGTTGTTCTCAACACTGACTCTATCTTTGACGTTCAGGTAAAAAGACTTCACGAATACAAGAGACAGCAGCTCAACGCTTTGAACATCATAGCACAGTACAACTACCTCAAGGCTAATCCAAACGCTGATTTTGTACCAAAGACATATATCTTTGCTGCAAAGGCTGCTCCTGGCTACTACATGGCAAAGCAGATCATCAAGCTTATCTGGAACATTTCTCAGGAGCTGAAAAAGGACAAGAAGCTCAACGAGAAGCTCAACGTTATCTTCCTCGAGGACTACAACGTATCACTTTCTGAGATACTCATGCCAGCGGCAAACATCTCTGAGCAGATCTCACTTGCTGGTACAGAGGCTTCAGGTACAGGTAACATGAAGCTTATGATAAACGGTGCTATCACACTGGGTACTCTTGACGGAGCAAACGTTGAGATACACGAGCAGGTAGGCGACGACAACATCATTATCTTCGGTATGAACGTTGACGAGGTAAACGCTTGCAAGTCAGGCTACAAGCCTATGGACATCTACAACTCCAACGCAGTTGTTAAGCAGGCTATCGACACACTTCAGTACGGCATCAACGGACAGCAGTTCAACGAGATCGCTGACAGCCTGAAGAACTCTGACCCATACATGGCTCTCAAGGACTTCGATTCTTACCAGAAGGCACAGGCTTACGCTTCTGAGTGCTACAAGGATCAGACAAAGTGGCAGAAAATGAGCCTTGCAAACATTGCAGGCGCAGGCATTTTCTCCGCAGACCGTTCTGTTGAGGACTACGCTAGAGATATTTGGGGTCTTTCAAAGTAATTTATTAATACAAAAAATTATCGGACAGTTGCTTGGTGCGACTGTCCGATTTTTTGTACATATACGCAATTCATGAAACGATAAATTTGTAAAACCACAAGATGAGCGAAATGAACGGGACGCCGAGTGCGTCGTCCCCTACATGGTTCGAGCGATGTTTATACAATGTGAAAATCAACATAAATAGTGACGTGGGAGAAAAGCGGGCTGTCGAGGGCGCCAGCCCCTACATTGTTTGTGCGATGTTTATTCAATGTGAAAAGCAACATAAATAGTGACGTGCGAGAAAGGCGGGCTGTCGAGGGCGCCAGCCCCTACATTTTTTTAACACACAAAAAAGGACGGCTTTTCTTCGCCGTCCTTTTGATTTCTAATTTAGTCCTCGTCAGCAAGTGCAAAATCTATCTTGCCCGAATTTACATTTGCGTTTATCACCTTTACTCTGATAGGGTCGCCCACACGATATTCCATTCCGTTTGTGAGGTTTTTCAGGCTCACCATATCGTCGCAGACATATTCGCCGTCAGGCATATTGTCAGTGTGAAGAAGTCCCTCGCAGGTGTCAGGAAGTGCGATAAAAAGACCGAACTCAACGGCTGAAACCACTGTTCCCTGAAACTCCTCACCGATATGAGCGTTCATATACTCAGCCTTGTAGCAATCCTCACAGCTTCGCTCCACCTGCATTGCGGTAAGCTCCGTCTTTGTGGACTGGTCAGCTGAGGCGTAAACGAACTTGTTGAACTTTGTGGCGCACTCCTCTGCACTGCTGCCACTGAGAAAAGCTGACATTATCCTATGGATAGTCAGGTCAGGGTAACGTCTGATAGGTGAAGTGAAGTGGGCGTAATCCTCCAGCGCAAGTCCGAAGTGACCCACAGGCTCGGTGGAATATCTTGCCTTTGACATACTCCTCAGAACGATATTGTTCATGATAAGGTCGATATCAGTACCCTTTGCGGCTTTGAGTATCTCAGACATATCCCCAGGGCAAGCCTTTTCGCCCAGCTTATACTGGACGTTGAGCTTGACAAGCGCTTCTCTCAGGGATTCAAGCTTCTCGTCTGACGGCTCTTCGTGGATACGATAAACGAACGGCAGGTTATTATCCATGCCAAATCTTGCGGCACACTCGTTTGCAACAAGCATAAAGTCCTCTATTATCTCCTCGCTTCTTCCACGGGTACGCCTCTCAACGCCCACGCAGATATCCTCGTCATTGATGATAAGCTTGCTCTCAGAGGTTTCAAGCTCAGGACAGCCACGGTTTTTCTTGTTTTTGTACAAAATATCCGCAAGCTCATTTATAATAGGAAGCTGACCTGAAACCTCGGCATATTTTTCTTTAAGTTCAGCATCGTCACTGCCTGCCAAAAGTGAATTTATCTCGGAATAAACGCCCTTTACACGGGAGCGGATAACAGTTTTTGCAAACTTATACTCGGTGATGTTGCCCTGCTTGTCGAGTTCACAAAGACATGAGAACGCAAGTCTGTCCTCCTGCGGATTGAGGGAGCAGATGCCGTTTGAAAGCTCCTTTGGGAGCATTGGGATAACTCGGTTTGCGTAATAAACGCTTGTGCCACGCTTGAAAGCTTCGTTATCCAGTTGTGACTTTGGCTGAACATAGTGGGAAACGTCAGCGATATGAACGCCAAGGAGATAACCTGTTTTGGTTCGTTCAACAGAAATTGCGTCGTCGATATCCTTTGTATCTGCGCCGTCAATGGTGAATATCGGCTTGTCACGGAGGTCAAGGCGGTTGGGTATCTCATCTTTTATCCTTGAATAATCAGACACTTCCCTAGCTTCATAGATGACCTCGCTTGGGAAAACAGGTGTCAGACCGTTGACCTCAAGGACGCTCATTGCGCAGGCGGAGGCTTTCATGGAGCTTCCATAGCTTGAAACTATCTCGCAGACGTGTTCTGAGTGCCTGTTTCCACGCTTTGTGATCTGCGCCACCACCTTATCGCCCTCGTGAAGCTCAAGACGCATTGGGTTCTCAAATGTCATTGCATATTTTGACAGCATATCAGGAACGATTTTCAGCACGCCGAACTCGCTTACAAGCTCCCCTGTGAACTTAGCAAAATTCTCCTCCACAATGCTCATGACCTCGCCCTCAGTGCAAGCTCCCTCGCCCTTGAAGGTTCTCACAAGGACGATATCGTGTGGCATTGCGCCTTTTAGATACTTGCCCACAACAAAAATTTCCTCGTCAGTGTCAAGATTTTTCACAAAGCCGTAGGTCTTATTGAGCCTTACCACCTCGCACTTGACGAATTTCTTAGGGTCAACGAGCCTTATGCCGAATTTGTCTTCCATTATCTCGCCATTTTTCTTCATTTTGTCAACGGCTTTTGTGAATTTTTCAAACTCAAAGCCCTTTCCTCTGCATGATCTCAGCAGTTCTTTGAAAGTCAGGGGCTTTTTGCCTGCTTTTTTTAATTTTGAGTATATTATTTTTCTGTAATCTAACTTCATAAATTTCCTTTCTTTTTACTGTTACTTTACTTTCCAAAAGAAAAAGCCCTGCACGGAGCAGGGCGGGCAATTATTTCTTGATCTGATAAATGATATTTACAGCAAGAGTTATCACGAATATCAGTATCGCACTTATCCTTGTCAGTCTGTTAAGCTTAGCGTCCTTGGTGTTTGAACCGTTCTTTCCATAGAAAGAATCGTTATATCCACCGCCGATAGCAGATGTAAGACCCTGCTCTTTGGTGTCCTGCGCAAGAACTACAAGTATGATAACGAGGCTGGCTACGATCAGCAGTGCGCCTGCAACGATCTCAATTACGCTCATTTTTGTTCCTCCAAAACATAATTATACATTTTAATATATTATAGCACACATCTTCTCAGATTGCAAGGGGTTTTCAGAATTTTTTCAATTCTTTTTCTTTTTATCGGTGCTTTCAGCCTTTGAGGTAGTATCTTTCTGCTTCTCCACCTGCTGGATAACTGTGACGTTTGACACATCAAGACGTTTTTTCAGAAGCTCTGTGACAGTTTTGAGCTGTTCATCGGTAAGAGCCTTGTTCTCATATAGCACCACTGCTATGCCATTAACTGTTGTGGGCGAGCCTACTGAATGGCTGCTCATGTGACCGCCTGCCGCACCTGTTATGTTTGGATAAACGATAGCAAGCTCCTCGGCGATATCGCTCATGTCGATATCATAGCTCTGATAGCTGTCAAGCTGTGCCTTCAGATTTTCATTCTCGGCTTTAAGGTCGTCGTTTTCTTTCTGCGCAAGCACCTGTGCCACCTTGTTCTGTGTTTCCTCATCGTCGGCATTCTTTTCAAGCATCTTTTCGACCTCGTCAGCGGTAACACCGCTTTCCACCTCGGTCTGTGTTATCACAAGCTTATAATCTCCCAATCCGAAAGCTTTCAGCTCGCTTTGAAGCGCCTTTGTATCGGCAGTGCTTATCTTCTTGCCAAGAAGTGCCACTTCTATCATACGTTTATCGGTATCTATTGTTTTCTGCACTATCTGAGTGCCGTCAAAGTCAAAATTCTCGGTGATAAACTTCTCTGCACTGCTGTTATCCATTGTCTTTTTCACAATATCATAGCCAAGATAAATACTAGGCAGCATGGTAATAACTGTGATAAAAGCGATATTTCTGTGTATCTTTTTCAAAGCCTTCGGGGAAATATCGTTGCCATGAGGCAGCCTTAAAAGCTTCAGCACAACGATAGCCGCAAGGCAGATGAAAAAGCTGTTTATGAAAAAGAGATACAATGCTCCGCCGAAATAGTCAAGGCGGTGTCTTGCCAAGCCGTAGCCTGCGGTACAAAGAGGCGGCATGAGTGCTGTTGCGATAGCCACGCCTGGGATAACGTTGCTTTTCTCCTTACGGGTCTGACCTATTATGCCGGCAAGTCCGCCAAAAAGGGCAATAAGAACGTCCCACGCTGTAGGTGTGGTTCGGGCGAGAAGCTCGGAGGAGGCTGTGGTGATAGGTGAGATAGTAAAGTAAATAGTCGAGGTGATAAGGCAAATGACCACCTGTATGCCAAGTCTTATTGCCGCACCCTTTGAAAGAGTCAGGTCATTGGTGGCGATTCCGTAGCCTATGGCTGTGATGCCGCCCATAAGAGGTGAGATGAGCATAGCACCGATTATAACGGCGGTGGAGTTCATATTCAGACCTATGGAAGCTATAAGTATGGCAAGCATGAGGATACACATATTAGTACCCTGAAGTTTTGCGCCAGATATTATCGTATTATGTATCTCATCAGGGTTAGCCATATCCCAGCGCAGACTGAACATATTTCTAAGCCCTTGTATAAATCTGCCTTCCTGTAATTTCAAATCTCAGACCTCCTCTGCTTATTTTACTGCACCCCATGCGATGTTCTGCAAACGCCTTGCAGAATCGGTAGTGCCTGCGCCTGTCTGCTGGATAAAATATAGTATGCAGAGCTGTTCTTTTGGGTCAATGCTGAAATAACAGCCCATCCAGCCGTCCCAGCCGAAAGAGCCTTCTGACTGGATAAGTCCTGCGGTGGAAGGGTCTTCAAGGATACGCATGAAGTTACCGTAGCCGTGACCCTTTGTGCTGTCCCAGTTAAGGGTCTTGCGCTGTTCAGGTGTAAGACCGTTTCTTGTCATGAAATCGACCGTGTTTCTGCCGAGTATCCTCACGCCGTCAAGCTCGCCCTTGTTCATAAGCATTTTGGCAAACTTTGCATAGTCCTCTACAGTGGAAACAAGACCTGCTCCGCCCGACTCAAAGGCAGGAGGTACAGTGTAATCAGTAAGGCAAAGGTGGAAGTGAGTAAAAGGCTCATTTCCGCCATTTTTGTATTCATAACACTGGGCAAGTCGGCTGTACTTTTCCGCTGGGATATAGAAGCCTGTATCGTTCATACCGAGGGGTTCAAAGATCTCTTTTCTGAGAAAATCTCCGAACTTCATGCCAGAAACCACCTCGATAACAGCACCCATGATGTCAGCAGATGCACCGTACATCCACTTTTCACCAGGGGAGAACATAAGAGGACGCTTGCCCATTTCCTTTGCGAAGCTCACAGTATCCAGAAGCTTTTCGCCTTTGAGATATTTTTCAGACTGCTCGCCCCAAAGCGCACCCATTTTCTGACCTGCGGGAGTGCCGTCAGGATAAGGAATACCGGAAGTCATGGTGAGCAGGTCGCCTATGGTTATATCTCTGTCAGCAGGACGTTCGCCGTTCTCATCAAGAACCACAGGGTCGGAGAACTCAGGGATAAACCACTTGAGCAGGTGACGAGTGTCGAGCAGACCACGCTCGATAAGTATCATTGCGGCAGCGGCTGTGACAGGCTTTGACATAGAAAAGAGTCTGAAAATGCTGTCAGTTTTCATAGGGATATTTTTCTCCTTGTCAGCAAGACCAAAGCTTTTGAGATAGACAGTTTCGCCTTTATGGATAACGCTGAGAACTGAGCCTGAGAAAACACCGTTGGTTATCTCTTTTTGTGCAACAGCGTCGAGATATTTAAAATTTTCGTACATGATAGACCTCCGTGTTATGATGTTTGATATATAGGATTATAACACAGTTCGGGTGGAAATGCAAGATTTTGTGTGGCAACAAAAAAATCCGCTACCAAAAGAAAACCACCGTATTTACGGTGGTTTTTGTTCGTTTGGCGGAGATGGAGAGATTAAATATACCACTTCACACCACTTTTTATTGTTTTATAAAACTACTCGCAAACCACGCATTTACGTCATTTAAGCCGTTTTTCTTGCTCCGTGTTTCACAAGCATATATTTACAATTCAGCTTTATCGTGTATAATTCGTGTACGCAAAAACAGCCGCCTCAGATTGTTCCGAGACGGCTGAACTACTATCTGATATACTTTCTCCGACCGCAACGTATCTTCTGAACAATACGTTGTGCGTGTCTCCAATCTTTTTCCGATATCAACGGCTCATAATCACCTTGATATAAATGCCCCTTAAAGCTATAATAGCCGATGTAAACAGGGCGTGTTACTATTTTCTTTATCGACTCAGCGTTAAATGAACTTCCTCGTCGCCCATGATGCCCCATTGCGTTGACTATCTCAGCTACAGGTAGATAGGACTGATACTCAATGAATTTTTTGAAAATTAATCGAACAACTTCTGCCTCTGTTTCATTGATAGTAAGACTATCCTTTCCGTCTAGGTCATAGCCTAACACATCAGAGCAAGTCCGCTTCCCCTGTGAAGCTCTTTCAGCTAAAGCAAACGAAACTCTTTCAGCCGTCAATTCTCTCTCCATTTGGGCGAAAACACCAAGTACGCCCATCATCGCACGCCCTGTCGGTGTAGATGTGTCGAAACCCTCTGTGCAACTTACAACGCTGACGTTATGTTTTTGTAGTTTATCCCATGTATCGTAAAGATCTGCAACGGACCTTGTGAAACGGCTTAACGCCCATATCAGTATGATATCAAATTCACTGTTATACGCCGCTTCAAGCATGGCTTGACACGCTGGGCGATGTGTAATATCTTTTGCACTTATACCCTCGTCGGCATATACATTGTATACCTCATAACCTCTTGTGGCACACCATTCTGTTAGTGTTTTTCGCTGAGCAGAGAGGGAGTACCCCTCTCGTGCTTGGTCCAGCGTTGACACCCTTATATAGACCGCCGCTTTCATAGTGCAAGCAAGCCGTCTATTTCTGCAATTCTTTTTAGCAGCTTCTCACGCTCAGCTTTTAAGCTTTCCACGTCTATATCAGATACGAGCTTAACGCCCTCATGGTCCTTTATCTTATTGTAAATTGTTTCAGGCACACCCTTAACACGAACGATTGTACCCTCATCAGCTGATATCCTGGGATTTTTGGCAGAGCCGCCCGAAGTGGCAAAGCCACCGCTTATAAGCATTGCATTGTCGGAGAAAATAACCTCTCTATCACGATAGAGTCTTTTCAAAACAACGATTGAGCCAACTCTGATTTCTCCGTCCTCGTAGCCCTCTGTATAAGTGTCGAGGTCAAGATCTACTGTGACAGTGCTAACCGCACCAAGTTCTCCGCATTCACCATAGCATTCGATGAGTAACGCCTTGACGGCTTCCTTGTTCTCCTCTGGAAAGACCCAGCAAGGGGCGTTCCACTTACCCTGTATCTGCTTTGCCCCTGCGACAAAGCTTTTGTTGTACGGACTGTTGACCTTGATTTTCTCGTTTTCAACTGTAACTTTCATGTTTTTTTACCTCCGAATATTTAATCACTTTTTTCTGAAAAATACGATTACGGCTGCTACAAGAATGATTATCTCAGCCACATTAAGAATAATGCTTACGATCTCCATTTGACATTTCTCCTTTTGTGTGATATAATATCCGCAGCGGAGAGCCTTTCGGCTCTCTTGCGGAATTCCTCTTTAGTCTGTGAGCTTATCAATAAGCTGTATCAAACTGTCTAAGAGGTTTAAACTTACCTGAATGATAAGCAGCTTTAGGACGGTCGCATTATCTTCAGGTTGGCGGCTCTTTTGAGCCGCTTTTTTCTTTTTCTTACCCATTGGTTTCACTCCTTTCGTTCTTTTCTGATATTATTATACACCTTTTAAACGTGTATGTCAATGCTTTTGGAATATAAATATACACGAAAATAAAGTGCATATTTTGTATATATTGTACACTTTACAAAAGAGCATATATGTGATACTATTATTGTGAGGTGATATAATGATAAGAATAAAAATAGATGTATTGCCACGTCTTAAAGAAAATGGGTACAGCACCTATAAGCTAAGAAAAGACGGCATACTTTCCGAAAGCACTATCCAAAAGTTAAGAGAACGCAAGGTAGTATCGTTTGAAACCATTGACTGGCTCTGTGGCACTTTGGATTTACAGCCGGGCGATATAATCGAATACGTGAAGTGTGATAGCAACGATAAGTATGATTATCTTCCAATCACAACTGATAAAAAGGAAACTGCTATCGAAAAACAAGAAGAATGTGATAAATTTAAACAGCAAATAGCAGCGCCTTATCGTAGTAATACTGATAATAAAGACGATGGCGTAGTTCCATGGTAGGATTAATAGTGGCGGCATTTGTTAAAGACAAAACTGAATATTAAGTAAATCAGCCGACAAGGAATAATCCCTGTCGGCTGTCTTACTACCTACTTTATCTTCTTTGTAATCTCATCGCTGAGCTTTTTGATGAAGTTCACGCCTGCAATGCCATTCTCGCTGTACCCCCACTTTTTCAGCAGAGTATTAACTGCCTTTGCAGTACCTTTTCCGTATGTACCGTTCTTATCCATACCTACGTTGTGGAGCTTGACCGCCTTTGCAAGAAGCAGCAGCTCCTTGAGTGCAAGCACACCGTTTGTTTTGTTGCCCTGCTTGTAACCTGTCTTGTCAAGCACTTTCGCACTTATCTTGCTCTGTTTCTTTGGTCTCAGGAAGCCTGCAATATGGTCATAAGTATGCTTGACCTTAGTGCAGGCTTTTCCACTCCAGTTTTGGTCATACGAATAAAAATAATTCGTGTTGCCCTCACCAGTGCAGATTGCTATGTGACCCCAGCCGCCATTCAACGTGCCTGACCATATCGCTACATCGCCCTTTTTCGGCACGAAACTTGGTGTGTTCTTTACCTTTGTGAAATTTGCTTTCAGCCAAGTGTTCTTATCGAATAAATCCCAAAAATGGTGAGCGTCATACCAGAAATTCTTGATACCTGAGCCGAAGACCTCGTTGAAATATGCCGTTGCAAGGTCTACACACTGTTTGCCTGCTGCGCCGTCATAGTTAACAGCTACGCCATTGTGCTTCTTGATAAACTCATCATATGTCATTTTCTATTCCTCACTTTCGTTTGTATCCACTTTGCTTTCAACTGTGATTTTAAGCTTGTGTACTATCTTCACCAAGAATGACGGCAATGGTATACCTATCACCGCAAGATTTTCCAAGATAGAAATACATTCATTGATGATAAACCATATCGTCACGATAAGACCGAAGTAAAAGCTGACGTTTACCTCAATGCCTATCTGTGAAAGTCCTGAGATAAAGAGCCAATCGAGTACGCCTGACACCGCCACCACAAATATGTACCCAACTTTCTTGAAAAGCCCTTTAAGACCGACACGGCTTGAAAGTTCGCCCCTGTTCCATGCTTTCCACATTCCTGTAATGTAGTCAATGATCATCACAAGAACCAGAATGACTATAGGTATCGCCATAACACGGAAATACGCTGACAGCCCTGCGGCTATTGCTGATATGATGATTTTTGTTGTGTTTTCTTTCATTACTGTTCCTCGCTTTCGTATGTTTGTCCCGTGATTGTTGTATACTCCTCAGCCATGATCCACTTGCCGACGGCGG
>NZ_JAOQJZ010000012.1:0-17557 GCF_025567495.1 Hominimerdicola aceti | reverse complement strand
CAACTTCACAATATATTCTTCCTCGCTTGGCACTGGTATGTGATAGTTGTCATTGCCGTTTTTGAACGTTATGCTACCGCCTGCTTCGACCTCGATGTTTCGCAGGAAATCATCAGGTATTAGGTCTGATATGTCCGTCACGATTGGTGTTTCTAGTTCGTAGTATAGCATTACACCTGACATTGCCTGTTTAAATGCGGCGGCGTCGGTGTAGGACGTATCGTTGACATAAACAAATCCGTCAACGTTTGCAGCAGCTGTTATGCCTATCACATTGGGTTTGCCCCACAATTCATCTTGCGTTTTTGTCGAATATTTTAAACACATGAAATTTGGTGCAATGCTATAACTTTTTGTCAATTTTTGCCCTATAACCTGCGACGTTTGAAAATTTACTTTTCCAGTGGGACTCACAACCCACGTCAACGTCCCCAAATCAACGCTGTTCACGCACTGAACGTATCGTTTATTTTCGTAATCAACGTAATTTCGTGCCGTTCCTGCCGACCAGCCGTAGCCAGGCAGATTGCGGATTGCTTCGGGAATTGGGTAGGCGGTATCACCCACAGCGACCTCTGTCACCCCAGCGCTGACAACTGCCCCAGTGTTATATGGGTAGTAATCAGCAGGGAACATTTTCTCAAATTCTTCCACAGTTGTGGGCTCGTTTCCCGAACCGAACATGGCGGTGAGGTCATAAATCTGTGGTTGTAGTTTAACGTTATCATATGTAACGCCCTCATACACATATAACGTGTAGTACCATTTTTCATTGCTACTTTCATTTGTGATTATAGTCCCGTGGCCTGTAGAATCCTGTCCATATGATTGCGAACTAAACTGCAATTGATCTTTTCCATAAACACCTGACAATGGGTTTGCAACCATTAGATATTTATGTCCTTTTTGATTTTTAACGGATTGCAGAGAAACTGCATTACCTGTTGTGGTAGCCGTTCCATTCAATGTAATAATACCATCGTTAGAAAACGTAAATTTTACACCCGCTTGTGTGACTACAGTGGGTACTGGTTTAACCAGCTGATTCCACATGATAGACCTACCACCAATATTTTTCACCGACATCAGTTTACCGCCCGTAGGAATAGTCTTAACGTATGCCGTATCCGTATCGGTTTCAAATTTATGTGTCACACCCTGACCTATGTCATATAACGCATTTACCCTGCGTTGTAACTCCTTGTCCGTCAGCTTTACCGCAGAAATTTCAGCCGTGTTCTCAGCGATTTTTCCAACAGCCGTAACATAATCCTCTGGCAGACTATCAGCTATGGATTGTGCTGTCTGCGCGGCGGTTTCAGCAGCAGTTCTGTCCTCTGCGGCCTTAGCGGCGTTTTCTGCCACTGTAGTTTTGTCAGCCGTCACCTGCGTTGCCATTTCCTGCACCGCCTGCCTGTCTGCTGCAGTGCTGTCAGCGCAGGTCTTAGCGGTTTTGGCATAACCAGCCGTTATTGTCTTGTCGGCTTCGACCTGCTGTGCTGCCGTTGATGCTTGGGCTGCGGATACCTTAGCATTATTCTGTGCTGTGACCGCCTCAGCGCGTGCGGTTTCTGCACCCTGTCTAGCCGTTTCAGCCTGCGTAGCGAACGTCTCTGCAGATGCCTGTGCGGTCTCAGCACGTTTCGCCGCCTGCGTTGCCGTGTCGGCTGATTTCTCTGTGGCTGTGGCAGATTTAGCGGCGTTATTTGCCGCCGTAGTTGCCGTTTCTGCGGCGGTGACGGCTGTCTGCATATCTGCGTGCGCCTGTCTGCCTATGGCGTCTATGCGGTCTAGTGCGTCCATCGCCACATCAGGTGACGGGATAGCCGTATCACCGATTGCTGTACCTATTCTCAGGCGGAAAATGCGTGATTTTTTTACTAGGATATATTCCTGCCCTGACAGTTTCTTTGCTGCTATCTGGCAGCTGACTGTCTGCGCTGAACGCAGTATATCAGCCGTAGGTGTCCACTGTCCGCCTGTAATATCGACCTCATATGTCACGCCGTCGCCGTAGTCTATCGTCATTACATAGCGGTCTGCGCCGTCTATCTCCATGCCCTCGACAGATACGGGACGTGCATTAGTTTCACCAACATAGCCCAAAAGGGCTGTGTTCAGTGTTACATCGTAATCTGTGTTTAGCGTTATCGTCATTTAATCACCCCTCTATGCTATCACGATATAGTCTACACGATATGTTCCAGCAGGCACGCTGACTGTGCTAGAGCCAGCGGACGGCCCCATGCAAATAACCGCATTGTATTTACCATTGAATTTAGCTACATGAACGCAGAAATTCTGATATGGCGTCGGTGTATCGTCCTGTCGGAGAGTGACAATTATCTGTGCAGGGTCGCCGTCTATATCCAGCGGTACTGCCACAGTAGGAGTTGCTGATGATACAACCTGTGTAGCTGTTTTATGCTGGATTATCGTCTGATCTAACTCGTTTACCGCCGTCTGCACCGCCGTCAGTGCGTCCACAAATGCCTGCCTTACCTGTCTGCCTTCAAATGCTGTTGATACAGTTTCTATAAATTGTGAAAGGTCTATGTTTGCCATAAATTTGCCCCCTTAGTTAGTTTGCTGAAAATTCTTTGCATAAACTGTGCCCGTGTTGCCCTCAAGGTATATCTGTCGCTTTTCATTCTCATCATATACACTGACGGAGTGATTGTTCGTGTCAAGAAAGAAGCTTGCCTTGCCGCCTGCATATGTGCGGATATCGCCTGAGTTACTGTCAATATTCACCTTTAGTTCGTCATTCCAATATAGGAAAACTCCTCCTGCCTGACAAGCAACGTGTCCGCCTATGGTACTGTTTTTTAGCACCCATTGAAGCGGTGAAAGTTCCAGCGTCCATTCTTTGTAGGATAGCTTTATAACACTATTATCCTTGCTGTTTGTTTCTATGTTGATGTTTCCACCAAGCATAGTCAACGCCTTTGCGATAATGTGTCCGTTCTCAGATACCGAAAAGGTACCTGAGCCGTTATTGATTTTAAGCCCTGTCAGCACCTTTGCCGTAATAAAATCTGTAATCAGATTTCCGTCTATCGTCCATGCTTTTGTGTACGGACCCTCTTTGGCAGAGCCACCGTCTGATGACTTCCAAAATCCCATGCCATTTAGATTGAACTGAATACATGATTTACACGTGTCGATATTGTCAGTATCCATTATAAGAACACGTCTTGGCTTTGTTGGTGGGTCAAGAATAACATTGCCGCCCTCTGCACCTGTGATAAGTTTAGTCGCATTCTCTATTTTGCTGTCTATCACCTGACGATTTCTGAATTCAGAGTTATCTATAGCAGATTGCAGGCTTTGTGTTTTCGCTGTCATAAAGCCCGAAAGGGTTTCAAATCGGTCACCGAAGGTCAACTGTGAAGCCTGCGGATTGTCAAGGTCTATGGATATACCCACAATGCGCAAATCCTCGTCTATGCCCATAAGACTATTTTTTACTCTGTACCAACAGCCGAGTTCAAACTGCTCAATGTGTTTGTCTATTCTCGAGAGGTCAAGTGCTGTTATCTGATACTGCACTTTCGCACGATTGACAGATTTAAGATACTCCTTGCCCTTGCTAAGAAGATTGCTCGCAAGGGTAACGTCGTCCCATATCTGCGGACCGCTTATAACGCCGTATTTTGCGATAAGTGAGCTGTCCTCTATGTAATCCTTGCCACCATTCACAGTGCCGATGGTCAACCGCTTTTCGCTGTCTGTAAGCTTTGCGCCGAGAGGGTAAAGACGTGTTATGACCGCCGTTTCATCGACTTCCCGTGATATGGTTTTAAGGTTGACCGCAAGCTCTATGGTGGTATCTGTGCCGTGTCCTATGTTCTCCAAATAGTCAAGATATACCTTGCCGTCTTTATCACGAAGCTGTATCTCACCACCGAATTTTCCTATAAGCTTGTCGGCAATGACGTTCATTGTCTTGTCCCAATTTGCAGTATATGTGTAGTTGTTGCTTGCCGTAACAGTGACCTGTCCCAGATCTATACGCTTATCTGCACCCACCTGTGCATTGTGTTTGGAGAGGAACGAAGAAAGTACTGTTGATATACCTACCATTTTGTATTCAACATACGGCTGAACACTGTCATATAGCCAACCTAAACGCCCCTCGCAGGTGACTTTACGGCATATCAGACCTCTCTCGTCCATGCTGTCAGGACACTTCAAGACCCTGCCTATAAAAATGTCCTTGCCAGTGTTTTCATCATAAACCTTGACAGCCGTTGTAAGCGGTTTCAAGAAATCATAGCCTGCATTGTTCGGATATATGGTAAAGCTGAAACTATCCACAGCGTTGATAGACTTTGCTATCTTGCCGCCTGATATGCGGTCTGTGCCGTCGCTGTGTATGATAGTGTTTTCAGCTCCGTTTGTTATCGTTACTATGAACATCAGAGTGCCTCCTCATAAAGTTTGAGCGTGAGTGTACCGAAGCCATAAGCCGCAAGAGTATTCACACCAGGCTGTAAAGTCAGCTCGTCAAGGTCAAATTCTTTCTCCGTGTTGCGGTATACGCTTGCACTTATCTCCTCATCATTAAGTGCAAAATAGGTGAAGCCCACACTCTTTGTGTCGTCCTCTGAGCGCTTGTAAGAAAGACGTGTGCGTATTGGTCTATCAGCATATGAATAGACTTTCAGGGTCGCAGGAGGGGCGTATCGTGTCTGCTTGACCGCTGTCAGCGATATATCCGTCAAATTCAGATAATCGGTTTCAAAGTTGAAGTCGTCAAATCCGATGTCTGAGTAATCATCAGAACGTAGGAAAGGATACGTTTTGAAGTTCACTGTCAGATCAGCGGTGCGCCGTGAAGTGAACTCAAATGCGGAGGTATCAAACACAGCCGTTGCCCCCACAAAGTGATAGTCCGTCAGAAAGCTTATCCTCAACTCGTCCTTTGCTCCACTGAGCCAACGGACAACATCACATTTTCTGTGATAAAGTTCGTTTTCATCTTTTGCAGAAAGGCTGAATTTTATCGTGATATCACGCTGTTTGTACGTCCTTTCGCCTGCCATTTTGGAAAAGTCATAAAAGCCGTTCATAAATGGCAAGGTGGCTTCTATCCTGTTTTCCTCCGGCTGAGATATCTGAACGCCGTCCTTTTGGATAACCAAATAGAAATCGGTGGACTTCTTACCACCAAATTCTATATATTCACTAGACACTTGCAAGCCTCCTTTCGTTGCTTGTGACCCTCTCACCTAGCTTTCCGTCCACCTTTGACGTGAGCTTATCACCGTCAAGATAAATGTTCCCTTGCTGTGCAAGCTGTGGGAAGTAGGTCTCTAAGAGGGCGATGATCTTGTTCATGGTATCATTACCGCCGTTATTCACGCTCTTTTCGGGGAGTGCCAAAAAGCTTGGCGGTATGATATCCGTATCCATAAGCGGTTGCAGTGACCTGTTGAACTGCATTGTGATAGTGTCCTCGTTGTCTGCTATGCCCTTTGCGAAAAGGTCCATCATATCAGGTGCAAAAGTGTGGAAATTTGAAAGAGGACCCTTGTCAGGTTCAGAAAAGCCAAGAAAGTCTTTAACGCTTGAAGCTACGTCACATACAGTGTCTTTAAGGCTCTGCCACTTCTCCTTTATGCCGTCTATAAACGCCTGTATCATATCTGAACCCCACTCCTTAAAATCGTTCCACTTGCGTGAAAACCAGTCTGTAAGGTCAAGCAGTTTGTCTGATAAAGCGTCTGAAACAGGTGCAAAAAAGTCCACCATACCTTGTGCAATTCCCTTGACAATTTCAACAGCTATAAGTATGCCGCTGGCAAGAATATCAGGAAGATTTTTTACTATCTCTTTGGTTAGGGTAAATACTATTTTAAATGCTGCTTCTGTAAGCTTTTTAGCTGTATCACTATCAGAAAGTGACATTGCTAATGTATCAATGATTTTGACAGCGCCGTCAACAATAAGATTAATATTGTTGGCTAATGTTTCTGCTATTGTTACGATTATCTGTGTAGCACATTCGATTATCGCAGGTAAGCTGTCAAGTATAGCCTGCAATATCAATGGCATTTGCTGCTTTATCGCTTCTGTAAGGTCTGGTAAAATAGTTGGCAAAGCCTGTGCAATAGTGGTTATGATAGTTGCCAACGCCTGCACAAGAGGACCTGTGTTCTGGATAAGCGCCGTTGCGATAGTTGTAATGGCTGTTATGGCCGCCTGCGTTATCGTACCGATATTATCGGAAATACCTTTTACAAGTGCCTGAAATATCTGTGTGCCTGCTTCTATGATCTGTGGGAGCAGGTCGCTCACAAGCTGTGGAAGCTCGGCTGCTATGTCAGGTGCAAGCTCACTTATGAGCGTTGTGACCCCTGAAAGAGCCTGCTTTATGACAGGCATAATGTTCTTTGCAAAGGTCTTTACTGTGCTTACCATTTCTTTGATAAGATTTTTCAGGTCAGCGTTTTTGTCACCCATTCCTGCCATAAGGTTTGCCCACGCTGCTTTCACAGAACCAAGAGAACCGGAAACTGTTGTTGCCGCTTCTTTTGAAGTTGTACCTGTGATGTCAAGTTCGGTCTGTACCTTGTGGATAGCCTCTATCATTTTGTCAAATGACACGCTGTTGACGGTCTTTTCATTGACCTTTATCGAATCCCCAAGCACGCCTGAATCGTTGATTAGCCTTGCCATTTCCGCCTGTGTACCGCCATAGCCCAGTTTTAAGTTATCGAGCATGGTATAGTTCTGCTTTGCAAAGCCCTGATAAGCGTTCTGGATAGAAGATATGTCCGTACCCATTTTGTTGGCATTGTCCGACATATCTACCATAGCCTCATTAGCTATCTCAGCCGCCTGTGCAGTATCACCGCCCAAGCCTTGCAGAAGTGAAGCAGAAAAGCTTGTGACGTTCTGCATATAGTCATTAGCCGATATTCCTGCGGTCTTGTATGCCTCACTGGCGTACTTTACGATAGTATCGGCGTTATCCTTGAACAGCGTTTCTATACCGCCTATGTTCTGCTCATAGTCCGCATATGCGCTCGCAGAGCTTTTGACTATAGCACCTATTCCTGCACTTGCTGCCGATATAGTTGCTATACCAGCTTTTGCGGCAAGTGCAAAGCCCTTTTTGATAGTGCTCCCAAAACCTGAAACGACCTTGCCGCCAAGAGAGCTTCCAAACCTGTGACCATCGGGCATACTATCCCCGAACGCTCTTCTCAGCTCTGATGCAAGCCCTTGCATAGACGGAACTATCTGCACATATGCTTTGCCCAACTGTGTGCCGTTTTCTTCTGCCATGTTAGCCCTCCTTTCCTAAGATTTTTCTTCTTGCTTCCTCATAATCCTCACCGCTTTGGAACGCTGTTATCTCACTGTCGCTGTCATTCTTACCTATGAGCTTTTCAGCCATTGGCTGCGGTCTGTTCACGCCCTTTTGACCGTCCTTTGTCTGCGACCAGCATATCCATTGCAGGCGGTCAAATATCAGCGCAAGCAGTATTTCAGAAAACGAACCGCCAACATCATTAAGTTTGCGCTTGACCCGTGATGAACTGTCAAGGCCACAAAGAAAAGTCGCCACCTTTCGTGCAGGCAGCGACTTAAAGTCGTATATGTGATAATACTGTGCCATATCGCAATCAAGCTCATCAGGATAGCGCTCCATGACAGCGGCAAGGACTAGGAGTTTTTTGTCTTAGGTGTCTGGAAAATCTCCACGATAAGCTTTGTTATCTCTTTAGCCGATACATAGCCGCACTTTTCTCTTATCTTCTCGAAAGCTTTTTCTTTCTTGCTTCCCAGAGCGGCGTCAACTACCTTGACATATGCAATGGGGTCGCCCTGTTCACACTTGCCGACAGCTTCGATAAATTCATAGTCGTCAAGGGTCTTCTCCTCTATTTCAAACTCAAAACCGCTCTCTGTCTTACCTGTCAGCATAGGTTATTCCCCCTTTTTCATGTACTCATAGTGCGTATTGCCGTTTTCATCAGGTGTGGCCGTGATAGTCAGCTCATAGCCGATAGCCTCGTTGTCCTTGTAGGTGATGTCAGATATCTCCGTCACCTTGCCGAACGGAACGACCACTCTTTTCAGCACGTTATTTTTCAGTATCATATCGAAAACAAACGCCTGATCTTCATGCTCTGCGCTGTTGACCTTGATAGTCAGACCAGTGTCAAGGTCGCCCGAAACATTGCTGCCATTGTAGACAGTTTTCAGCACATCTGTATTGGTACACTCTATCAGCTTTACCTTGAAAGTGTCCGTTTTTTCTGTCTGCGGTGTGTCAACAATATCTCCGCCCCAGGCTTTGATGTTTTCAGTAGAAATGCCAGAACTGTTTGTTACTCCGTCTTCTGAACAGTAGCCCAAACTTTTGAACGCTGCGTCAAGTGCTGTTGTTGCATCCGTTGGCAGTGTAGATCCTGTGACCGCTGTGAAAACCGCTCCGCCTACCTTTGGCTTGCCTGTTGATACGTTATCTTTGTTGTTTGCCATAGTATTATCACTCCTCGTCGTAGTAGGTTACATCGAATACCGCCTGATAGCGATATCGTTTTGTTTCCGTGTCTGTATAGTTGTAGTCTGACGTGCACGCACAGCGGCATACATCGCCCTGTGACACGCTTTCAGACATAGCCTTTTTAACTTTTGCGTTAAGTTCTGCCGCCCCGTATAGGCTCGCTGAGTAGCTCTGAACGGCTATGGTGGCAGATGTGATAAAATCATTCTCTGCCGAGCCTAGCTTGTCGATAAGCACATACTCTTTTGGTGGGTTTTTAGGTTCTTCAAGATAAGCCGAAACGTTAAGCTTTGCTCCCAGCCAGTCAAGAATTATCTTCTCTATCACTTGCCAAGCACCGCCTTTAAAAGTGTGTTATCTCTAAGATTAGCACGCTGAGCCTTCTTGGTTTTAGCCTTGACGATAGCGACCTTACGGCGCATTTTCGGGTACCTTGTCCATGTGATAGTATACGCTTTATGCCCCGTGCCAAGACGTTGAACGGCTCTGTCAGCATATCCCTTGACCATGTTTTCAACAGGTGCAGAGCAGAGAAACGCCGCAACTGCGTTGTGGTCAAGCTCTATCTTAACTTTACTCATAGCGTTCCACCTTGACTTTCTTGTTCCAACTGAGCGGCAAATTTTCTTCAATGCCCTCTGTCGGAAGACCTATGGTGCGGAATTTTCTGCCGAAGAACTCGACTTCTGTGTCTTCCCAAACGTGTGTATCTCCCTTTGGTATCGCAAGAGTGTAAGCTATGCGTTTGCCCGATAAATTAAGCTCGTTTACTACGTCCTCTGCGGACGGCTCGCCCACAAGCACGTTTTCGACAACTTCCTGAAATACCTCATATGTAGGTCTGTTAAAGCCGTCAATACCTGTCTGCGTTTTTACAGAAAGCTTAACGGGTATGCCCTTGATGCTTAGTCTCATACGTCATATACCTCCATAGCTCCGTATCTCTGCCGCATAACGCCCAGTTCTTTCAGCTCATTTCTGAGAAAATACAGTTGCTGTCCTGCGTTGAGATAGGTCATTGATACTGAATAGCCCATAGCCGATTGTGAAGCCTGCGAAGTCGCAGGAGAGCTGTCCGCTATAGCGTCAACAGCTCTCAGTGTGGCACGAACTATGATATCTTTTGCCACAAGTTCAACGTCAGGTTCATCAGCTATCATAAGGTCAAGATCTTTGCCATACTTCTTGCAGGCAGTTGAAAGCTTTGCGCAGGCGACAGGCAGCAGGGCCGCCGCCTTTTCCTGCTCCTCAGCCGTGAGCTTTCGGCCAAGCTTTATAACATCTTCAATAGTTGCGTACTCTGCCGCCATTTATGCCGCCCCCTTACTTAGCAGCTGACTGAATGACAGCAAATGCGGACTTGTCGAGAATGCCCCAACCGATATATGCTTCGGCTCTGATGTATACCTGATTGTAGCCCTTGAGGTCCTGTCCGCTGTTGTCAGGATCACCATACGGAATGATTGAAAGTGGAATTTCCTTTGAGTAGCCCCACTTAAAGGCTCTCGCAAAGTCGCCCACAATGGCAAGGTCTTTGCTTGAATTGAACGAAACAGTGTTGTTAGTAACTGTCTGAATGCCGTTCATAGAAGTCGGTGCATTGCCCCAAGCAAGGTCAGGATAAATCTTTCTGCCGCTTGTGTCCACCATTTTTGCAAGGTCGGATCTGAATGACGGCGCCATTGTAAGACCTGAGATATCATATTCGTTGTCCTGCACTGCGGCGATAGCCTCCTCGATAAGAGCGTCAGGAGTCTTTGGTGACGTGCTGTCCTGCTTTATCACAGTTACGCCGTTGTCAAAGTGGTTTGTACCTATAAGCGTAGAAGCTGTCTTGGCTCTTGGATTAACGCCGTGAAAAGCCATGATGTCAAGGGCTCTTGCCACTTTCTTTGCAAAGCCGTCAGAGAAATTTCTCAGAATGTCTATCTGAGCTTCCTCAGAAGCGTAGAGAAATTCGTCTGAAATTCGTGAGCCGTACTCAAGCTTAACAGGAACGATAGTCACAGGTGCAAGTGCAACGCTTCCCCTTGTCTTTTTGCCGTTTTCACCCACGAGATCTGCTTCATCATCCATTGTGAAAATGTACTCTTTCTGTCCGTTGAATGCGATAGGTGTCTGGTCGCAAAGAGCAGCCAATGAGGACTTACCCTTAACCTTGTCAAAAAGTTCTGTTACAAGAACAGGGTCAAACTTATTTTCCTTTGAGAGAATATCTGGCATAAATATTACTTCCTTTCTTTACTTTATAAGACCTGCAAGCAGCGACTTATATGCCGCATTCTTGCCGTCTGCGTGATTGTGTTCTGCGTGACCAAGAGGGGCTGTCTGCTTCTTGCCGATAAACTTTGCAAATGTTTCAGCGTCCTTCTTGATAGCTTCTTCTGTGTCCCCTGAAAGCTTGTTCGCAAGCTCATAAGGAATACCGTTTTCGTGGGCAATTCTCATTTTTACCGAGCTGGTCTCGTATGCCTTGTTCTTAGCCGTGAGGTCTGCGATAGCTGTATCCTTTTCCGCAAGCTTGCCTGTAAGGTCGGTGATCTTGCCGTTAAGGTCGGCTGTCTTTGTCTTGAAGTCGTCAGGGGAAATATAACCCTCAAACTGTTTCTTGACTGTATCCGTGTTGCGGTCGAGCCTTGCCTTTATCGCATTGTCGAAGGCTTCCTGTGTTGTTATAGCTTCAAATTCTGCCATAGTGTTTCCTTTCCCCGCTTTACCCTGCGGTGTAGGTGATATATAATAAACTGTTACCAGCTTATTTTCTGTACTTTCTTCTTGTCCGAAGAGTTAGCGCACGCCCAGTGAGCAAGTACCACCGCCTCAAGCAGTGATATGTCGGCGCCCTCAAGAATTGAGGTATAGCCAAAACCTCCGCCTGAGCTTATCGCTCTGTGTTCACAGTTGGCAATGACCTGTTCAAGGGAAGGTTGGTCAGCGTGACAAATATTCTGCGCGAATACTCCTCGCTCAAAACCTGCTGACGAAGTGATCACATCAGCGACTTTCGGCAGGATAGGTTTGCGCTTGATACCTGCGTTCTTCATATCCGCCGCAAGCAAAGACTGTCCGTTCGCTCCGTCAATGACGGTTTCACGCATATGCGGATTGCGCAGATATGCGATTATCCAGCCGTTTCCCTCTCTTACAGGGCGGCAGTCGATAGCCTCGACAAATATCTTGCCGTCTGCTGTTTTCGCAGCGACAGCCAAAGATACATTATCCGTGACTTTTGCATACTTGATGCCGAAAAACAGCTCTCTGCTGATATCGGGCTTACCGTTGATACAAAGTGCCTGCCATTCTCCCTTGCTGATAGCCGACTTCTGATTATAGGTCAGCCACAAACCTAAACGCTGGATGTTATCGTCAACCTGATCGTCTTTCGGGTCGCCAAGCTCTGAGCGTATCTTACGCTCTGTGAGGATAGTGCCTAAAGACGGATTAGTGGCGTACCAAAGCTCAGGATCATGCGCGTTCGTGAGCTTCGGCACAGACCATTCAGCCCAGCCGTCATCACCGCCTTTGCCCGATATCGTCTTTTGTCTGTACTTCGTAAAAACCGTACCAGCGGACACCATTGTTGGCGGCGTTCCGCACATCAAGGTCTGAGGGTTGCGACTGTCTGTGACGGTATATTTTAGGGCTGTTTCTTGGTCTGTGGTGTATTCCTGTGCTTCGTCTATGATAAGCAGGTCATAGCCCTCGCCAAGTCCGCCTTTGCTGGAACGTGTACGGAAATTGATAAGTCCGTCGCCTTTGAGCCATTGTATACGCTCCAAGCCCATCTGCTTTGTGGTCTTGAAGTCCTCTTTTTCAAGAAAACCCATTTTTGTGATAAGGTCGATGATCTTCTCCCACGCCGAATGTGACGTTGTTGTCCTGTGGGCGGTATAAAGCACATGTTCACCATTTTGCAGGCCATAGATCGCACGCATAATAAGCAGCTCCGACTTGCCGTTACGTCTTGGTATCGACCAGCCGAATTTCATGTGCTTCCACAATCCCTCATCGTCCACCGCCATGATGTCATAAAGCATTAACTCCTGCCATTCCTGTGCGGTGCGCCCTGATTTGTTATACATTGCGATAGCCTCATTGCCTTTAGTCTGTTCATACGGCAACACTACCGATATGGTGGGGGTCTGCCTGCCGACTCTCTTATCCTCAATAGTGGATTACCTCCTTTAGGTACGAAAAAAGCACCCTTTAAGGTGCTTGATTCCGATGTTTGAACAACTATTATCCTCTAATGACCTTGTTCTCAAATTTCTTGTATGCATCAAGATACCATTCTTTCTTATCACCGTTATATGTCAACTCGTAATACATACCGTCAAAGAGAGTACTTGAAAGCAAGTATTTCCAGTTCTGCAATGTCTTGCATTTCCATACTGTATAAACTTCAAAATCAGGCTTTATATCTGATTTATCAAGATGTTCTCCAATGTAATCTTTCACAATTTCTATTGCTTTTTCGTCCATAATATCCGTCCTTTCTGATTTTGGGTATAAAAATACCGCCTCGCCGTAGCGGAGCGGTCAAGCATTATTGTTTTTAAAATCTTCTTTAGAAATTTTTAATTCACAAGCACACCTGTCTTTTGCTATTTCTAACGGTATGCCCTCTGGATATGTCAAACAATAATTTTTTTCTTCGTCATTTTCATGCCCGACAATAATAACATCATCGCCGCTTTGACGAAGTGCTTCCATTTCAGCATCATAAGAAATGCAATTTTTACATTGTTTCATTTTGTCAATGCCTCCTTTAACATTTGCTCAATATAATCAGGAAATTTTTCTCCGTGGTAATGTGCACAAAAACATTCTGCAAAAAACTCGTGACTGTCCGTGCTTGCATACTGCGAAATGCTATAAATATCGCCTGTCTGCTTTGCCTTGCGAAAAGCATCATCAACCATGCTTTTTATTTTCACACTTCTTGGATCACCATAATTTTCACAATACAGACCTCTGTTAATTTGCCCGAAATATTGATCTGCAATAATGTGCCCATATTCATGTGCTACTGTTGCTTTTACCGCATTTGTGCCACTGAATGTACTTGACATACTCCACCGGCTATATTTTATGCCTTCTTCTATTTGAACAAGGTCTTTCTTTAATTTTCTGACCTGTGCAGCACTATATTTGCCACTGCTTATTGCTGCTTGATATTCAGGAATAAGCTTGGCAAATTTCTCATTCCTTGTTTTCCAATCGGTAACCATTGCTGGTGGTTCGTTAAGATATTTAGTGCTTATATCCAATCCTCTACCATTTGCTCGAGCGTTTGCTTTTTTTAGTGTTGACGAACAATTTATATCTTGTAACTTATCAACGGGGTATTTTGCAGTTAAGTCAGTTAATGTTTCATTCACCGTATTAAGTGAATTGAGATTTTTGACATTTTTCACATTAACTTTGTCGGCAAATTTTAGTGTATATTCCTTGGCATTTTCAATGGTATCAGCAGGAATGAATTTAGCCATACTGCTATTTTCCTTCATTATACCACTTACGCCACGTTTGTCAAGCCTCACAGGCTGTCTTGAACCGGCTTTCTTCATCTGCTCAAGCTCTTCATCTGAGATGTCCCACCTGGTCTTGCTCCACACGTTTTGTGCCTTTCTGCCGTTGAGGTATGTAACAGTACAGCCGCAGTTATCATGCCTGCGGTAAACGTCTTTGGGGACATCTTCGGGATAGTGATATTTACCTGCAAGCTTTGAACACCACTTACAGCAGCCACCGTGATCGTTGCGAATGATGTAGCAGTCCAGTCCTGCATCAGAACGGAGCTTCACGTTTTTTTGAACATAATCGTTGTAAAAACTCTCAGTGATGTTCTGCGCCGGAGCTGTCATTCGCCGTATCATCTTATCTTCTGCAATATCCGGTACAGAAGCCGCATTAACTACTGCCTGCACACGCTCGGTAGGGAAAGCAGCCTGTTGAGGTGTGATGTTTATGCCTGCTTGGCTGTCAAGTGCTTTTTGGCATTCTGCGGCAGCAGAGTTTATAACATCGTAGTTGTCCTTGAGCACGCCCGTGAGTATGGTATCGGCAATGTTGTAGTACATCTTGCCGTCAGGCAATGCCGCTACGTTGACGTGTGTACCGATAGCCTGAGAAACTCTAAACCCGAGCTGTTTCGATAATAGGGCGACTTCTTCCATTTTCGCAGTGCCGCCCTCTATTTTCTTCAAGACAGATTGAATGTACTTGTCGGCCTTGCACGAATTTTGAAACTCGGCACGAATTTTTCCAAGCAGTTCTGCACCGATATCAGCCATTGTTTTCACCCTCTATGCCTGTGAGCTGACGGATACCCTTTGCACCCAGATAGTCAGGAACAGCCTGATTAATTTTCAAAATAGCGTCGCCCACACCCGAGAGTGCCGCAGAATCAGGTTCAAAAATAGGAAGCCACTGCGGTTTGATGTCACTGAAAGCATAGCGCATATAGGCCATGTTATCACGAACGCAAGCGGCAAGATAAGCCACGTTAAGGAAACCACTTCCAAACGTTCTCTGTGCCTTGCGTGCGGTAAGCCTGAGGTTTTCGTGAGCCGCACGGATAGCTTCACAGCTGGCAGGATTGGATGTCGCAAAGCCCAAGTCGTCAAGGGTCAGCCCTGTTTCTCCAGCGAACAGTGAAGCTATAGACTTAAGCTGTTCAGAGTATGGTGACATGGACTGCTGCTGAAACTGTCCGACAGTAGGATTGCCGCCGTCATCATCTTTGGTGATAGTCAGCAGTGAGGACATTGTTGCACCCCATTTGTCCATTTTCTCGGCCATTTTCTCGGCATCATTTGAAAGGCCGAGTATATATTTTTGTGGGAAACTGTAAAACTCAGCTGATACTTCCGACCGCCTGAGCGTTCTCATAGCTTCCTGCACAAGTTCCATGCACGCCCTTGATATCCTGCTGTGACCGAAAGGACGAACTGCATCAGGGCGGTATATGATAGGCACAAGCAGAGGATAAGGCGCAGGATTGTCATAGATCTCAACATCATAGCCTCTGCGATATATCTCTGTCTGTTCGGCGGTGAAGTAAGCTTCAATGGTGGGGTTGAAATTATTATCCCTGTCAAGTACTGCATAGCCCTCACGGAGCATATTCGTGATAGGGTCGATGATGCCAGTAGCGTTACTGCCGTCAATGACCTGCAAGCGTGGATAACCTGTTTCATCAGCCGAGATATACACAAAACAGCAGGAGGACACCAACGCTGAGAGAATAGCAGAATCAAAGAACACGTCACGATTATTGTTGTCAAATATCTCGTTGACGTAGAAAGTGTTGTCCTCAAAGCTGTCAAATACTATTCTGTCCGCAAGGGTATCAACAGCTTTTGCACACCAGCCTAGCACAGGACGCATCCAGTTATAGCTTGGTGGTATCATTTTGCCCATGTCAGTAAGGCCGTTCTTCATGTGATAGTAGTCATAGCGCACATTGACCCTCGAAGCCTTTGAAGAAAGCTTCTTTTTCAAATATGCCATGCCTTTGTATTCGCTCATCTTGTATATCCTTTCCAATTATTTCAACTCTGCGAGAAATATAAGCAGTGCGGCGGTGAAGGTCATTTTTGACCTCAAAAGGGGGCATACCCCCCATATCGTCAATAATTTGTTAAAAATTCTTCCAATCGTAGCATTGTGGTAAAATTCGGTTGGAAATCAGGTCGAGAGACTGGTCAAACACCTGTTTTTCCACCAATTTGTCAGATTTCTGACGATTACAACACCAATGTGCCAACTGCAAGTTTGAAATGTCCGAAGGGTGACCGCCTTTTGCAATGGGTATGATATGATCTATACAAGCCGACAGAGGGTGAGGATACTTTAGTGAAAAATCAACAGGTTTCCCACAGATACCGCAAACTGTTTGGGTAGCGTAGATTTTCTTCTTGTTGATACGGAACTGCTGTTGGTGTGAACCGCTTCGGTCTGGTCTTGGTATTGGCATAAGGTCACCTTCTCAACGCAAAAGCGACCGCAAAATGCAGCCGCCTTCGTGAAAATAATTTAAGGAGTTTTGTAAATGGTGGAGCAGATGTTGAGCTGGCACGCTCTCGACCTGCATACACCGCCCGAAGCCCGAAAGCTTGGCGGCGGTTCAAATATTATGTGTTGGCTTTGTCGGAAAACCAGCTGACCGTATGGAACAGAACGCAAGCTCATGCACTCACGTTCTGCATAAGCCCCTTACGGGGCTTAGAAAATTGGAGGTGACTTCAATGAAAGTACAAGTCTGAGGTACATCTACACTTTCCTCAGTTTAAATTATAACATAGGTAAAACGCACAAACCGCACAACTTTCACTTTTCTTGCAAATATCTTTGAATTTTCATTCGCACTCCGCTCTCTGACATTCTCCCACCACTAACCTGCATAGCTATCTGCAAGTACGTCTTACCCTTGATGAATTTCAGCACGAACATTCGCCGTGTCTGATAGTCCTCTATCCCCTTGATAAACTCCTCCACAGACCTCTGCTCACGCTCTAGTCGAGCCTGCTCGCACAGCAGTGAAAGTGTATCACCGCTTGGTAGAAAGCCGTCTATGCGTGTGCTGTGTGGCGTGTAGGACGGCGGAGTGCATACGCTGATACTGTCGGCAACGTACTTGCCCGAAAGCTCCGCCTTGATGTCCTCAATGGCTGAGGCGTTCCTGCGGTAGGCTTTCAGGCGTGACATGGTCATTGGGTCAGCCATTAGCAACACCGCCCATTCTAGCTCCGCAGTTAGGGCAGTATGGTGTCGGGCTCAGAATTTTTGAATTACCAAAATTATAAAAACGGGTTTGGCATTCAGAACATGTAAAACTAGCAACCACTTTGCTGTACTGGTTAAATTTCCAATACCCACGCTTCACCTCCTGCACAACTGCGGTAGGCTGTTCGTTGATTATATCGGCAATGCTGCTGTTGTCACCCAGAATACCCGTTATGCCTTTTTCATATATCGGCATACACGCCGCCGATAGTTCGTTAATCAGATTGTCTGCGTCAATATATC
>NZ_JAOQJZ010000011.1:0-103105 GCF_025567495.1 Hominimerdicola aceti | reverse complement strand
TGATTTGTATTTGTGTGGTAACTTTATTTTATCAGATTTTTGCCTATCTCTCTTTTCTTTTTTCTTAATTTTGTCCAATATCTATTGTAGCACTACATCCTCACTCCTCACTTAATACCGCTCCCCTCTTGCATTCTCCCACACTTTAGGTTATAATATCACTATAGTAATAATTTCAGGAGGACGTAACATGAATAGATCATATGACGAATACAACTACACCCTCTCAAAGCGTGAACTGGAAGAACTTAAATTCTTATTCATCTCTGATGATGTGGACTACAACGACACTGACAGCAACGGGCTTACTTTCCTGCTCACTGCTATCGAAAGTGCTGACTTTGTTGAGCAGGACGGCGTTCTCAAGCCTGACAAGCGAAGTGTTGATTTCATCAAATGGCTCATCGCTCAAGGCTCAGATGTGAACTTTCCTGCTGACAAAAAGCCTTTACAATATGCTATCAAATGTGAAGAGGAGATATCTCGCCGTAAAGGCAAAGCCTGCGATATGTCCGAGATACTCTTCCTGCTCCGTGACAGCGGTGCTGACAGCACCGGTCTTGACGAGCTTATTGACGGAGGATTCTCCGCTCGTGTGAAGCTCTGAGGTATGACATGAGAGAATTTATAATAAATCAGAATGACGCAGGTCAGCGTGTTGACAAGTTTCTCACAAAAGCTGTGCCGAAGCTGCCTAAAAATCTGCTGTACAAATATCTGCGCCTAAAGCGTATCAAGGTCAACGGCAAACGCTGTGAGATATCCACACGGCTTGCTTGCGGTGACGTTATGCAGCTTTACATCAATGACGAATTTTTCGAGGGCGAAGTTGCTGACAGACCTGCTTTTCTCAGTGCGCCAACGTCTTTGAATATTATTTACGAGGACGAGAATATTATCCTTTGCGACAAAAAGTGCGGACTTGTGGTACATGAGGACGAAAGCGGTTCGGCGGACACGCTCATAAACAGGATACAGCACTATCTTTATGAAAAGGGTGAATACCGTCCTGAGGAGGAGCTGTCTTTTGCTCCTGCCCTTTGCAACAGGATCGACCGCAACACCGGGGGCATCGTCATATGTGCGAAAAATGCTGAAAGTTTGCGTGTGCTTAATCAGAAAGTCAAAGACAGAGAGCTTGAAAAGCTTTATCTTTGCGTGACCGTTGGCATACCAAAGGAAAAGTCCGCTCGGCTCACGGCTTATCATCAAAAGGACGAGGCGACAAAGACCGTCAGGGTATCTGACAAAAAGTTTCAGGGCAGTCGCACTATGATAACATCTTATCGTGTGCTTGCGGAAAACAAGACTGATGATCTTGCACTTCTCGAAGTTGACCTTGTCACAGGCAGAACGCATCAGATAAGGGCACATCTTGCACACATTGGCTATCCACTTCTCGGTGACGGCAAATACGGAATAAATAAAGTCAATCGTGCATACAATGTGAAAACGCAGGCGCTTTATTCGTACAAGCTCACCTTTAAATTCACCACTGAAGCCGGCATACTTGAATATCTAAATGGCAAGAGCTTTCAGGTTAAAGACGTGTGGTTTTGCGAAAAATTCTTCGGATATAAGCTCTGATATTTCGTTAAATCGCACTATTTCGACACTGTGGATTTGTCATATACGACAAAATAATATAATTTTCATGCAAATTTTGTGTAAATTGTTCAAAAGTGCTTGCAAATGTATATAAAATATGTTATAATTATTTAGTCAAATTTAACGACTGTACTTTATATACAGAAAATGGCAGATATATTTTATAGATTTGGAGGAACAAAGGTATGACAGGAGATCTGCATTGTCACACAACACTGTCTGACGGCTCGCTTGGTATAGAAGAGGTCATTGTTCAGGCAAAAAGAATGGGACTTGACTTTCTTGCGATAACAGACCATGACACTCTTTCATCATCAAACAGAGCGCAAATACTTGGCGAACGTTATGGGGTCAAGGTCATTCCTGCGGTAGAGCTTTCCGCATGGGACAAGAAGCGCAATTCAAAAGTACACATTCTTTGCTATGCACCGCAGAAACCTGACAGGCTGGAAGGTCTTTGCCTGAAGTCATGCCAGATAAGAAAAGACTGTGCAAAGGAAATGATAGAAAAGGTAATGGCAAGATATCCTATCCCTGCCGACGCTGTACTGCACTACACGAAAAGTTCAAAGAGCATTTTTAAACAGCATATCATGAGAGCACTGGTAAATTACGGCTATGCAACAGAGCTTTACGGCTCTGTGAACGACAAGCTTTTTGCATATCCAAACGGTGAATGTCTTGTTACCCGTGAATATCCTGACGTAAACTTTGTGCTTGACCTTATCCATTCCGCAAAGGGCATTGCTGTTATGGCACACCCTGTTATGTTCAACAACACCGAGCTGCTCCTTGAACTTATCGAGGCAGGCAAGCTTGACGGAATTGAAGCTTATCATTACTCTGCTACTCCAACTCAACAGCAGAAGCTTGTGGATATCGCAAAGGAACATGACCTGATAGTGACTGGTGGCTCTGACTTCCACGGTCTGTATAATGAGACTATGACACATATCGGGAGCATGACCACTGACAAGGAAAATCTTGATAAGCTGTTCAAGCTCATTCATATAAATTCACAAAAAGCTAACAAAGCGGCTGTGAAAACAGAGAAATAATATGGTATAATAAAGGGACATTATCATGCGGTAATGTTCCTTTAATGCGTAAAATAGAGAGGACTGTATAAAATGAACGTAATGGAAGAATCCCTACAGAAACACAGAGAATGGAAAGGCAAGATAGAGGTCTGCTCAAGAGCAAAGGTAAACAATGCAAAAGACCTGACGCTGGCTTACACACCAGGCGTTGCTCAGCCTTGCCTTGAGATACAGAAAGATCCTGACCTTTCATATGAGCTTACAAGACGTGCAAATCTTGTGGCTGTTATCACAGACGGCTCTGCTGTGCTTGGTCTTGGCAATATTGGCGGTCTGGCTGGTATGCCTGTTATGGAGGGAAAATGTGCACTTTTCAAGGAGTTCGCAGACGTTGACGCTTTTCCACTTTGCATAAAGTCCAATGACGTTGACGAAATAGTAAACACCATCGCCATGATATCAGACAGCTTTGGCGGTATAAATCTTGAAGATATCGCTGCTCCAAGGTGCTTTGAGATAGAGGCTAAGCTTAAAGAAAAAGTTGATATCCCTGTTTTCCATGACGATCAGCACGGAACTGCTATCGTTGTCGGTGCGGCACTTATGAATGCCTGCAAGGTGGCTAACAAGAAGATAGAGGATATTACACTTGTTATAAACGGCGCAGGTGCAGCTGGCTGTGCTATCGGAAAGCTTTTGCTTTCTCTCGGTATCGGCAACCTTATCATGGTAGACCGTGAGGGCATAATCTGCGAGGGCGACAATTATCTTAACGAGGCTCACGCTGAAATGGCTAAGGTCACAAACAAGAACAAGCTCCATGGCTCTCTTGCCGACGCACTCAAGGGTGCAGACGCTTTCGTAGGTGTTTCCAAGCCAAAGCTTGTGACCGCTGAAATGGTTAAATCCATGAACGATAAGCCTATACTTTTCGCAATGGCTAACCCGACTCCTGAGATAATGCCTGACGAAGCAAAGGCGGCAGGTGCGTTTATCGTTGGCACAGGACGTTCAGACTTCCCTAACCAGATAAACAACGTTATCGCTTTCCCTGGAATTTTCAAGGGTGCACTTGCAGTAAGGGCTTCTGACATCAACGAGGAAATGAAAATGGCTGCCGCAAAGGCTATCGCAGGCTGTGTGCCTGAGGACAAGCTCAATGCGGAATTTATACTGCCAAACTCTTTTGACAGGTCAGTACCGGTCGCCGTGGCTGAGGCTGTGGCAAAGGCTGCAAGAGAAACAGGCGTAGCAAGAATTTAGGAGGTTTTTCAAATGGCAACGATCAGCTACACTCCAAAGGGAGTATGTTCAAGAAAAATAGATATCGAAGTTGAGGACGGTATCGTAAAGAAAGTGCATTTCACAGGCGGCTGCAACGGCAACACACAGGGTGTATCAAAGCTTGTTGAGGGCATGAAGGTTCAAGACGTTATTGACAGACTTGAGGGTATCGACTGCAACGGACGTGGCACATCATGTCCTGCTCAGCTTGCTGAGGCTTTGAAGTCTGCACTCTAAGCTTTCGTACTTGGACATTATACGGATATAAAAAAACGGGCGAACACTGTTCGCCCCTACAGAAAAAATACACGGACTGCATTTTGTGTGCAGTCCGTTTTTTTGTACATATTCTAATTTTCTTTCGTTGCGCTTTGAGTGAAACTCATTGAAACAAATCCAGTACCAGTCACCGTAATATCGGTATGATTACCGTCAGACCACTGCTCTGCACTGTTAATGCCGTTCGTTCTATAGAACTGAATGTCATATTGATTTTTTTCAGCAGAATTCACTTTCAAAGTTGCTGTGGCTATGCCAGAACTGTCCTTTGAAATAGTCAGATCATAAGTATTCTTAAACCATGGGCTGATATCAACATAGTTCGTATTCCAAGTCAGAGTGACAGTACCCTCGCCACTGCCTGACAGGCGGTAGTTGAAGCCGTCAAGATCTTTAGGCGAGGTAGCATTGTCGATGAACGTGCCTGTCCATGTTGCTGATGTGTTATCATTTATATAGATAACGCCAAGCTTTGCGGAGAGCGGTTTCAACTCAGCCTGATTTGTAGGAATGGCTGTCACTCTCATGTATATGTCAGACTTTGTGAGCTGTGACTTATCAAAAGTCAGCACAAATTCATGCTTGTTGAAATCGTCAGCCATAAGTTTCAGAAGTGAAAACTCTATTTTTGAATTGCTTCCAAAAGTCTTTTTTTCACCGTTATATTCAACTGAATATTTTGCAGTGTTTTCTCCGGTAACGGCATTTCCGTTGCTGTCCACAAGCTCGACTGTCAAAGTGTATGTGATATCCTTGTCATTATGCTTTATCAATGTTTGCGGATAGTTGCACACATTGACTGTCACACAAGGCGAGTTTTCCATACTGCTAAAAGTTATCGTCCTTGGAAGATCATTTTCATCTGTTGTAAGATAATTAGATGAAAACAGCATGCCAGCTCCCTTTTGTGTGGAAACAACTCGCTTTACACTTGAAACGCTGGTATAAGCCGCCAGGACGCCAATAGTACTGAGTGCGGCTGCCGCAAAAGCTATCCATATTGCAAGCCACGATCTTTTAAGCTTTTTTATAAATTTGTCTTTCATAACAGCCACCCTCCTCTCTATTTGGTGATTTATTACTTTCTTTGAACTGTCAGGTAGACCATATCAGTTTCTTTATTGTTTTGGACGTTTTTATTCCATTTTACTCTGATTATAAAATAATCGCAAAACGGGTTTTCTGCATCATTTACACTTAGACCATCAGACTGCCAATAAAGCGCCTCGGCATTTTTCTGAACATTGCTATAAGTGTCATAAGACTTTTCGTGAAGTGTGCTGTTAGCAAGTATCTCCGAGCCTTGCTGATTGAGATAACGTCCCGAGATCTTATTGCCGTCTATTTTGTAATAAAACGTTTTATTCTCTTCATCTGAAACATAAACGACAGCTTCAGATTTTTCAGTTTCACTGACGCTTTTCGCACGATATATCTCATACTCAAAAGGGATATTCGTTGTATGTGCAAGCTGTATTTGATATTGTTGCACGTCTGCCCCGCCTATGCCGAAAACAAAGTCTTTATAACTGCCGTTCTCAACGTCTATATCTGCCATTTCAAGATTTGCCACAGATTCTTTGTTTCCTGCGGTGATATAAAGCTGAGTAGGGGCATTTATTTTTGTTGTAAGAGCAATAGAACGTTTGTGAGTAAACCACGCATAAACAGGCAGTGCCACAAGCAGTACCACCGGGATGGATACTGCTATGACTAGCTGGAGCTTCTTCTTTTTTTCTAATTTTCTGAATTTTCCAAAAATGCTTTTTGTCATAATTTTCTCCTGAAAATGCCTGCTTATTATGAATTTATAAAGCCTGTTTCTATTTTTGCGTTTGTGTAAACAACATAGTCGCTTGAGGTAGTTCCATTAACAACTGAGTTGTTGTCATTAAGCAATACTGCGGTAAGCTCAACTCTATAGTTCGCATAGGTAAGTCCCTGCTCCTCAAAAGCCTTGCCTGTTTTTACTGTAAATTTCGTAACGGCTGTGTTTTGTTCTTCGCCATTATAGTCAGTGGTAAAAACGCACTCCTTGCCATTCAGACCGCTGCTTGATGTGGCGTTTTCCAAAGTAAAGCTACTGAGATATTTGCTAATATCGTTTGTCTGCTTATAATCGCCACTATTGTCCTTAACATACAACCTCATTGTATACTGTATTTTTTTGCCACCGTCCTTTGTTGATCGACTCAAAGCAGACAGATCATAGATAGCATTTGCTGTTATTGCCATTTCTTCTGTAGTCATATCTTTGGCATTGATACCAAGCTGAGAAAATGGTGAATCCTTCGACTCAAGAACCGTTGACTCTGCAACGTTATAGTTTAGCTGTGCCACCGTCATTGCCTTTCTATAGTAGCGTCTGGCAGGCATAACTCCACTTGCAGAGATAGAGCTGTTCTCAATATTGTTCTGACTATATGCAACATATGACGACGCATTTACTCCTATACCGGTTTTGGTATCCCCGTCCTTACGCTCAGGAAACTGATCTATGATCCCTGCAGTACCATAAGTTAAGCTGATATCAGCCTTGACAGTTATAGAGCCATTTGTGTCACTATTGATATAATTGTAGACCGAATCGGGATACATCAGCATATAGCTGTCTTTAGCTTCTGAAAGTGTTTCAGTCTTGCTTATTTTTGCGTTTGATAACTCTGTGTCTGAACTGTTTAAAATGCTGTAATCAACATTCACCGAAGTTCCTGCAATGATCTTTGCATTAGCTCCCGCATCGTTTTCATCAAAGTTCTTCATAGAGAATTTAAACGCCTGATACATATTGAAATCGTCACTCTTATAGCCATTAAATGTATCTCTAAGGCTCTGATCAATGCTTATCTTTGACGTCATTGTCGCACGGACAAAATTATTTGACGCTGTTATCTCCTCTGGGTCATGAGCCGTCACACTTACTAGCTGTGTAAAAAAGTTTGCAATAACATATGCGCCAGTGTCATTATTTGTCACTTGGACAAGATTTGTAGGAATATTGCCATTGAGCTTTCTTGGCTTATTACCGCTATAATAATTCACAAAGTTCTTGATGACTTTTTTCGAGCTTCCCGTTTCCGGAATACTGATAGTGAGATAATAGTTCTCGCTTATTATCATTTCGTCATTATCATTTTTTGGTGTATCACTATTCGCTGAAACAGTTATCTTATAAGCGCCTGTTTCATTCTCACCAGCAGGTCTATAATACTTGCCGTCGCTTGTTTTTACAGTAGCTGTAGCTTCATCAGCTGCCTCAACAAGTGTTCCGTCAGATGATTCTTTAGCTGTTACCGACGCATATCTTAACAGTACATCATTCATTGTAACCGGTTTAAAGCCACTTATATTTGTCAAGTCAAGCTCACCAGTTGTTTTATTAAACTTAGCATCACTTGCGGTAGAATGATAAGTCTTGTCATTGTTATTTGCATCAACAAGAGTTAGCTTTGTATCATCGGTAAGCACACCACTGTCAGTGGCATTATCACCAATAAGATAAAGCTTTTTATCAAAGCTCCAAAGCAGACTGTCACCGTTATTGAGCATTTTTCCCCATTCGTTAGCAGATTTGTAATAGGAATACTTAAAATAAGTAGTAACAGGTGCATCAAAGCTCTCAAAAGCAAGCTTTGTTTTATCCGTATAGTGAGAATGGTTATAGTCTGTGCCTGAGATAACGTAAGATTGGAAGCTGAAATCAAGCACCTTTCTTACAAAAACAGGAATATGAAGTCTAAGAGCAGTTTTGTCACTTCCCGTTGGGTCGATATAATCAAGAGTAATGACAGTAAATCTGTTTGTGCCGTCATTGTCATACTGACCGTCTGTGACCTTGAAATATCCTGTCTTGCTGTTAAACGTAAGAGTGCTTTTGTCTGATTTTTCTAAAACGCCGTTATCATACACATAAGTCGCTGTGCTTACATTCATAAGATCTGTTGTTTTCAGCTTATTTGAACTGCTGTCGCAAACATCACAATTTGTCAGAACTGAGATATACTTTGCAAGCATTTGCGTGATATTCAACGATGAGTTATCATCAATAAGCAGAACAGGAAGATCGTTCAGCTCCTGAACATCAAGCTCAGAGGCCTGACGAAATGTTGTAAGCTTTGAATTAGCCAGATCCTCTGCATATGTCTTTATGGTACTGTTTATGCCATAGGATTTTTTGGCTGTGCCATTCGTATAAGAAGCAGCGTCACTAATGATAGTCTGCATATTTCCGCCAACAAAATCACCTGAGAAAGTCTTACCGCCGACAGTAACGCTTGGGTTTATATTGACATAAGGCGAATAGATATCAACGTGCGTGCCGCTTCCCTCGCCGATATTTTTGGTATTGTCCTGAGTACCGTTGTAGTCGGAGTGAACTGCGATAAAGTTGGTAGGTATCTGTGAAGCATTATACTGTATATCAGGTAAACAATCCGTATTATTTACCGATACTCCAATAAATTTATATGATAGATTTTTATCATAGTTCCAACCTATCAAGTTAGAAACAGATACGCTGTTGTTGCCTCTTACATAGCCTAATTTATTTATGAGAATATCATAAGCATATGTATTGCCGCCGTCGTTATGACCGATCACACCGCCTGCACCTGCACCATTGGACTTATCTTCTGCTGAAAGAGTAACATTGTTGACTTCACAATCAGATATCTTCAGATCACCATTAGCTTTTATACCAACATAACCTCCGATACCTGCATCACCATTTTTAGCAGCCGGTATACCTATCGTTGCATTTTTTACAGCAGACTTTGATATAGTCACAGCCGCATTCTGTGTGCCGACCATTCCGCCTGAGCTTGTATAACCATAGACGCCGCAAGCTGATGTTTCAGATGTTTCTCCATAGTAACAGTCATTGATAGACAACTGGTTTTTGTTTATTCCAACGAATCCACCGACATTACTACCATAAACATCGACGCTGACGCTTGTGTTTGTTATTGTGCATGCTCCGTTAGACAGTCCTATAAGACCGCCCTCGTTCATTGTCTGGGTTGCAAGGGGTTTATTGTCTTTTTTTGAACCGATAAAGCTATCTCCATTATAGGCTGTAAGCTGAACATTGCTTATTGTCGTTTCGATATTTGCAGAGCCTGCGATTCCACCTACGCCAAACCAAGTTTTTGTGCCTTTATCAAGATTAGCAAATTCAACTTTATTAATTTTTATCTTAGAATCCTTAACAGCGAATTCGTTGCCTTTCTGAGAATTTCCCACAAGACCGCCTGTTTCAAATCCGCCATACACATAAACGCCACTGTTTTCAGACTTAACGTTACTTATATTGATATCATTTGTTGACTTTCCTATAAGTCCTCCCACAGTATATGCGCCATATATTTCAAGATCAGTCAATGTTATTCCGATAAACTTGCAAGAACTCTGTACTCCGCCAACGATACCACCTGTAGAAAGGTCTTCATTAACATACGATTGTCCATCGTAGTTATACGTCTTAACGCTGATCTTGCCGGAAAGCTTAAGGTTATTTACAGTTAAAGCATACGTTGAACAGTTTATCAACCCAACTCCTTTTACGGAGGCAAATGCGGTACGATATTTATAGTTATCCACATCTTGGAATTCAATAGTGTTACCGCCCTTGTTATCTGTTATTTTCACAGCATAGGCTTTTATATCTGTATCGAGCTTTATAGTCTGATCATTTCCCTTGATAGCTGTCAAAGACAAAGTATAATCACATTTAATGTCGCCAAGGTTACTATCCTTTGCATCAAACAACTGATTTATACCACGAAAACCGGTTCCGGTGAGGTCATAGGTTCCATTTCCTGTGAGATTAACAGTAAAGTTCTTATTTAATTCGTGTGCCCACTTTGCTTCATAAAGACCTTTTTCACTTGGCTTTGTATATTTTTTTAGCATTACAGAATTTTTCTTTTCATATTCCCTGCTTGTAGCCTTTTCAAGTCTTTGATAATCTGAGAGCGCAGTTTTGTAATCTTCATCATCAGAAGTCAATGTAGCTGTGCCAACTTTTGAATAGTCTGCATTTCGAGTAAAAGTATAATGACCATAGCCGCAAGTATTTTTATTACGGTCTGTATATCCCATACCGGACTGTGATATGATAGACAGCATAAACAACGCTTGTGCATTAGGCACTTCAATAGTATTGGTCGTGCCGGCAATAACATTTAATTTCTCATCATCACTTAGCACACTCTTAAACTGCGTGATGAGATAATTTTTCCTAGTATTGTTAAGGTTAGTTGACTTACCAAACGTTGTTCCCTCTTCGATAGCAAAGCCGTTTACAACTCTGCCTATATATGGATTGATAAAAAGATTGGTATATACGTCTTCACCCACTGCCTCAGTATTGTTGGTTGTAAGCGCACTATCTTTGGCAACGTTGTCCATATTTCTGAAAATAACGCCACCGTAAACTATGGCGCCAACATATCCGCCTGCAGTAATGAGATGTTGTTTGCTGTTATCGTTATTTGCAAATATTATATTAGGATTTGTTACCTTGACATTATCAATGATATTATCTCCACCGAACACAACGCCCATAACACCGCCATAATACTCCGTCTTTCCGGTACTATAGTTTAATTTATTATTATTGTTTTTTGAAAGCGTTACTTCTTTGGTATATTCTATATTGATATCTTTTACAACACTTCCGCTGCTGAACCTGATGAGCGGGCTTGCAGAATTATTGGTGATAGTTGGATATGTTCCGTCGGATTTCTTCTGTCCAACAATAACGCCCCTGAAAACGTAACTGTTTGATGTTCCGCCAAGACCTGCAAAAGAACTGCCGAGAACTATATCATCATTTATCTTGTAATAAGCCTCGCAAAGATACTTGATCATGTTATCTTTTGAAACTGTTTCATTTCCGCTTACGAAATTGCCTGTTCCACCATAAGTATAAGTTTTATGATTAGTGCCTTTGCAAAAAGCACTATTAGCATTAACAGTCGATTTATCGGCAGAAACATTTGCATTATAGTTTACTTCCCAGCCATTTGTAGGTGCGGCTGTATTGATAACTCGTGCGACCTCTGCAAGTGTAGAAGCGTCAAGGATATATGGATCAGAGTTTGTTCCGCAACCCTCGTCCAGATATGGTCGCTCAAGGTTTACGTCTATCTCATCATAGTTTTGGGTGGTATCATACGATTTAGCAACATATGGCTTGTATTCAGTAAAGCTATATTCCTCTGTTGCGTTATTTTTGACAGGGGAAGTATACCTGTCATCTCTACTCCAATCGCCATGATACTTATTCTGCCTGCTCACATCATCTACACGATTCTTTATGGTGTCAGACACTTCTTTTCCGTAGGTTACATTATGCTTAATATTGCCAGCTGAGTCTGTACCCCAATCTTCGTCCCATTTATAGTTGTATATTGCAGAAGAGCCTGCACCGTCAGAATGCTGAAAGCTTTCAAGCAAAGTAGCATTTTTGAAAATTGAATTTTCATTACTTGCGTCAAGCTTGATATTTGAGAAAGTCAGAGATATATTTTGACCCTTTTCGCTTCCTACATTGCCTATAAGGCTTGTTGCAGCATAATTCTGACCGCCTTTATCATATTTAGCAGTAGTCCTACTGTGTTTTTTCTGTGACACATTCTGTATAGTGATCTCTGTCATGTTGCCTATCTTATTTATAAGCAAAGGGGCATAGTCGCTTATTGTTTCACCGTCATTCACATACAGATCATCAAGAACGATACTGCCGGTAATTTTGACAGATTTTTTTGAAGTATTGGTGTCGTCAGCAACCGAGCCGCAAACCAATGCACCAGAGCCATTATTAACTTTACCGATATTTCCCTTAAAAGTCAGTTTGCCGCTTATGGTAACAGCTCCATTTTCATTCCTGAAAAGTCCGCATTGCATCATGTAATGTTGTGTACGAGAATCATCGTTTTTACTAGGATTAACACTATCATTACCATTCGTATGACGAGGATGGTTATTATTTAACACTTTTTCAGACATATTAAAGCCTTTATTGTCAAAAATAATAGTTGAATTTGATTTTATATTACAACCATTTGTATCAACTGGATAAAATGAATATCTTGTCAAATCTATTTCTGGATCTGTTGGAAAATCTATATTTGTGCTATTAATATATGCTTTTATATTATTTGCCGCAAAAAGCTTTGCACTCCACTCAACAGCCTTAGCTCCGCCTGTGGTGGCTTTACCGTTTTTATATACATCAAGGTTATAATAATATCTTGCCCAAGAATTATTTTTCCACACAGCACCATTATTTGTTGTTTGATTTTGATAGGTATTGCAGTTCTTTCCGTCCATATACAGCAAACGCTCTCCGTCCGCTGTAACAGCAGGAATTGAAATTATGGCTTGACGATTGCAAACAGGACTATTTGAAGCATAAATACTACAACGAGCTATCTCATCAAAATACGAATAGCTTGGGCTTATATTTATCTTAGTATCTTGTGAGATCTTATATCCATTAGGTTTAGTAAGTTCAAAATAAGTTGCATCTCGTGAGCTTCTGTAATTATTGACATTTTCACCTTTAAAATAGTCAAAGCCATAAGAGTCATAATCTCTACCAAAAAGAGTTGAGGCAAGCATGCCGAAATTTATACATTTTGTTGCTTTCACTGTCACACCGTCAAAGCTAACCTCTTTTATGCTCCAATAACCTGTTGTGGAAAGTACAAGACCGCCCAGTTCTGTGCCATTGTTCACTGTTAATCTTGAATTGTTTACATTCAAACTATTCAGATCAATTTCTACTCTATACCAGTTATGCCCTAAAAATCCACCGCTATTTGATTTACCACTAGAATTTATTGTTAAAGCATTAATATTAACATTGGTGATAGATACCTTATTAGGTACAACAGAAGCTGAATTATCCTTAGCACCGACCTCTGCAATGAGTCCACCAACTCTGGAGTTACTTCCTGTGTGTTTGTCAGTTATATTTCCGTCAACAGTGACATTATTAAACTTAATACCAGTTGTAGGTTTTGATGTAACAGCTCCTACCATTCCGATAACTCCGCCAAGACAAGTACAATCTACCTTTGTTGTGCTATTATTGTATGTAAGATTTGCTGTTACAGCAGAATTAGTGAACGAAACTTCACTTGTGGCGTCAGCAACATATCCAACCAGACCTCCGACAAAATTAGTATACGCACCACTTGGAGATGCGGTCACATCAGCGGTCACTTTGTCAATAGTCAAAGTTCCGCTGTTGTATGCAGACACAGAACCAATATAACAAGCATCACCGCCAGAAACATTGTCACCAACAATATTAAAGTTTGAAACAAGCTTTAAATTACTTATTTTTGCACTGCTTGTCTTTGCAAAAAGTCCGTTGTGAGTATGGAAAACTATCTTAGCGTCTTTGCCTATGCTCATAGTAATTGTATGACTATTGCCATTCAGAGTGCCTGTGAATGTATCCTCACCATTATCACGCATAAAGCCGGTTAGACCTGTGTCGCTTATATCAACATCTGCACTAAGGCTGATATTTGCCGCAAGCATATCTGCCCTGCTAGCACCGCTATACTTAACAAAATCATTGCTATCATGCTGCATTATCAAAGCCGCACGGGCAAAATCTGCCCTATTGCTTATGGTAATATTATTATTAGAAAATCCATTTATTGTAACAGTATGCCCCGATCCATCAAAAGACAGAACACTGTCAGCACTCTCAAGCAGATCGGAATTGTTAAGGCGAAGCACTCCGCCCCAATCCATATCGTCTATAACTTTTGAAGATGTCCTTGTAAATGACCAGCCTTTTAAGCTATAGATCAAAGCATTGCCTCTATTTCCTACTATCTGACATCCGTTTTTGTTAGGGTCTTTAGGATAAAAGCCTGAAAGGTTTGTTTCACCGCCAAGCCTTACAACGCCATTTTTATTAAATTTGCCAACAATGCCACCTACGCTCTGGTTTGCAGAAACATTATTTGCAGTAACTGTGACTTTGCCGCCAACATCAATAAAAGCCTGATCTGCATAGCCCACAAGTCCGCCATAATTATTTTGTGATGATGTGGGATTATTAATACTTATAGTGGTATTCTTGACGCTTACATAAGCCTTGCTGTTATCACCTATCTTACCAATAAGGCCGCCAAAATCAAGGGCATTGCATAAGCCAGTCACATTTACAATGATATCACTTAGTGCTAGTTCAGAGCTAAGAGCATTGGCAGAATATCTTCCGACAATACCACCATAAAAGCCTGCCCTGACAGTGCCCTTGAAGTTTGAAGTAATAGTATCATTAGCGGTGCCCGTGATACAAATTTTTGCACTATCTGCGCTGTTTGTCAGCAGTCCGAAAACAGAACCAACAGCCGCACTGTCAGCGGTATCTCCTGATGAACAAGCAAGTGCCATTTTCATGCCACTGAATTTTGAAATGTCAAATGTCTTTTCGTTGGCTTTACTGTATGTATAAGAGCCGAAAAGACCGCCCGCAGTTACAGAGCCTGTAACGCTTCCGGTCATGGTAAGGGTGACACCTTCACCGACATTTATTTCTGCATTCTCTGCACTGCCCACAAGTCCGCCTGCGTTGTTTGCGGATACATTTACGCCTGTCAAGACATCACACTTGTCAACGTTCAGTGTTGCATCAGCGCTCATTTTTCCAACAAATACGCCTGCGTTCGATTTGCCGGAAACGTCAAGCGAACCACTTGACAAGCTTACAGCAAGACTTGTCTTTTCGTCCATAGTGCCACAAGCAAGACCCGCATTATCCCCGCCTGATACTTCCACCTTGACACCATTACTTAGAGTGATATCCAGATCGACATTTGCTCCATTTTTCATATTTCCTATAACAGATGTGAAGGATTTATAAATTGTAGCACCTGAATCATCTACAGGATCAGCTTTTATTTTCCACTTATTAGCTGAAGCCACATCACCGTGTATAACATTCTCAGCAAGCAAAGCTGAATTTTTTTCTTCCGGTCTAGCAAAAATAATAGTATCTAAATTTGCACTGTCACTAAGATATTCAAACAGAGCAAAATTAATAGGAAGATTAATAGCTGAACCCTCATTTGCTTTGACTGTTCCCATGAAAGGATATTCTTCATTGCCAAGTCCTTTTTCTATTCCTGTAAAATCAGAAGCCTTAAACTGAGATTGGTTGTTTGAAAACAATACAGTGATATTCTGATAAACAGCAGGGTCTGCATTAAGAAGCTTTTTAAAATCGTCTGCATTCTGTATCGTAAAAACGCCACTTTTGATATCGTTAGTTATGTCAGTATATGTATCTGCCGCCATAGCCGTAATAGCATTGGTGACAGTTGATACCATTTTAGACACAAAACCTGAAATGTCTGCAAGCGGCATACTCGTGACAAGCAATACGACAGCTGTAACTAAAGAAATAACATTCTTGCGATACTTGCTGTAAAGCTTGCGGCATATTCTATTAATTTTCTGATTTCTATTAGCTTTCACTTTCAACTGCCTCCGTGCAAAGTTAATATTCTTATCTATACGTTTAGTTCAACAAGGATATATTGCACCTTTGTACCTATCTTTTCGTCAGCGTCATTATACATGGAGCTTAGTGATGATAACTGTGCTGTGCTGTATTTATCACCATTAAGTATATTCTCAATAACCTTTTTATTTTGTTCTTTATCAGCATCACCTGACAAGAACAAGCTTAAATTACCCTTTATATATTCCGCAAAATCCAAACGTTCTTTACTGTCATCATCAAACAGCACATTTTTCTCTGTCAGATTTTCATCTGTGCTTTTCATTAGTATCTGACCAAGCGTGTTCGGCCACACCCAATATACGTTCACTTCCTGCGGAACGTTTACTTTACAATCTTTAAACGTCCTTGTGAATGTTTCATCATGAAGAAAATCGGAATATGTGTGATTGTTCTCATCATATTTCTCAAAAAACATGATATGTCCATTCATAAATCTAGTTACTTCTTCTTCAGTAACCTTTTCATAAGAAACAGCGTCTTCGTTTTTATTCTCTGCATACCCCGTGATACTCAACTTGAACTGTATCTCCATTTCCCCCGACTGGTTCGGGACAACATAAAAAGTAAGCTTTCCATGACTACCAGGATTAATACCATTCGTCATACCGCTTTCTTCATCAAGAAGCCAGTAGATCTTGTTGTTCTCGTCAGAAGTGATGTTGCTCCCATCAGACACCTTAGAGTAGTCATTGCTGTCAAGTATCTCAGCTTTAAGCACATTGGCACTGCCTACTGTTTTCAGTTCAAATGGCGAATCTACGCTTTTCATTCCAAATGAATCAAGATCAAGGGCTTTATCAATGGTAAACCAAGCCAAGCTGACCGCAATAAGTATAAATGCCAGCACTGCAACTGGTATTATTTTTATAACAAGCAGTTTGCGTTTCTTCTTTTCTTCCTCGCTGTCTGCTTTCTCTATCACTTTATGCTCAGCCACTTTGGCGACCTCCATTATTTCATTGAGTCAAGCTCTTTCTGCAATTCTATCATGTGGTTTCTGCAAGCGGTTATCTCGCCTGTGTATTTGTTGAACCACTCAACGTCCATTTCGTTAGGCTCTTCCTGCAAAAGAATTGCCTGAACCAGTGCTGATTGTGAACGTGATCTCTTACGCTCTATTTCCTCAATAGTAAGTCTGCATTTCTTTATTTCTCTTTTAAGCTGCCCTTTACTGCTCACGTTATTGTCCTCCTTGCATTAATTTCCCATTTTATCAACCGAATCAACTATCTTGTTGACTTCTCTATAGCCTTTGTCAAGATTTTCGGTGATATGGTCAAGTGCCTTTTTCACGTCCTCAAGCTTACCCTGCATTTGTTCGGGATACTTCACAAAGCAATAATGAAGCTCATTTATAGCCTTCTGCTCCTCCGTATAATCGTCGATAAGAAACACCAGCGACCTTGCCGCACCCATGTCCGAAATTATCATGTTATATCTCGTTGGAAGATTCTTGCCGCTTTCAAGATAAGTGTCTATCTCCTCAGAGGCGGCAGACAGATTTTCCATATACTTAGCAATGTAAGTCTTTCTGACTTCCTCGGACTTGTCCATATAAAGCCCGATAAAAACGAACAGCCCTGCAAGTGCCGCAATACAAATAACGATAGCCGTTATCATTTTAGCCTTCATTATCTTTTCCTGATTCAAAGCTGTTCGCCTCCTTTTTCTCGTTTTCCTGCATTTTCAGCCGCTGAACTTCCTTTTCAACAGCCTCACGCATGAGCTTTTCCTTTTCTTCCTCAGCCGCTTTCAAAGCTTCCTCACGGTTTGAATATATTTTTATCTCAGCGATAGTTTTTACCTCATACACCGCCATGCAAACTGTTGGGATTATCACAAACAGTATGAGGAGCTTCTTTGTTGATGCAAATGAACCAAGCCACTTGAAAAATCTGAGTTTCCCATAGTATTTTCCAATAATGCTGACTTTTTGCACCGTCACGCTGTCCTCTATTTTGTTAGCATCGCCTTTAGTAACAAAAGTGCCATCGCTCAAAACCTCAGATATCCTGTGAGTATTTATCTCGCCTTTAATGCTATCATCTTGAGAGTAGAACGAAATGATATCCCCTGCCTTTAAGCTGTCAGTATCCGTCCTTTTGATGTAAATATAGTCACCCTCATGTATAGACGACTCCATACTTCCGCTCACGACTTTCAGTACGCTGTAACCAAAAATGCTTGCTGTTTTGCCGATACAGCCGCAGACCATTATGTACACCGTCACACTCAGCAGTGCCGCAAACACAGCAGAGCCAAGTATTGTCAAAGCTATTTTTACTATCCTCAACGCCTTGCCGATGATACCGACGCTCCCTCCGTGTTATTGTTTGCTATATTTCTCTTTCAAATGCCTTGCCATTCTGCCAACTGCTGAAACATGATACTCCTTATAGAGTCGTTTCATTTCAGCGTCGATAGCTTTCTGCTCCTCAGCGGTGCGCTGTGGCGGAATATATGGTCTTGGCGGTCTGTTCTTTCGCTCAAGACGTTTTCTCTTTTTAAACTGCCTGTTTTTGATATGCCTCTTTACATCATATTTCAGATACGGAGCATATTTTTCATAGATGATCTCAATTTCACGCTCTGCACGTTTTCTCTCTGCCTCAGCCAGTTCTTTTTCCTTCTTGACTTTGAACATCCTGATATAGTCTGGATTATCCGTCACAACAGGTATGATCCCAAATGCGTGAGCCAGAACATATGTTATGCCACGTTTTGCCATGTAATATGGATTTTTGGAATATTCTTTAAATATCTCATTGATATTTTTATTTTCAAAGCTTTCACGTTCAGCTTTAAGACGCTCAGCACGTTCACGCTCACGGCGTTCCTGCTCACGCTGCTGTTGTGCTTCTTTCGCCTTTTTTGCAGCGATCTCAGGGGACTCATACTCTGACACAAAGCTTGAAGACACGGCTTCTTCATTCGTGCTGATCTGCTGATCCATAGCAGATCCAAGGCTGCTGCGGACGAGCTTTTTCTCCTCTCGGATCCTAGCTCTTTCCTCACGGACACGCTGCTCCTCTTCACGGCGCTTACGCTCTTCCATTTGCCTTTTGCGTCTTGCGATATGCTTGATCTCTTCCTCTTTTTCACGGCGTTCACGTTCCTCACGCTCCGCCTTTTCTCTTGCAGCCTGCTCCGCCTGCTGTTTTTGGATAAGCTCCAATCTTCTGCGTTCAGCTTCCTCATGCTCCAGCCTTATGCGCTCTTCTTCCTCACGCCGCTGACGCTCAAGTTTCTCCTGCTCGGCACGCTTTCTTTCAGCTTCTGCAGCCGCAAGCTCCTCAGCCCTCTTACGGTCTTCCTCGTCTTTGAGAAACTGCTTTTCTATCTCAACTATACGGTCAAGCTCTGCCGTAAGGTTTCCTGCCTCTTCGGCAGTCATACCCATATCTGTCTTACTTGCACTACTTTGTTCACCCTCGCCAACTATGACATCATATTTATCAGGCGTCTGCTTATCAAAACGCCTGACAACCTTTGGTGCGAGGGTCTTGCTCTTTATAGTTTTAAGCTCCTCCGACTTGTCTGCCCCATGGGTATAGGAGCGGAAAAGCATATAGTTCATTGCGGTCAGACCATATATATCCTCGATATAAGAATCATCAGGTCTTTGTGCAGTATCAGAAACGTTGACCTCGTAGCCTGCCTTATCGTAGCTTTCGATAAACTGCCAAAGGGTAAGACACGCCATAAGGTCCACATTTTTAGTGATAGCGTTTGTTCTCATAACAGGCGGTCTGATAAAAGCGTTGCCAAGAGTGGTACAAAGCACTGAGCCTTTATAGCCCTCGATAGCCTTTTTGACCCTTTCAAGCCTTGACCAAACGTCAGTATCCTTGCTGCCGCCGACAAGACTGTCAACAGTTTCTATCTTAAAACTAATGTTGACCTTTCTGCCATCGCCGCTGTCAGCCACGGTATCGTAATTAAAAGAATAAGCCTCCTGCGCCTCTGCGGTCTGGACAAGCTTATTGTATCTTATATTTATAAAAATGTATAGCCTGTCGATAAGGGTATTTACAAATCTGTTTTCATATGTATCGAGAGTTTCCTCTTTATGAATGTTGAGTATCTTTGACGGAGTTATCTTTCCGGTCTTTTTGTCGATATCCTGAATAAGATCGGTGTGCTGTCCTAGATGTTTTATGGACTCTACCGTTATCTTCCTTGACATAGCGATAGGCACGATCTCTTCCACTTCTTTAATGGTGTTTCTTGGATTTCTTATTACCGTATCAAGATGTGGCAGAGCTTTTTCTATCTCTGTGAGCCAGGACGAATCTATATTCTTCTCGATTATCTTACGATTAAAAGATACAGTTTTTTCGCCCGAAAGAAGCAAGGCACGGGCTGCCGCAAAGCTGTTATTGCCGTCAAACGTCTTTACAGCTTTGTCAAAAGCTGCACGCTGTTCGTTGTATTCGCTCATGCCCGTCCCTCCTCTCAAAGCTTATGAATACAAATTTTAGTACAGTTTTTGCAATCTTTCAAGATATGCTATAGATTCTTTCATAGTGTTTCTGCCAAAAAGCTTCAGCATATAGGTGCAAAGCTCTTTCAGCTCTTCTCTTAGCATTGCCAAGTTAAGCGACTCAAATTTTCTGAATATCTTTGTGGCAAGCACATAGTCAATGCCGTCAAGCTCCTCGCCGCCGCAGGCAACATATACAGGAACGAACAAGTTCATCTGTTTAAGTATACGGTTACCGAAAGCCACTCTCAGCTTTTCAATTACCCACAGGTCAAGCTGCTGGATCTTTTTCAGACTGTCCTGTGAAACAGGATACATTTGAAAAGCTTCCTTGAAAAGTGTATCAAGATGTTCAAAGCTTAAATTCATAGGCGGCGTGTCAGGTGCGTCAAAGGCAACTCCCTTTGCGTCAAGATTGATAGGCTGTGCACGGTCGTATACCTTATCTGAGATAGTGAACGTAGAATCGTCGTTGTTGGCAGTACCGATATACCAAATGTTCTGCGGAATACGCAGCTTGCCCTTATCAAGGCGAACAGGGTCGGTACTCCACACGTTAGGAACAAGATCAAGCTCCCACTCGGCAGGATCAGGCATTTCAAGAATCGAGAGCATTTCTGCAAAGTAATATTCTACTCTCGCAATGTTCATCTCGTCGAGAAGTATGAAGTTTACATCGTCATTGTATTCAGAAGAATAAATTCTTTTGAGGACTTCTGTTTCATTAAAGTTCTTCGTGAACTCGTTGAAGTAGCCGAAAAGCTCAGTTCTGTCACGCCATGACGGCTGAACAGAAGCAATGGTGGTATCTTTCTGCAAGAACTTACCGAATGAATATGGCAATGATGTTTTACCTGTACCAGAGATACCTTGCAGGATAATGAGCTTTGTTGAAGCCATGCCTGCAATGAAAAGTCGGATAGTTTTTATGTCATAATAAAGGTGCATTCTTGAGCAGGCAAAGTTTCTGTATGCTTCGCAGATACCGCTAAGGGTGATGTCATTATTGTAAGCAGGCGGCTCGTATGTCTTGTAGAAATTGTCCACCTCGATAAGCTTTGAAAAACGGCAGTCGGCAGTCTGAACAACGCCGTCCACAATGGTTTGAACTTCGCCCTGTGCAGGCATCTGCTCGCCCTCTGCAAGAGCGGTGTTATCATATACGCCAAGCTGAGCCACCTTCATTGCCATGATCTCATCTTTTTCCTTGGTCATTTTGACCACCTGACGCTGCAGGTCAGATATTTCTTCGATAAGATCCTCGTTGCTGACGATAGAGTGTCTGAATCTTATGTACTTTCTCACAGCAAGAACTATCATAAAAATAATAAGCACAAAGATAGCCACAACAACGATAATTGCAAGCACAGAAAGTACCCAGCCCAGCGCACCAAAGTCTGCCGAGTAGGTCTTGAATATCCTTATGTAGTTTTTTATATTAAAGATCTGTTTTATGCCGTTCCACAGACCCTTGAAGATCTGCCCAAAGCCTGCAAGCATTGACGACATGAAAACAAAAAACCATTTCAGAAATCCATTCATAATGTATCACCCAAGCAGCAGTTATTTGTCATTTTTCTCCTGCTGTGCATTTTCCTCTTCCTTTTTCTTCTGCTGTGCAAGGTATTCCTCAACTGCACGTCTTTTTATTTCTTCCTCATCGCTCTCTGTGATAGCAGGACGCTTTATCTCGATTATGGTTGCGATAAGCTTATAAAGCTCAAAGAGGAAAAACAGTGCTATCGGCAAAAGAATGCAAATGAAAAATCCCGTTTTTGTTCTGAGAAAATCCATTACCTTGCCGAAACCGCCTATTTTTGCACCTTTCCACTGACCGATTATATCACCTGCATAAACAGTGTATGTATCATCTACGTTATTAGCATCGCCTCGTGTGATAAAGCCTACAGAGCCGTTATCATTGAGTACCTCTGCGATACGGTGGGTATTCTTCTCTTTTTTGCCCTCTATAAGAGTCCAGAAAGTGATAACGTCGCCCTTTTTCAGAGAATTGATATCGTCTATTTCCTTTGAGATAATAAGGTCGCCTTTTTTGAAAGTTGGCTTCATTGAGTCAGATTCAACTGTGAGCGGGACATATCCCAGCAGACTTGCCGTACCATTATTCTTATCAGACGAGAACACGAGAATTGTTATAAGCAGTGCAAAGATAAGCACCACCCATGCGATAACATTAAAAACGATCTTCAAAGCTTTTTTCATAATTCAAAACCTCGGAAACCCGAGGCTTCCTCCCTTCTAATTTTTTAAGTTGTTTCAACGATCTTGAAATTCATACCAAGCTTCATTGTGCCACCGATTATTTTGTCAACACAATCAGGGTCATTTCCCTCAAGCCATATGACCACTGTATACTTGTCTTTCTCACCAGGACCAAGCTTTTCACGTCGATCCTTCATGACCTCAGTAGAGGAGGCGAACTCCTTGTCGCAATCGCTTTCCTTACCGCTGCCGTCAGACTTTGTTTTACCATAAACAGTTTTCTCGCCATTCACGAAAAGCTCCACTCTGATAGCTTCATCAACACCGTTCGTGACGTTCTCGATAGTCATTTCGCTGTCATAGCTAAGTGTGTCTTTACCGGAATTTATGAGATAGAAAGTATAAGCTATATACCCCTCGCCATTATGGCTGCCGTTTATCTTGTCGATATTATCAGGGAGATCTTCACCACTGATATTTGTCATATCATAGAGGATATCCGCATTGAGCCTTGAATTGCTCGTGGTATAGTCAGGAGTTTCCGAAAGAGTAAGCCCCTGATTTATCATATCATACTTACTTATCTTAACTGTAAAGCTACCATACTTGTCGTAAAAATAAGACACCGCATAAGCCGCCGCCACGATAGCGATAAGTATAATGGCAAGAATTTTAAGCAATCTCATCATTACCACATAGCGTTTAGCTTCCTTGGCGGTCCTGCGAAGTGCAAGGGTATCGACTACTCTTGTATTTTTATCTATATTTTTACCGTCCAAAACCGTATCACCCGTTTATTACTCATTTCTATTGCGAACGTATCTTTCCGCAATATATTTTCCTGCATTTTCTCCCGAATAGTAAAGGCACTGCATACCGCTGAGCTGTTTCACCTGCTTATCATCAGTAATGCCGTCAGCTATGACCTCAGCATTAAGGTCAAAAACGAAATTCAGCAGAGAGTTCACGCAGGTATCATACCTGTCGCTCTTACCAAGAACCTGAGCCACCGAGCCGTCAAGCATGATATTATCTACCTTGAACTCAGCAGTCTTAAGCATTTTAAAGCCCTCAGTGCCGAAGCCTGTGAGCAGAAAATGAAAGCCCTGTCTTCTCATAAGAGCCACGTTATCTGCCGCTGTGCTGTCAGCTTCATCAAGCACATCAGGCGACAACTCGAAGCAGACACGCTCATACTTCACGCCAAACTTATCGCAATAATCTGCCACAACTCTCGGAGCTTCCATCTGCCTTAAAAATCTTGCAGGCATGAACACGCTTGCCCAATCAACGTCCACTTCCCTTTCGTGAAACTTGCCCAAAGCCTGCAAAAGCTGAACGAAAGCAAGCTTGAAAATGCTAACACATCGGTCGGAAAGCTGAGCCACAGGGAGATAATCCGCAGGCATTAGCGTTCCCATAACAGGAGAATTGAGCCTTGTTTGCAACTGCAAAAAAGTGACCCTGCCGCTGTCGGTATTTTTTATAGGTCTATAGAAAAGCTCCACGGCACGAACGCCGTCAACTGTTGAATTACCGTTCAAAGCAAGTCACTTCCTTTCCTGTTCAAATATATCATTATAGCATAATTTCGACAAAAAGCAAAGAAAAATCGGGAGATTTCCCCAAATATGGAAAATTATTTTTTATACCCATTTACCAAAAAACGCCGAATTTCTTCGGCGTCTTTTTTGTTATGTAATAAATTTTACTTGTTGCTCAAGTCATAGAATTTAAGATCTACAGTGAAGCTCTGACCTGCATTAGCATTCCAGCAGTTTACATCTTCACCCTCAAGCCATACACGGATATAATACTTAGCAGGAGTGCTGTAACCTGTCTTTCCAGTGCCAACTCCAGTTACATTTGCAACCTCAGTTGAATCACTATTTGTAACCTGTCCTGCTGTATTTGCAGTTACTTCCTTTGCAACTGTTACAGTGCCATAATAATCATTTTCGCTTGTTCCTGTATTAGCCCTAACTGCTTTTTTCTTATAATATCCTGTGTCTACATCAGTTTCTGCGCCAAGGAAAACTCCACCATTAGCAGCACTTCTATCCTCATTCAATATAGCCACACGAGTTGCTTTATACAAGTCACCCTTTGTGTTATCATCATCAGCATTTGGATCAGTAACAGTTACATCAACACCAAGTTTAACGTCATCTATACTTGTTGTTCTAAACCATACAGGAATGTCAAGATAGTAACCTTCACCATCTGTGTTAGCGGTCAAATCTTTCTCCGTTGCTGACGATGCTCCGACATTCTGGAAAGTCCAACCTGCATTGTTAGTATTAGTAGCCTTAATAAATGCGTTTTCGCCTGAAATATCTACAGCCTTACCATTTTCAGTTGCCTTTGTTGTATAATACAAATCCTTACCATCAATTGTTGACGCAGGAATAAGCTTTCCAAATGTAGCATAAACTGAACTTGTTGCGGCTTTATTTGACCAAAGTTTTGTGTCAGCATCATCATTAGTAGGTGCAGTTGCCTCAGTTTTGCTTGTAATTGTAGCACCTGCCGTTGCTTTACCAAGTGAAACTTCAATAGTCTGTGGAGTTGTAGCAGTGAGCTTAATACCTGTTACTTCAACTTCTCTGCTCATTGTAAACCAAGCATAAGTAGCAGTAGAAAGCATTACAGCGGAAGTTGTGAGCATTGCAACTGCAGGTATAAGTTTCTTCTTAGCAGAAGTATTCTTCTTTTCATTAGTTTTCATATCTCTTCGTCCTTTTCATAATAATTTGTCGGTTTATACTGTCCGATACAGAGGGCGCTCGTTATAGCCGATTTGCAGTAACATGACCGCCAAGCACCTTTTGTTTATGTCAATCTTATACTAAATTCGACCCACTTTGTCAATAAGCTACCAGCTTAGTATACATTATATTTATCTTAATACTTATTAACATATCAGACGCATTTTGCTATTTTTCGACATTATCATACTATGTAATAACAGCAGAAAGCACGGAATAACGTCATTTGTTATTCCGTGCTTTTTAAACCGATTATTCAATAATTTTTTTGTTAAACTTCAAACGTTTTTGTACATATTAAGTTTATAAATGTACATAAAAGCTACCATGCGTGAAATTTACAAAATATTTATATTCATTCTGCGCTGTCGAGCATTTTAACAGCCTTCATCATGATAGCACATTCAAGACGCTTCTTCTGTATCTGACATGACAGCTTATGCGCATTGTGGATATCACCTGCGTAAATGTAGTTGTTTGCATTGCAACCGCCACTGCAATAGAACTTTGCCCAGCACTTTTTGCACTCAGGCTTGTTGTAAACGTGTGCGTGAGCAAACATATCTTTCATTTCCTCGTTAAATGTGCCGTCATAGAGATTGCCCATTTTGAACTCGGTGATACCAACGAACTGATGACATGGGTAAATATCGCCGTCAGGAGTGACAGAAACATACTCGTTTCCGCTTCCACAGCCCCTAAGTCTCTTTATCGCACAAGGACCCTGATCGAGGTCTATCATAAAATGGAAGAAGTTTATGAACTTGCCCTCGTCCCTTATCTTCTGTATCTTCTCAGAAAGTATCTCATACTCCTTGAAGATCCTCGGCAGGTCAGCCTCAGTGATAGCATAAGGCTCGCTAGGGTCAGCCATAACAGGCTCAACGGATATCTGGTCGAATCCAAGGTCATAAAGGTGCATTACATCATTTGAGAAGTCAAGATTATACTTTGTGTAAGTGCCTCTTACATACCAATCCTTGTTCTTAGGACGCTTGTCCACAAGCTTCTTAAAGTTAGGGATAATCCTGTCATAGCTTCCCGAACCGTCAACACGCACTCTCATTCTGTCGTTGACTTCTTTTCTTCCGTCGATAGACAGAACAACGTTGTACATTTCCTTGTTGATGAAGTCTATCATCTCGTCAGTGAGGTGTACACCATTTGTTGTAACAGTAAATCTGAACTTTTTATTGTGAGGCTCCTCCTGTGAACGTGCATACTCAACAAGCTGCTCCACCACGCCAAAATTCAGTGAAGGCTCGCCACCGAAAAAGTCCACCTCAAGAAATTTTCTGTCTCCTGAACGCTCTATAAGAAAATCTATAGCACGCTTGCCTGTTTCATAGTCCATGAGCATTCTGCCCTGACCGAAATCGCCTGTTGAAGCAAAGCAATATTTACATCTCAGGTTACAGTCGTGAGCGATATGCAGACACATTGCCTTGATAGGTGAAGCCACAGCAGACAGGGCATACTTCTCGTAATCGTCCTCGCTGAACAATATCTTGTCATTATAAAGAGAAACTATCTCCTCATAGCAATCCTCGATATCCTTGCTGTCATACATCTTTGACAGCTTTCTTACAACGTCCTCAGGACATTTCTCCTCAAAAGGCGGCTCAACGTTGTCTAACAAATCATATGTCAGATCGTCTATAATATGTACTCCGCCACTGTTCACGTCAAGCAGTGCATTAAAGCCGCCAAGCTTAAACTTGTGTATCATTTAAAAATCACCTTTCGCATTTATATTCATATACAAATTTATACAAAAATAAAGGGACATAAAAATGCCCCTTTAGCAAGGCGTGTGTACGCTCGCACGCCTCAGAAAGATCGGAATATTAAGCCTCTCTCTCGCACTTCTGGTTAGCAACTGTGCAGGAGGTCTTGCAAGCTGACTGACATGATGCCTGACACTTGCCGCAGCCACCCTTAGCAGCAGTCTTCTTGAGATTAGCCTTATTGATCGTCTTGATATGTTTCATAGGATTTTACCTCCAATAATTGATTTACATTAATTATACCACATATCCCACTATGTTTTATGAACGAATAGTTAATGCAATATAAATATTTATCCTTATCAAAAACGGCTGCTTTTAGAATTTACCCCTACAACTCCGCCTACGCCTGCACACACAAGGGTAAGCACAAGCTTTGCAGGCACGGAAAAGCTTTCGGCTGCTTTTGAAAACAGTGCACTGAGAATGACAATGATAAGAAAAATGAACACTCCGCACAGCACACCTGACAGCAGACCGTTTCTACGTTGCCTTTTTCCGCAGACATATCCCCCTGCATACGCTCCGATACCAAGTGCCGCTGTTGACATCACCGACAGCATAAGATCGGTGGCATCTATCTTAGTGATAACATACGCAAAAGCAAGCACAGCAACAAATATCGCACCGCACCCCACGCAGGCAGAAATTGCCGTAGATGACAGCACAGAAAGCTTTCTGCCCCCAAAAAGCCTGTTATTTTTCATATCCGCACCCCCACTCTGAATATCCTAAAGAAATTATATTCAAAGCCACGAACAATAAGAACACAAAAAGGGACGGATAAAACTACCCGTCCCTCAAAAGCAATATTTACTTTACGTCACCGTCATGAATTGTTTCGTTCTTAGCGATAGCCCACTTTTTAACACGGATCTTACTTCTGTCGCCGCCTGTTTCGATAACAACAGTGTCGTCCTTGATAGAGAACACGATTCCAACGATTCCGCCGTTTGTAACGACCTCGTCACCGATCTCAAGGTTATCTCTCATCTCAGCGTCTTTCTTATCCTGCTTTTTCTGCGGACGGATAATAAAGAAATAGAAGAACACGATTATGAGTACCAGTGGGATAAAAGTCATGGCAAGTGATGCAGGCGAACTCTGCTCAGCTGCCAAAACTGAAATAATTGCTGACAAATTCATCAAAAGACCTCCAAATCTAATAATACTATATTAGTATATCAGATATTTGCACAAACTTCAAGCCTTTTAACAAATAATTTTCATTTACAAGAAATTATTTCTTGTTCTTGATATACTCGTCGATAGCAGCGGCAGCCTTTTTGCCTGCACCCATAGCGAGGATAACAGTAGCAGCGCCTGTAACAGCGTCACCGCCTGCGTAAACACCTTCCTTAGTTGTTGACTCGTTCTCGTCAACGATAAGGCAGCCGTGATCGTTTGTTTCAAGACCAGGAGTTGTACTTCTGATAAGTGGGTTAGGTGATGTACCGATAGACATGATAGCTGTATCAACGTCAAGAATGAAGTTTGAACCCTCGATAGGGATAGGACGTCTTCTGCCGCTTGCGTCAGGCTCGCCCAGCTCCATTTTGATGCACTCCATGCCGTTTACATGACCGTTCTCGTCGCCAACTATCTTAACAGGGTTGTTAAGAACGAGGAACTCGATGCCCTCTTCCTGAGCGTGATGAACTTCTTCCTTTCTTGCAGGAAGCTCGTCCATTGAACGTCTGTATACGATATAAACGTGCTCAGCGCCAAGTCTCATTGCAGAACGAGCAGCGTCCATAGCAACGTTACCACCACCTACTACAGCTACGTTCTTAGACTTCATGATAGGAGTCTCATAATCGTCCTTGTATGCCTTCATAAGGTTGATTCTTGTAAGGTACTCGTTAGCAGAGTAAACGCCTACAAGACCTTCGCCCTCGATACCCATGAATCTTGGAAGACCTGCGCCTGAGCCTACGAATACAGCCTCATAGCCCATGCCCATAAGCTCGTCGATAGAAAGAACTCTGCCGATAACCATGTTTGTCATGATATGTACGCCCATGTTTGTCAGATTGTCTATCTCGTGCTGAACGATAGCCTTTGGAAGTCTGAACTCAGGGATACCATACATAAGAACGCCACCTGCTGTATGGAATGCCTCATAGATAGTTACATCGTAACCAAGCTTAGCAAGGTCTCCTGCAACTGTAAGGCTTGAAGGACCACCGCCGACAACAGCTACCTTGTGACCGTTTGGCTCAGCCTTTTCTACGGCAACTGCCTTGTCCATCATATAGTCTGCACAGAATCTCTCAAGTCTGCCTATACCGACAGGCTCGCCCTTGATTCCTCTAACGCACTTGCCCTCACACTGATGCTCCTGTGGACATACACGTCCGCAAACAGCCGGCAGAGCGTTTGTTGTTTTGATGATGGCATAAGCTTCTTCAAACTTGCCCTCTGCTACCTTTGCGATAAACTCAGGGATCCTAACGCTTACAGGACATCCTGTCATACAAGGCTTGTGCTTACAGTTAAGACATCTCTGAGCTTCTTCTATAGCCTGCTCAGGGGTGTAACCCAAAGTAACTTCCTTGAAGTTTCTAGCTCTTACCTTTGGCTCCTGCTCTGCAATAGGAGTCTTTGTCAAACTCATATTAGCCATTATCTTACACCTCCAGTAAGTCTGCACAAGTGAGCCTTTTCCTGCTCCTTATAAGTTGAGTTTCTTCTCATAAGCTCGTCGAAATCTACCTTCTGACCGTCAAAGTCAGGACCGTCAACGCAAGCATACTTGATCTTGCCGTCAACAGTTACACGACATCCGCCGCACATTCCTGTGCCGTCGATCATGATAGGGTTGAGTGAAACGAGAGTCTTGATATCATAAGGCTTTGTTACCTTGCAAACGAACTTCATCATTGGAACTGGTCCGATAGCGATAACCTCGTCAAACTTAGCACCACCGTCAATAAGCTCCTGAAGCTTGTTTGTAACAAATCCGTGATAGCCGTATGAACCGTCGTCTGTACAGATATGAAGATGTGAAGAAGCCTTGCCCATTTCGTCCTCGAGGATAACGATATCCTTGCTTCTGAAGCCTGCGATAAGATCAACTTCAACGCCCATGCTGTGGAGTTTCTTAGCCTGTGGATAAGCGATAGCACAACCAACGCCTCCGCCTACTACTGCAACTCTCTTGATACCCTCGTCATACTCTGTAGCAACGCCGAGAGGACCAACAACGTCATGGATATAGTCGCCCTCATTAAGTCTTGCAAGCTCAGTTGTAGATGCACCTACTACCTGGAAAATAATTGTGATCGTGCCCTTTTCTCTGTCATAGTCAGCGATAGTAAGCGGAACACGCTCGCCCTTCTCATCAACTCTGTAGATGATGAACTGACCAGCCTCAGCCTTAGCGGCAATGTAAGGTGCGTCGATCTCCATAAGAACAACAGCGTCATTGAGCTGCTTTCTTGTTACGATTTTGTACACTAAAATCCCTCCCTGAATAATTAGCAAAATAATATTGTTTTAGGCAAATAATACAAAAACATTTTCTATTATCGCCTTACAGCATATAACATTATACTATATTTAAAAAGAAATTTCAATAGTTTTTTGTTTACTTCCATAAATTTTATAATAATATATCACAATTTGTTTACATTTAACATACCATAATTTATATATCGCATATCATTTTACAGATGTATCAAGTTTATCAAAAGCAATTTCGATAAACTCCTGCTCACGAACACCTCTATCACTGCCGCCGAACAGACTTCCATAGCCGTATACCGCCGCTCCTGCGTAGTTATAACTAACTACAGCGTCATTTATCTGCCTGCCGATAATGCCGATATTTTCCGAAAACTCGCTCTCGCTTTCTATCTTATAAGCCCCCAGTCCTGCCACCAGCGTAACATCAGTTGTGCAGATATCAGCCCACTGCTGTAGGGTATCCTCATAAGGCTTGACAGAATTTTCATAACCGAAATATATCTGCGGACAGATATAGTCTATATACCCCTCCTCACTGCACCACTTTTTCACATCAGCGTACATATACTCATAGTTATTTTCCATATTTCCCTGAGGTGAAACTCCCACCAGAATATCCTTATCCACTGCTTTTACCGCACTGTATATCTCCCCAACCATAAGGGAGATATTGTTCAGCCGCCATTGAGAAAGGTCGTCAAACTCCGTCTGAGCCGCAAAGCACTGTGCGTCAAAATCCTCAGCCGTTGTGGGATAAAAATAATCGTCGAAGTGCAAGCCGTCAATATCATAATTTTCTGCAAGCTCCGCCGCACCCTCTGCTATAAGCTGTCTTACCTCATCATAAGCAGGATCGAGCCACAAATGGCTGTCGCCCTCAACCTGTTCTAGGTAGCCGTTGTCCTCGTCATACCACTTTTTCAGAAGAAAACTATCGTCATAATTCTGAAAACATTCCTCATTCTCACACCTGAGAGGGTTTATCCATGCGTGAAAAGAAAGCCCCATGTCATGTGCGGTCTGTATCATTATATCAAGCGGGTCGAAGCCGCCCTGCTCACCTGCCATGCCTGTTATATATCTTGATGCAGGATAAAGTTCCGAATCATATATAGCGTCCCCGAAAGGTCTGACGTGGACATACAGCGTATTACAACCTATGCTCAAAGCGTTTTCGCAAGCCTGAGAAATGTTCTCACGAAATTTCTCGGCACTTTTCCCTGTGAGCATATCCGCAAGGTCAATATAGGATATCCATATAGCTTTCTGCACAGTATAATTAAGCTTGTGTGACGTTTCCGCATCAGTGTAGTTTTTCTCTCCACACACAGGTATCACCGATGCTTTTTCCATAGTCACAAGCCTGTCCCTCTGAGAATTTACCTCACCTCCGCAGGAGCAAAGGGTCAAAAAACAAATAAGTAAAGTAAGAATTTTTTTCAAGAATATCAGTCCTCCGAATCAGTATCATTGAATTATACTATTCTTATTGGACAAATATTCTGCTTTTATACAGCCCCGACGTACCGACTTTTGCCTTATCGCAAAATCACATAAAACGAACATTCGATATGCCGACGACCTCAGGTCGCCCATACAAAAAAAGAACGGACAGACCTGCCCGTTCTTTGATAAACATATTTGCAGACTATGGAAGAAGTCTGTTGATATCTCTTGGGAACAGTGATGTTTCCCTGATGTTGTTCTTGTTAAGAAGCTTCATGAGAAGTCTTTCAAGACCGATACCAAGTCCACCGTGAGGTGGCAGACCATACTTGTGAGCCTCAAGATAGTTCTTGAAATCATCAGGGTCAAGTCCCTGAGCCTTCATCTTCTCTACCTGCTCGTTATAATCGTGTATTCTCTGACCGCCCGAAGTAATTTCAAGTCCTCTGAACAACAGATCGAACTTGTATGCTTCTCTTGGGTCTTCTCTGGAGTTCATTGCATAGAACGGAGGCTTCGATGATGGGAAGTGTGTAACAAAGATAAAGTCTGAATCGTACTTTTCCTTGGCATACTTGCCGAGGTTTACCTCGTCCTCTGGGTCAAGATCGAACTTCTTGCCGCTTCCCTCGCCGCCTCTCAGCAGTTCGATAGCGTCAGCAAACTTAATAGACGGAACTTCCTTTATCTCAGGAACATCAGCCTCAAGTATCTTCAACTCGTTCTGATAGTTTTCCTTGATATACTCGAAAATGGACTTGAGCATTGCAATCTCCATTTTCATAACGTCATACATACTGTCGATATAGCCCATTTCAAAGTCAAGACCGATATACTCGTTGATATGACGTGAAGTAGCGTGCTTTTCAGCTCTGTATACAGGTGCTATCTCATAAACTCTGTCAAAGAATGCCACAGCCATTTGCTTATAGAACTGCGGTGACTGGTTAAGGAATGCAGACTTACCGAAATAGTCAAGGCGGAAGATGTTAGCACCGCCCTCTGCACCCTGAGCAACAATCTTTGGCGAGTGTATCTCAGTGAAGTTGTTTGCCTGCATGAACTTGTGCATACCCTGAACAAGACCCTCCTGGAGCTTGAATATAGCTCTCTCATAAGGGTTTCTCAGTGAAGCCGCACGGTTGTCAAGATTTACTTCTATTGTGCAGTTAAGTCTGCCCTGTGATATTTTTAAAGGAAGCTCAGCGGCGTTTGTGGAGATAAGCTTGATAGAATCAAGTTCTATTTCAAGGCCATTGAAATCCTTAGGGTTTTCCTTAACGATACCCTTTACATTTACAAAGAAGCCTTCTCTCAGACCCTCGATAGAATCCTTGCAGTTGTCGGCAGAGTAAACTGTCTGTATAACATCTCTTGAGGTTCTTACAACGATAAATGCAATGCTTCCCATGTTCTTTATTCTATGAACACAGCCTGAAAACTCAACTTCCTTGCCCATATTAGCCTTAGCGTCAGCAAGCATAAACTCTTTCTTGACGTCAGCCGTATCTATCATAAGCATTTTGCCGTCATTTTCAGGTACATACTTATCAGCGTTCTCATACTTTGTGAGCTTTGAAGTGTCGATAACGTTGTCCTTTACGTCCTCTTTCTTCTCTGCATCAGAAGCAGCGCTTGCAGCGGCAGCTTTCAGCTTGCTTTCAAGAATTTCCTTGATTATCTTAGGTGTTGCAACGCCCTTGAGAGCCTTTGTGCACTGACCCATGATAAAGCCGAATACCTTTGTTTCACCGTTCTTATACTGCTCTACCTGTGCGGCATTTGCGGCGAGTATCTCGTCAACGCCTGCCTCGACCTTTGCAGTATCTACAGTGATTATCATACCCTTGTTCTTAGCAATATCCATAGGCTTGCCGCCCTCTTCTACCATTGCTCTGAACACGGTCTTAGCGTCATTCTTTGATACCTTCTCTGTATCAGCCATTTCAACAAGCTCTGCAAACTCCTCAGGTGTAAAGCTGATATTGTTTATATCTATCTCACCCAGATTTACTCTTCTCATAAACTCGCCGAGAATGAACACAGCCACGCTCTTAGGATTGTTATATCTCTTAAGTGCATTCTCAAAGAAATCTGAGATTATCTTTGTTTGGATAAGCGTTTTTGCGTCTATCTCAGAAATACCGTATTCCTCAGTGTATCTCTTGAATCTGCTGCTTGGCATTTCAGGCAGCTTAGCCTTTATCTCATCAAGCTGAGCGTCTGTAAGGTTTACCTGAAGAATATCAGGCTCTGGGAAATAACGATAATCGTTAGCGTTTTCCTTTGTACGCATTGAAGTTGTCTTATCTCTGTTTGCGTTGTAACGTCTTGTTTCCTGAACGACCTTTTTGCCAGCTTCAAGAAGAAGCGCCTGCCTTTTTTCCTCATACTTGATAGCTCTGCCAACAGACTTGATAGAGTTGATGTTCTTTATCTCCGCACGAGTACCGAACTCAGTAGCGTCAGGACGCATAAGAGAGATATTAACGTCACATCTCAGTGAGCCCTGCTCCATTTTACAGTCGCAAACGCCTGCATACTGTAAAAGCAGAGATATCTGCTCAACGAAAGCCATAGCTTCTTCTGCTGACGCTATATCAGGCTCAGTAACTATCTCGATAAGCGGGATTCCGCATCTGTTATAGTCAGCCATTGAGATTCCGTTGAAAGCGTCATGAACGAGCTTACCGGCATCTTCCTCAAGGTGGATATGGTTTATTCTGATGTTCTTCTTCTGACCGTTCACCTCGATAGGCACATATCCAGGACCTACGATAGGTCTGTAAAGCTGTGATATCTGATATGCCTTTGGCAGGTCAGGATAGAAGTAGTTCTTTCTGTCGAATACTGAAAACTTGTTGATGCCGCAGTTAAGTGCATATCCTGCCTTTACAGCATACTCTACAGCCTGCTGATTGATGATAGGCAGAGTACCAGGCATACCTGTACATACAGGGCAGCATCTTGTATTTGGCGCACCTCCGAACTCAGCGGAGCAGTTACAAAAGATCTTAGTTTTGGTAAGCAGCTCGGCGTGGATCTCAAGGCCGATGACCGTTCTCCATTTTTCCATTTGTCTTACCTCCCTTAAAGCTTTGGCGCAACAGGCTTGAAGCCCTTTTCGTATGCGTCGGCAGTCTTGATGATAGTTGCCTCGTCGAACTTTCTGCCTATAACAGACATACCGATAGGCATACCCTTGCTGTCATAGCCGCAAGGAGTTGATATTGCAGGCAGACCTGCGATATTTACTGTAACTGTGCATATATCAGCCTGATACATCTGAACAGGGTCGGAAGTCATCTCAGGGCTGTATGCAACAGCAGGAGTTGTCGGCGTAAGGATAACGTCGCACTTCTCGAATATATCGTTGTATTCTTTTCTTATAAGCTGTCTGAGAGCCATTGCCTTCCTGTAGTAAGCGTCATAATATCCGCTTGACAGGCAGTAGTTTCCAAGAAGTATTCTTCTCTTTACTTCCTCGCCGAAGCCCTCTGAACGTGACTTGATTATAAGCTCCTCATAGCTGTCAGCTGTGAGCGTTCTGTGACCATACTTGATACCGTCATATCTTGACAGATTTGAAGCCGCCTCAGCACAAGCAAGAAGATAATAACAAGGAACAGCATACTTAAGCGACGGCATAGAACACTCGATAAGCTCAGCGCCCATTGCCTTATATTCCTCAGCAGCCTTTAAAACGGCAGCCTTTACCTCATCATTGATGCCCTCTGCATAGAACTCCTTAGGGAGTGCTATCTTCATGCCCTTCATTGACTCGCCTATCTTTGCGGTAAAATCAGGCACTTCAAGCTTTGAGCTTGTGCCGTCATGGAAGTCATAACCGCATATCTCGTTAAGGAGTATAGCACAGTCATGAGCGTCAAGACCGATAGAGCCTATCTGGTCAAGAGATGAAGCGAAAGCCACAAGACCAAATCTTGAAACTCTGCTGTATGTTGGCTTGATACCTGTTACGCCGCAGAAAGCAGCAGGCTGTCTGATAGATCCGCCTGTATCAGTACCAAGAGCAACAGGTGCAAGTCCCGCAGCAACTGCCGCAGCAGATCCGCCTGATGAGCCGCCAGGTACACGGTCAAGATCATAAGGATTCTTTGTCTTTGCAAAAGCAGAGGTCTGTGTAGAGCCTCCCATTGCGAACTCGTCCATAGAAGTCTTGCCGAGCATTACGATATTCTCAGCGTCGAGCTTTTCCATAACGGTCGCATTATAAGGTGGAACAAAGTTTTCAAGCATTTTTGACGCACAGGTGGTCTTTACGCCCTCTGTACAAATATTGTCCTTTACTGCCACAGGTATACCTGTGAGAGCCTTTGCTTCGCCCTTATCGATAACGCCCTGAGCCTTTTCAGCCTGCTCCAGAGCCTTTTCCTCTGTAACAGTGATAAAGCTCTTTACCTTATCGTCATATTTCTTTATTCTCTCAAAATATGTCTGTGCAAGCTCTTTAGCGGAGATTTCCTTACTGTCAAGAGCCTTACGCATATCACGGATTTTCATTGAAGAAACGTCCAAATTTCACACTACCTTCCTGTTAAATTTACTCTACGACCTTAGGCACTACAAAGCAGTTGTTTGTATTCACTGCATTTGAAAGGACCTTTGAAGTAGGCATAGATTCGATGACCTCGTCTTTTCTCAGATCGTTGAGGTAAACATCGTGATTGTCCTTGAGATCGTCATAGGTAATGTCGATTTCCTTTACGGTATCCATAAGATCAATAATATCAGTCATCTGCTCGGCTGTGGCTGCAAGCTCTTTATCGGAATATTCCAGCTTGCTAAGCTCTGCCAGATACTTGACCATGTTCAAATCCATATATAATCCCTGACCTTTCTTAATATTAAGGCAACGCCTTAGGTGCAAAAAAACACCAATTCAATTTAATATTATACTACATCTCATACTATTTTGCAAGCAAAAATCACATAAATTCCGATTTTTTTAATATTTGCTCACCAAACGCCCAAAAACAGCAAGACCCACAGAGAAATTCCCTGTGGATCTAAGCGTCATTACTTATTATTCTTTGTATATTTATCGAAAATATCAGTGAAATCAAATGTTGCGAAATAGTCAGCAGGAGTTTCGGCACGTCTTATCATATCGAATGAGCCGTCCTCATGGAGAAGTATCTCAGCTGAGCGGAGCTTTCCGTTGTAGTTGTAGCCCATCGAGAAGCCGTGTGCGCCTGTGTCGTGGATAACGATGATGTCGCCTGTGTCTATCTCAGGCAACATTCTGTCGATCGCAAACTTATCGTTGTTCTCGCAAAGACCACCAGTTACGTCATACTTGTGGTCGCATGGAGCGTTCTCCTTGCCGAGCACTGTGATGTGATGATATGAACCGTACATAGCAGGACGCATAAGGTTGCAGGCACAAGCATCAAGTCCAACATACTCCTTATAAGTGTGCTTATGATGTGTGCAGGTAGCAACGAGATGACCGAACGGAGCAAGCATATATCTGCCAAGCTCTGTGAAGATAGCAACGTCCCCAAGACCAGCAGGAACCATTATATCCTCAAATGCCTTGCGAACGCCCTCGCCGATAGCGAAGATGTCGTTCTGTGGCTTGTCAGGCTCATATGCTATGCCAACACCGCCTGAAAGGTTTACGAACTTGATGTCTGCACCCGTCTTTTCATGAAGCTCAACAGCAAGCTCAAAAAGTATTCTTGCAAGCTTTGGATAATAAGCGTTTGAAACAGTGTTTGAAGCAAGGAAAGCGTGAAGTCCGAAATGCTTTGCGCCTTTCTGCTGAAGTACCTTGAAGCCCTCAAAAAGCTGCTCTCTTGTGAAGCCGTACTTAGCCTCACCAGGGTTGTCCATTATCTGAGTTTCTATCTCGAAATGTCCGCCCGGATTGAAACGGCAGCAGATAGTTTCAGGAATACCGCAAAGGTCGTCAAGATAATCTATGTGAGTGAAATCGTCAAGGTTGATATAAGCGCCAAGCTCTCTTGCCTTGAGAAAATCTGCCTTTGGAGTTACGTTTGAAGAAAACATGATGTCGCTTCCGCTGAATCCGCAGCAGTCGCTCATCATAAGCTCAGTAAGAGAAGAACAGTCAACGCCGCAGCCCTCTTCCTTGAGTATTTTCAAAATGAATGGGTTAGGGGTAGCCTTTACAGCGAAATACTCTTTGAAGCCTTTATTCCAGCTAAATGCCTTGTAAAGATCTCTGGCTCTCTGTCTGATACCCTTTTCGTCGTAGATATGAAAAGGTGTAGGATACTGCTTGATTATCTCCTCGGCCTTTTCCTTGGTTATAAATGGTGTTTTCATTATATATCAATCCTTCTGCAAATAATATATTTTATAAAAATACATATTTATCATACCATTTTAATACGGATTAGTCAAGTGAAATATCTGATTTTAAGAAATAAAATACACTTTATTGTCATTTTTCAATACAGCCACACCACTGTCACACCCATTTTAGTAAAAAAAGCACAAAGCACACAGCCGTAAAAGCCGTGTGCTTTGCATATAAAAGCCTGCTTTATGAAGCCTGATCAAACTGGCTGTTATAAAGCTCGGCATAAAATCCACCCTTTGCCATAAGAGTTTCATGGTTTCCGCTTTCGATAACGTCGCCGTCACGCATAACAAGTATCAGGTCTGCGTTTTTGATAGTCGAGAGCCTGTGTGCGATAACAAAGCTCGTTCTGCCCTTTGTAAGCTTATCCATTGCCCTTTGGATAAGAAGCTCCGTTCTCGTATCGACAGAAGATGTTGCTTCATCAAGTATGAGCATAGGCGCATTCTGGAGCATTGCCCTTGCAATAGTGAGAAGTTGTTTCTGTCCTGCGGATATTGCCACGCTTTCAGAAAGCACTGTATCAAAGCCCTCAGGGAGCGTATGAACGAACTTATCCAGACCGCAGGCTTTGCACACTCTTTCAAGGGACTCATCGCTTATGCCCTCCATGTTGTAAACAAGGTTTTCTCTCACAGTGCCCTCAAAAAGCCATGTGTCCTGCAAAACCATGCTGAACATATTGTGGACAGTTTCACGGCTGAGCTGTGATATAGGCGTGCCGTCTATGGAGATACTTCCGCTGTTTATCTCGAAAAATCTCATAAGCAGATTTACCATTGTGGTCTTGCCTGCACCGGTCGGTCCAACGATAGCCACCTTCTGACCTGCCTTTACCTCTGCGGAAAAGTTCTTTATTATCACCTTGTCAGGAGTATCAGGATAGCTGAAACGAACATTTTCAAAGCTTACATTGCCCTTTACCTCAGGCATTTCACTGCTCTTGTCGCTCTCGTCTGAAAGCTCTTCGCTTTCGATAAAGTCAAATATTCTCTGAGCTGAGGCGGAAGCTGTCTGCATATTTGTCATGCCCTGAGCTATCTGACCAAGAGGTGATGTGAAAAGTCTTACATAAAGAATGAACGATATTATTACGCCGAATGTGATAGTGCCGTTAAGGGCGAGCATTGAGCCGAAAACGCATACTGCAACGTATGCAAGATTTCCGATAACGTTCATAAGCGGCTGCATGATACCTGACAGAAACTGTGACTTCCAGTTTGCGTTGTATACAGCTTCGTTAAGTCCGGCGAAATGTTTCTTTACATTATCTGCTCCACGGGATATCCTTACTACCTCGTGACCTGAATACATCTCCTCAACATAGCCGTTAAGCTTACCAAGGCTTTCCTGTCTGTCGAGGAAAAACTTCTGTGATTTTGACATTATGAAAACTATCAGGAAAAGCCCAAAGAATGTGATGAACAGTGAGATGAGCGCAAGTCGCCATTCTGTAACGAACATCATTATAAGACAGCCCACAAATTGTGCCGCCGCACTTATTATAGTAGGCAGGCTGTTTGTAAGACCCTGCTGCAAAGTCGATACATCATTTGTGATACGGCTGAGTATATCGCCCTGTGAATGTGAGTTGAAATACTTCTGAGGAACGCAGTTTATCTTTCTTGAAAGGTCGCTTCTCATTCTGTATGACATTTTCAGGGTGACTGTCGCCATTATATACTGCTGAATGAATGTGAACAGCGAGCTTGAAATATATATCGCTCCAAGGAAAATTCCTACCCTTGCCACCGCTTTAAGGTCAATGCCTGTCATAAGTCCGTCTGCAATAAGGTCGGTTATCTCGCCCACCTTGTCAGGTCCTATGATAGTCAGCACCGCACCAAGCGCCGCAAGAACCAATGCCACGGCAACGATACCTACACTGCCTTTCATATACTCTATTATTTTTTTCATAGCGGACGCCATTTCGCCCTTACTAGCCTTTTCGTATTTTCTCATTGTGCAGTCCCCCTTTCTATGCAAGCTCTGCCGCACTAAGCTGTGAAAGTGCTATCTCTTTGTATACGTCGCAATTTTTCATAAGCTCATCATGAGTACCCATGCCCACGGCTTCGCCACGGTCAAGGACTATTATCTTGTCTGCATGACGGATAGTGCTTATTCTCTGCGCAACGATTATCTTTGTTGTGTCCTTAAGTTTCTCGTTAAGACCCTCTCTGAGCTTTGCGTCTGTCTTGTAATCAAGGGCTGAGAAAGAATCATCAAACACAAGTATCTCAGGCTTTCTTGAAAGCGCTCTTGCAATAGACAAACGCTGCTTCTGTCCGCCTGAAACGTTTCTGCCCATTTGAGATATCATATGCTCTGTGCCGTCAGGAAGCTTATCCACAAACTCCTCCGCCTGAGAAAGCTCGATAGCGTTTTTAAGCTCCTCGTCAGTTTCAGGAGTGGCACTCTCGCCGAAAAATACGTTTTCTCTTACACTGCCTGCAAAAAGCACAGCCTTTTGCGTTACATATCCAAGCTTGTCATAAAGGGTGTCAAACTTGTAGTTTTTTACGTTTACGCCGTCCACGAGGACTTCGCCCTCTGTTGCGTCATAAAATCTTGGTATAAGGCTTATAAGCGTTGTCTTGCCGCTTCCTGTTGCACCGATTATGGCAAGGGTCTGACCCTTGTTTATCTTGAAGCTTATGTTGCTCAGCTCGTCCTCAGAGGCATGAGGATATCTGAAAGAAACGTTTTTAAATTCCACAGTACCCTGCTCTCTTCCCTCGCTGACGCTGCCCTCTTTTATGTTCACGTCACGCTCAAGCACTTCGTTGATACGCTCTGCAGATACCTGAGCCGCAGGGAGCATCATGAATATCATAACGAGCATCATAAATGACATTACAACGTATGTGGCATATGTGCTGAAAACAACAACGTTGCTGAAAAACGTTATCCTGTCCTGAACAGCCGTCAGGGCTATCTGCTGGATAAGCACTGCACCAAGCCAGTAGATAGCAAGGGTCAGACCATTCATTCCGATATTCATAACTGGCATCATAAGTGCGAACATTCTCTGGTTTTTAAGCTGTGTGTTCATCATATCCTTGCTTGGAACATCGAACTTGTCGTTCTGATATTTCTCAGCATTGAAAGCATGGACAACGTTTATGCCTGTGAGATTTTCTCTTGCCACACGGTTTATTTTATCAGTTAGCTTCTGAACGATACGGAATCTCGGTATGCAGGTCGCCATTACCGCAAGAACGAATACGCATATCACCACAACGAACGCCGCAGTCACCGCTGAAAGCTCCCAGCTCTTGCCAAGTATCTTTATAACAGCCCAAACCGCCATGATAGGCGATTTTATTATCATCTGCAAGCCCATTGACACTATCATCTGTATCTGTGTGATGTCGTTTGTTGTCCTTGTTATAAGGCTAGGTATGGAAAAGTCCTGCATCTCCTCGCTGCCCATATCCATAACATGGTTGAACAGCTTTTCTCTTATTGTGTAGCTGAATCCTGAGGCAGTCTTTGCGGAAAGATAGCCGCAGACGATAGCAAGAGCGGCACTTGCAAGGGTACAGCCAAGCATTTTAAGTCCGACGTTCAGGATATCGGAAGTTTCACTGCCTGCCGTGTTGAGCATCATGGTCAGGTCAGTCATATAGTCAGGCAGCGTCAGGTCAAAATACACCTGTCCCAGCACCAGAAGTGCACAGAGAACAGCCATAAGCACCTCACGCTTGCCCATCTTTTTAAGCAGTTTTATCATATTTGTTACCTCCTTCTACATACATTCTTTAAGAATGCTGTCTATATTGTTGCTAACGATATGCAGGCATTTTTTGAAATGTGCCATGTCATCGTCCGAAAAGCCAGCGATAAGCTTGTGTGCGAACTTTTTCTGCAGCTCTCTGCCCTCTTTTATAACAGGCTGGGCCTTTTCTGTGCAGACCAGACGGCATTTTCTTCTGTCGCCCTTTACCGCCTGCCTTTCAACAAAGCCTGCTTCCACAAGCTTTTCTACATGGAAAGACACAAGCGCCGCCTTGATATTCCTATATCTACACACATCACCCGCTGTGTTGAACTCAGGATTGTTCGCAAGGAACATGAGCACGTCAAGCGCCGTCTTTGGCATATCGAGCTTTTTACAAAGGGGCTGCATGACTTTTTCATATGCTTCTGCAAGCTTCTTTGAATGATCAAACATATGCGTTGCTGTTGTCATATTATCGTTCATTGTCAAACCTCCAATATTAGATATTTCAAATTTGAACAATCTAATATTAACACTTTTCCAAAAGCTATTCAATGAACATTTTGTAAATTCAGCTTCTTATAATGTCATTTTTGTAACAATGCAACAAAAATCAAATATATGGACTATAATATTTGTACAGCAATAAAACCGCCCTCTCCGCTATTGCAATAAAGGGAGAAATGTGTTATAATAACGATGTATGGGCAGAGTATTCGCTCTGCTTCACCTTTTAAGAAAGGAAAGTGGTGCAAAATGGATATTGTAAAAGGCGATATTCTTGTAATGAAGAAAAGTCACCCCTGCGGCAGTAACAGAATGATTGTTCTGCGCTCAGGCATGGATTTCAAGCTGCGCTGCGAGGGCTGCGGACGAGAGTTCATGATAGTACGCAGCAAAGCCGAAAAGAACGTAAAAACTATTATCAGAGAGGCTGAGTCATAGCTATTCTCGCAATTTATGATATATAACAAATGTATGATATGAAATAAAAATGACAGGAGAATATAACTATGTTTGAAAAACTCAAAGCACTCGAAGATAAATTCAATGAAATAAACGAAAAGCTCATGCAGCCTGAAACTGTAAACAACACTTCACTGTATACGAGCCTTATGAAAGAATACAAGACACTTACGCCGATAGTTGAAAAGTTCGGCGAATACAAAAAGGCAAAGGCTGCCAATGACGAAGCCATCGAGCTTCTTGACGCAGGCGGAATGGATAAGGACTTCAAGGAAATGGTGCAGATGCAGCTTGAGGAGTCCAAGGAAGATATGGCTAAGCTTGAAGAAGAGCTTAAGCTTCTCCTGCTGCCGAAAGACCCTAACGATGAGCGTAACGTTATCATAGAGATAAGAGGCGGAGCAGGCGGTGAGGAAGCTGCACTGTTTGCAGGCTCTCTTTATAGAATGTATTCAATGTATGCCGCTTCAAAGGGCTGGACCATAGAAGTCATGAACGCCAACGAAACAGAGCTTGGCGGCTATAAGGAAATAACTTTCAGCGTTTCAGGCGAGGGAGCATATTCAAGACTTAAATACGAAAGCGGAGTACACAGAGTTCAGCGTGTACCTGAAACTGAGTCACAGGGCAGAGTTCACACGTCTACTGTTACAGTTGCCGTGCTTCCAGAGGCTGATGAGGTGGAGCTTGACCTGAATGAAGAAAAAGACCTGAAAATAGACGTGTTCCGTTCATCAGGCGCAGGCGGACAGCACATCAACAAGACATCTTCCGCTATCAGAATAACTCACCTGCCTACAGGCATGGTAGTTGAGTGTCAGGACGAGCGTTCACAGTTCAAGAATAAGGAAAAGGCTCTGAAAGTTCTCCGTTCAAGACTTCTTGATCAGAAAGTTCAGGCACAGAACAAGGAGATCGCAGACAACAGACGTTCACAGGTGGGAACAGGCGACCGTTCCGAAAGAATAAGAACTTACAACTATCCTGAAGGAAGAATTTCCGACCACAGAATCGGTCTTACTATCTACAGACTTGAACAGGTGCTTAACGGCGCACTTGATGAAATAATCGACGCACTTGCAACAGCCGATCAGGCTGCCAAGCTTGCAAGTCAGGAAGAAGAATAAAAAATGTTTGACACAAAAATACTTGGCACTGACGAGGACAGCATAGCATATGCCGCAAAGCTGCTCTCACAGGGTGAAGTCGTTGGTATGCCGACGGAAACTGTATATGGTCTTGCGGCGAACGCTTTTGATGAAGCGGCTGTAAGAAAAATATTCGCCGCAAAGGGCAGACCTGCCGACAATCCTCTAATAGTGCATATATCTGACATTTCTCAGCTTGAGGGACTTGTGGATAAGATACCGCCCCTTGCTGTAAAGTGCGCAGAAAAATTTTGGGCAGGACCTCTCACAATGATAATGCCAAAGTCTGAAAAGATACCAATGGTAACGAGCGGAGGACTTGACACAGTGGGCATAAGAATGCCGTCACATAAGGTGGCAAGAGCGCTTATCTCAGCCTGTGGCTTCCCTATCGCCGCACCGTCGGCAAACCTTTCAGGAAGCCCGTCACCTACAACAGCACAGCACGTCCTTAACGATATGCACGGCAGGATACCTGCCATAATAGACGGCGGAGCTTGCGGAGTGGGCGTTGAATCAACTGTTATAAGCTTTGAAGGCGATGACGGCATCAGACTTCTCAGACCGGGATTTATCTCAGCCGAGGATCTTATGGAGATCACCCCGAACGTTCTTATTGACAAGGGCGTTTTGGAAAAGCTGGGTGAGAACGTAAAAGTTCGCTCACCGGGAATGAAATACAAGCACTATGCCCCAAAGGCTGATGTGACTATCATTGACAGCAGTCTTGAAGCTTTCAGAGAATATGTGAAAACTCACGCTGACAATGACACCACTCTTATGGTGTTCACTGACAACGATTGTGATGGACTTGATATCCCGCATATCTGCTATGGCGCAAATGACGAGGAACAGGCAAAAGAGCTTTTTGACGTTCTCAGAGGACTTGATGATATAGGTGCAAAGAAAGTTTTTGCACGCTGTCCTAACAAAGACGGTGTGGGGCTTGCAGTGTATAACCGACTTTTAAGAGCCGCAGGCTTTCAGGTGGTGAAACTGTGAAAAAAACAGTAGTAGGGCTTACAGGTCAAAGCGGTGCAGGCAAGACAACTATATCGGACGCTTTCAGAGAAAATGGCTTTGAGATAATAAACTGCGATATAGTCGCAAGAGAAGTCACACAGGCAGGGAACGAATGCTGTAAAGAACTTGCAAAGATCTTCCCAGACTGTTTTGACGACGGCTTTGCCCTTGACAGGCGAAAGCTCGGGGAGATAGTTTTTTCAGATAAGAATAAGCTTCAAATGCTCAATGATACCATATACCCTTTTATAAACAAGCTTATTGACGAAAAGATAAACGCCACAGAGAGCGAGTTTGTTCTTCTTGACGCACCGACCCTTTTTGAAGCAGGTGCGGATAAGCTTTGCAGTGTTATCGTAAGCGTTGTGGCAGACTTTGGCATAAGGCTTGAAAGGATAACCAAAAGGGACGGCATTTCGGCGGAGCTTGCAAAAAAGCGTTTTTCTTCTCAGCATACTATGGAATTTTTCAAGGCTCACAGCGATTTCGTCATTGAGAACAACGGCTCTGTGAATGACACATTCCAAAAGACCTGTGAGGTCATAGAAACAATAAAGGAAAGATATAATGGCGGCTAATGGAAAAAACAGCAGGCGTAAAAAGAAAAGGCACATAAAAAAAGGTCCCGTACTCATAGCAGTCATACTTCTGCTGTGCGGTATAGGCTGGCTCACATACCTTTATCACGAGCAGATAATCAACAAGGCAAAGGATATTCCGAACTCTTTTTCATATCCTACAGATTATGAGGAGTATGTAATAAGATACAGCACCAAGTACAAGTGCGACCCTGTGCTTGTGTTCTCTGTAATAAAAGTGGAAAGCGGCTTTAATAAGGACGCTGTTTCATCAGTGGGTGCCAGAGGTCTTATGCAGCTTATGGAGGACGCATACGATTGGATAAAATATCGCCTTGACGATCAGCGTGACAACACCTATGACGATATGTTCGACCCTGAACTTAATATCCAATATGGCACATACTATCTCAGCTATCTTATGGAAAAGTATGACGGCTCTGTAGAGCTGACAGCGGCGGCATATCACTGCGGAATGAATCTTGTTGACAGTTGGATAGAAAACGGCACTGTTGACCCTGATGATTTCAAAGTCAGCGACATACCTGACGAAAATGACCAGACTTCAAACTATGTGCGCAAGATACGCAAAGCCTATGACAATTATAAGGATATACTCAGCAGTCATGGGGATATTACAGAAAACAGTTAAGAAAAACCATTTGCAGGGGCGAACAGTGTCCGCCCATTGTAACGCAGTTTCAATAAGAATACATTAAAAGGAGGACTTTACAATGGATAACAAGAAGAAAGAAAAGTCCGAGGGCGAAAAGCTTGCAGAAAAGCTTCTTTCGGATAAGAAAAACGGTGGACTTCGCCTTAGCGAAGAAAAAATCAAAAAGGCAGACAAGTTCTGTGAGGGCTATAAAAGCTTTCTGAACACCGCAAAGACAGAGCGTGAGGCTGTTATCGAGGCAGTGGCTCAGGCTGAAAAAGCAGGCTTCAAGCCTTATGAAAAGGGCAAGAAGTATGACGCCGGCGACAAGTTCTATTTTGTAAACAGAGGAAAGGCTATCATACTTACAGTTATGGGCAAGGACGGTCTTGAAAAAGGTATCAGACTTGCTGCCGCTCATATCGACTCACCACGTCTTGACCTTAAGCAGAACCCACTTTACGAGGACAAGGAGCTTTGCCTGTTCAAGACACACTATTACGGCGGCATAAAAAAATATCAGTGGACAACTGTTCCAATGTCACTTCATGGCGTTGTTATAAAGGCTGACGGCGAAAGCGTTACAGTAAATATCGGCGAGGACAAGGACGACCCTGTTTTCTGCGTAACTGATATCCTGCCACACCTTGCAGACGCTCAGATGAAAAGACCTGCTCCACAGCTCATCAAGGGCGAGGAGCTTAATCTGCTCATAGGCTCCAGACCATTCAGAGATGACGCTGTTTCAAACAAGGTAAAACTCAACATAATGGCTATCCTTAACGAGAAGTACGGCATCGTAGAGGACGATTTCGTTTCTGCAGAGCTTGAAGCTGTTCCTGCATTCAAGGCACAGGACGTTGGCTTTGACAGAAGCATGGTAGGCTCTTATGGTCAGGACGACAGAGTTTGCGCATACACAGCTTTGCAGGCTATCCTCAAATGCAAAGACCCTAAAAAGACCTGCATGACCATACTCACAGACAAGGAAGAAACAGGAAGTGACGGCAACACAGGACTTAACAGCTCATATCTGCCATACTTCATTGCTGACCTTGCAAAGGTATACGGACTTGAGGGCAGAAACGTTATCTCTGCTTCCGAGTGCCTTTCAGCAGACGTAAATGCGGCATATGACCCAACATTCTCAGAGCCGTTCGAGATAAGAAACTCATCACAGATAAACTACGGCGTTGTTGCCACAAAGTTCACAGGTGCAAGAGGCAAGTCAGGCACTTCCGATGCTTCTGCTGAGTTTGTGGGCAGAGTAAGAAAGCTCTTTGACGAACACAACATCGTTTGGCAGACAGGCGAGCTTGGCAAGGTAGACGGCGGCGGTGGAGGAACTGTCGCACAGTATATCGCAAACCTTGACATGAACGTTATCGACGTTGGCGTACCAGTGCTTTCAATGCACGCACCATTTGAGATAACCTCGAAGATAGACACTTATATGGCATATAAGGCTTTCTCAGTTTTCTTTGCTGACTAATTTGATATCAAATAAGCATATCCGCTTTCCCATTTGGGGAAGGCGGATCTTTTTTTGTCCCCATTGCGACAATTTTTCCATCCAAGCAGTGCTATCATAATATCAAAGGGAGGAACGCCATGAAAATTTACATAGATATACTCCTTGTGACAAACGCCATTATGACGCTTATCATGCTGGAAGCGGCAGGCAGGATATGTCACAAGGTCATAAGTCCGCTGCGGCTGTTGACAGCTTGCTCGGTGGGAGGACTTTCGTCGCTTGTTATGACTATAGACAGCAGAGGATATTTCACTGCAGTTCTTATTGTGGTGATAAAGCTTGTCAGTGCGGTATTCTCAGTGCTTATAGCCTTTGGGTGTAAAGACCCTTGGCAACTACTTCGATACTTTATAATATACAGTGCCGTGAACGCAGTTTTCACGGGTATAGTGGTGACCCTTTGGCAGATATCAGGGAGCAAGGTGATTTTTTTCAGAAACCTCACTGTGTATTTTGACATCTCTCTATTTAAGCTTGCCCTTGCCTGCGGTATAACATATGGTCTGCTCTGTCTTTATGAGAACATCACACGCAGGTGTTTCAACAGGGCCGCAAAATACGAAGCCATATACGAAAATGGTGGCTTTATAGTGAAAGTCCCTGCCATTTGCGACAGTGGGAACAGGCTTTGCGACAGCTTCACAGGAACGCCAGTGGTGGTTTTCTGCTGTGACAGGCTTTTCTATCACTACGACCTTGACCGTGACGAGCCTGACCCTTTAAGCGGTTTCAGGCTTATCCCCTGCTCTACTGTCAGCGGTGAGGGAATTATCCACATAACCGCCGCAGGGAGCGTAAAGATAATCGACGATAAAGACCGTGTACACAACGTCAGGTGCTATGTGGGCATAAAGCCCTCGCTGAACGGAAAGTCACGGGCTATATTCAACCCCGCATTGCTGGGATAATACAGGAGGAATACAAATGACCACACTTAAAACACTCGCTCTAGGGCTGAACAGATTTTTGAGCCGTTTGTTTTCAGACGACCCCGAAACTATAGATTACCTAAACGGTGCAGATTCGTTACCGCCGCCCCTAAACAAAGAGGAAGAGAAAAAAGCCTTTGAGCTTCTTGAAACAGACCCGAAAAAAGCCCGAGAACTGCTTATCGTGCATAATCTCAGGCTTGTGGTATATATAGCAAAGAAGTTTGAGTCAACAGGCACAGGCATAGAGGATCTTATCTCAATAGGCTCTATAGGGCTTATCAAGGCGGTGAACACCTTCTGTCCTGATAAAAACATCAAGCTTGCGACCTATGCTTCACGGTGCATAGAAAACGAGATACTTATGTTTCTTAGAAAATCAAATCAGTATAAAAATGAAATATCCATAGACGAACCGCTGAATGTTGACTGGGACGGCAATGAACTGCTTTTATCCGATATTCTAGGCACCGATGACGACACCGTGAACAAGGGCATAGAAAGCGAAGTTGAGAAACAGCTTCTTCTGGAGGAGATCGAAAAGCTCTGCCCTCGTGAAAAGCAGATAATGAAAATGCGATTTGGGCTTTCAGGCAAAAAAGAAATGACCCAGAAGCAGGTCGCTGATGAAGTCGGTATATCCCAATCCTACATATCAAGACTTGAAAAGCGGATAATAAAATCCATACGGCGAAATTTAGAAAAAATATGCTGACTAAAAAACTGGCGAACACGCAAAATGTTCACCAGTTTTTATGTTATATGGGATAATTTTGTTTTCACAGCAGTGTAATTCTTCTCAGAAATAGGGATCACCTTGCCATATGTAAGCTCTATTCTGTAACGGCTTATGCGACTTACATATTCAGGATTTACAAGATAATTTTCATGACAGCGCACAAACATATCCCTATATCGTCTTTCAAACACCTTAAGGCTCTGCACTGATTCAAATGAGCCGTCAATGGTATATATGACGCAGTGACTGCCGCTGCTTTCCACATAAGCTATCCATGACCTATCCAGAAAAACAAGCGACCTGTCTACGCCATTTACTATCACTCTCTTTGTACGCCTTTCACCTGAACAGACATTTTTCTTGTATATTTCTTCATAATGTACAGGATATATCCTGTCACGTTCATCATATTTAATGGCATTGGAAATGTGACAAAGCTTTATTTTTTCTACGCCGTTCTCGCTCACCCATGTAAACTGTATCCTTTGATCTGCTCTCCCAACACTGCTGTCAGGCCAAATCGTATCCAAAATGAAAAACATTATGACCTCGCAGGAACATTCCGTAAGACCTATGGAAAACACCTTTAGGTCGCTGAGCACAAATTCAAGCTTGTGGTCTTCTTGCGAAAAAGCATCGACAAGCGCCTTTCTGGTGCGTATCACATGCTTCTCAGCGGGACCTATCCAAAGAATGTCTTCATGACAGGCATTAAGAAAGCTGTCTATCTCGTTATTGTAGTACTTAGTGAGAATATCGGCTGAACGTGTTTCAAGAACTCTATATTCCATGAAATCAAATCCTCCGTTTGCTGAATTAATTTGTACATTTTTTATTGTTTCTTCTATTATACGACATTTTTATTATTTTGTCAATAATACTGACACAATTTCATTTTCGCAAAATTTCGACAGATAAACTATGTATAAATTCTTCAGAAGTTTTATTGTAATTTTAAAGCATATGTGATATACTTAGACCATACGATAAATGAAAGGAGAAGATATCTTGGCGATAGATAGATTTTATGCGGTGATACCCGCTTATGAGCCTGATGAAAAAATGCTGGCTGTTATTGACGATATATCTTCATTGACCGATTTTCATATAATTGTCATTAATGACGGCAGCGGCAAGGATAAGCTGCCGATTTTTGCCGAAGCTGCAAAAAAAGCCATAGTTCTCACCCATGAGGTAAACAAAGGCAAGGGGCGTGGCATAAAAACCGCACTTGAATACATAAAAGAACATGAAGCCGATACTGTGGGCATCGTCATTGTGGACGCAGACGGACAACACAAGGTGGAGGATATAATAAGGGTGTCGGAAGCCCTGAAAAGCTCCCCTGACAAGCTTATTATGGGTTGTCGCAGATTTTCGGGAAAGATACCACTGCGAAGCAAATTCGGCAACAACATCACAAAATTCGTTTTCTCATTTGCCGCAGGAGTAAAGGTAAGCGACACGCAGACGGGTTTGCGTGGCTTTTCCTCAAAGCTCATACCTTTTATGCTATCAATAAGCGGTGACAGATATGAGTTTGAGATGAATATGCTACTTGAATGTGCAAGAGAAGGCATAATATTCTATGAAGTGCCTATCGAAACAGTTTACCTTGGCAAAAACGAGTCATCACATTTTAATCCTATCAAAGACTCATGGAGGATATACAAGGATATACTAAAATTCTCCTGCTCATCACTTCTTAGCTTCTGCGTGGACTATATTTTCTACAGCATTTTCGCAATGATAAGCGGGAACGTAGCGTTTTCTAACATATGTGCAAGAGTGATAAGCTCCATTTTCAACTTTTCCATGAACAAAAAATTCGTCTTTAAAAATAAGGAAGGCATTGCAAAGACAGCCGCAAAATACTTTCTGCTTGCCGCATTAATACTAGCTGCAAACACAATAATGCTAGAGCTATGTGTGAAATATCTCATACACAACAAATATATCAGCAAAATACTTATAGAAGTGCTGCTTTTCTTTATAAGCTGGGCGGCGCAAAAAAGTTTCGTTTTCAGAAAGAGGGAAAGAAAAATTGACGAATAAGACAAAAAAGCCAATGCCTGTCTGGGCAATGATCATAACGGACGTTGTGCTTACAGCGGCAGCCATAGGCGTATTCATGCTTTTTGACTACGTTATGCCGCAAAGTTCAGGAGTAAAGGGAGAAGTGATCGCAACAGTTGACAGCTCCGCAGAGGGTAGCTTCACCCTGCCAAATGCGGCTGACAACTCGCAGGCAGAAAGCACTGCGCAGGACGACAGCGAGCCTGCAGTTACCACAACAGCTCCGCAGGCAGAAAAGGCTACAACCACACTGCGTACTGAGCAGACCAACCACAGAAACTGGGGCAATCAGGACACTGCCGACTATCGTTCAGACCAAAACGCTATAAGCAGTATAACAAACGGTGCCATAACCTCTGAGGAGCTTGGCTCGGCTTCAACTGACAATGCTCAGGTGACAGTATACAAAAAATCTATCGGTGAGGGCAGCAACAAGATAACCTATTTTGTAGCTGATGTTTATGTCACAAGCGCAAGCGAGGTAAAAGCCGCCTTTGCAGACGGAGAATTCGGTAAGAACATCAAGGACTCAGTATTCAGTATGGCGGTGGAAAACAACGCTCTTTTCGCCATAAACGGTGATTTCTATGGTAATTCAGAACGCAGTATCGTTATAAGAAACGGTATAAAATACCGTGATGATGTCAACGACGCAGACGTGTGCGTGCTGTTCACAGACGGCACAATGCAGACCTACTCCCCGTCTGAATATGACAGCGACGCTGTTATAGCAAAGGGTGCATGGCAGGCTTGGAACTTTGGTCCTGCACTTCTTGACGGAAGTGGCAACGTTCTTGAAACGTTCAACACAACAAAATATCTCAACAGTGCAAATCCACGTTCAGCTATCGGCTGTGTGTCGGCAGGCCACTATATTTTCGTGACAGTTGACGGCAGAAACGAAGGCTACTCAAAGGGCGCAACTCTCAGCGAGCTTGCGGCTATCATGAGTGATGAGGGCTGTATGTCTGCGTTCAATCTTGACGGTGGAAAGTCCGCTATGATGTACTTCAACAAAAGCATTGTGAACGCTCCTGACGGCGGTGGACGTGACCTCAGCGACATTATCTATATAGGAGGATAAAAATGAAAAGACTAAGCAAAATTCTCCCACATATCACGATAATACTTGCGGGAATGTTCATTGTATTCTGGATATTGGATATACTCAACCCTACAATGAATTTCATAAACAGAAAAATATCCAACAAGCTTCTGCTGGCATTTTGCATATCAGCCATAATAACAGCGATACTAGCGGTCTACTATCAGCGCAAGAGCGACAGAAAAGAATAGAACTAATGCAGAGTCACACGGCTCTGCATTTTTTTATGGTCAGATTTTCCTAAAAATATCTGTATAGTTCCTGATTGAAAGGTAATAATTATATTATCACGGCAGCATAAAATGCTGCTTTTTAACAGGAGCGTGCGATGCAGTACAATAAAGTTGAGATAAGCGGAGTGAATACCAATGAGCTTAAAACGCTGAAAGAGTCGGAAAAGCTGGAGCTTTTGAAAAAAGCCCATTCAGGTGACAAGAAAGCCCGTGAGGAGCTTATAAACGGCAATCTCAGGCTCGTGCTGAGCGTTTTGCAGAAGTTTGTGAGCCGAAGCGACTCCCCTGACGACCTTTTTCAGGTGGGTGTTGTGGGGCTTATCAAGGCGATAGATAATTTCGATACCTCTCTTGATGTGAAGTTTTCTACCTACGCTGTGCCTATGATAGCAGGAGAGCTTAGAAGATTTCTTCGTGATTTTCAACCCATGAGGGTGAGCCGTTCTCTCCGTGACCTTGCTTATAAAGCAATGCAGGCGAAAGAACAGCTCATATGCGAAAACCAGAAAGAGCCTACTGTTGAGCAGATAGCAGACACTATCACCGAAAAGCCTAGTCAGGTGGTCATTGCCCTTGAAGCCATAACCGACCCGGTCTCACTCTATGAGCCTGTGTATTCTGACAACGGCGATGCTCTTTATGTATTGGATCAGGTGAGCGACTCCTGTGACGATAAAAGCTGGCTTGAAGAGCTTTCATTGAAGCAAGCCATGAGCGAGCTTCAGCCTCGTGAACGTAATATACTCTTCCTGCGCTTTTTCAAAGGACAAACTCAGGTGGAGGTAGCAAAAAATATTGGCATCTCTCAGGCACAGGTATCACGGCTTGAAAAAGGTGCATTGGAACACATCAAAAAAAGTATCTAACTTCTGTCGCAATACGTTAAATCGACATTTATGAATATTTTTGTTATATACAATTACATTAAGGTCACTTTTTTGAAACAATTTGATTAATAATGTGCCATTAAAGTTGCTTGTAGTCAAAAAATTTGATATAATAATATAGGAGTTGTTATGTTAAATCGTCATAAGGGAGTTGAAGTGTATGCTGACTGATTATTCGGTCCTTATTTCCGAGTCATATGACGGCCAGCATAAACTGTTGACCGAGGAACTGAAACGCAAGGGTACAAAGGTCCATATATGCGGTGATACTGAAATAGAGCTTGAGATAGGTGCAGTAAAATATACTCCTGACGTTATCGTTATTGACTGTTGTAAGCTGGGATATAAAAAGCTTTTGCATTTTCGTGAGATACTTCACGAAGATGACATTCATCCCATAATATATAACATCTACACTTATGATGACACAGAAACGATCCGTATTCTTCTCGATTATGATGATATTCTGCACATACTTATGCCATACAACGCTAAGAACGTATGCCACTATATGCTTGACAAGCTAAAAAGGATACCTGTCGATCCTGATATCCTTAGACAGAATATTTCAAAGGAGATACATAGGATCATAACATCAACGGGCATAAACCGCAAGCATTCAGGATATGACCATATCTACTACATGATATTCCTTATTATATTCAAATATAACGGTAAAAAAGTACAAATAGGCGAACTTTATAAGGACATTGAAAAACAATACGGAAAAAGCACTGCGGCTATTGAACGCTCAACAAGAAGTGCTATAGTTTCAGGCTGGGAAAAAATGAAGCCTGTGGATAAGCAAATGCTTTTTGAAAGTTGCCTTGCTAACGGAACAAAACCTACAAATGCAATGTACATAAACACCATAGCTTTATATATAAAGCATTTGTATAACGATCAGTTGGAGATGTATTACAAAAACAAAAACGATCATACATAGGACGATCCCCAAAGTGCATACCTATTATAAAGGGTATGCACTTTTTTTGAAAGGGGAAGGTTTCATGATATGTAGTTTTTCAAGCTTACGAAATAAAGAGGTCGTCAATATGCGAACAGGACTGAAAATAGGCTATGTTGATGATATAGAAATGGATACTCAGGGAGCGAATATAGTTTCACTGATCGTCTATGGCAAACCAAGGGCTTTCGGTATCATGGGCAGAGATGAGGATATTATCATAAAATGCTCGGATATCGAGCTTATCGGCGAAGATACCATACTTGTAAAATTCAACGATAGTGCAGTATGCACAAAGAACAGAACTGTAAAAATTGAAAATTTGTTAAAATAAATTGTCGTAAGCTCTTGAAATGAAATAGAAAATATGATATAATATTAAAGCAATTCGCACGGACAGGTTTTTGCCGTTGGTCCTGCCGTAAGACAGGTGAAAGCAAGTAAAGCCGTTCGGAGGATAAAAACATCTGCATAAGCAGAAATCTAAAACCAAACAGGAGGTTACTACAATGGGAGTAGTATCAATGAAGCAGCTTCTTGAAGCTGGTGTACACTTTGGTCACCAGACAAGAAGATGGAACCCTAAAATGGCTCCATACATTTTCACAGAAAGAAACGGAATTTACATCATCGATCTTCAGAAGACCGTTAAGAAGCTTGAAGAAGCTTATATGTTTATCCGTGACATCTCAGCTAATGGCGAAGAGGTACTTTTCGTAGGTACAAAGAAGCAGGCTGGAGATTCTATCAAGGAAGAGGCACTGAGAGCTAATGCACATTATGTAAATGCAAGATGGCTCGGCGGTATGATGACAAACTACAAGACGATCCAGCAGAGAATCAAGAGACTTGAGCAGCTCCACACAATGGAAGAGGACGGCACATTCGACCTTCTCCCTAAGAAGGAAGTTGTTAAGCTGAAGCTTGAGATAGAAAAGCTTGAAAAGTTCATGGGCGGTATCAAGAACATGAAGAAGCTTCCGGGCGCACTTTTCGTTGTTGACCCAAGAAAGGAAAAGATCGCTGTAGCAGAGGCTAAGAAGCTTGGCATACCTGTAGTAGCTATCGTTGACACAAACTGCGATCCTGACGATGTTGATTATGTTATCCCAGGTAACGATGACGCTATCAGAGCAGTTAAGCTTATCGCTGGTTGCATGGCTAACGCTATAATCGAAGGCAGACAGGGTGAGGACGCTGAGTCCGCTGAAGAGGCAGATAAGGTGGAAGAAGCTGACGAGGCTGCTGAATAAGAGCTGAAATTTCAGGCAGGCATTTATAGTATATTTGTCTGCCTATTTCGATATAAAACACTAGGAGGAATAATAATGGGTAAGGTATCCGTAGCAGAGATCAAAGAACTTATGACAGCAACAGGCGTTGGCATGATGGACTGCAAGAAGGCTCTTGTAGAAGCTGACGGCGATATGGAAAAGGCAGTAACACTTCTCCGTGAAAAGGGACTTGCTACACAGGCTAAGAAGAGCGGCAGAGTTGCAGCAGAGGGTATCTGCACAGCTGTAGTTAAGGGCAACGTAGGCTGCGTTCTTGAAGTAAACATCGAAACAGACTTTGCTGCTAACAATGATGAGTTCAAGGCTTTCGTTGCAGCAGTTGCTGATACAGTAATCGAGACAAACCCTGCTGACGTTGACGCACTTAAGGCAACAAAGATCAGCGGTGGTGACAAGACAGTTGAAGAGACACTTCAGGATCTGTTCATCAAGATCAGAGAGAACATGGTAATCAGAAGATTCAAGAGAATGGAAGGCATTCTTGTTCCTTACGTTCACGGTGCAGGCAGCATTGGCGTTATGGTAAAGCTTGATTCTGATATCGCAGCTGACAATGCTGAACTCCTTGCTGCTGGTAAGGACTGTGCACTTCAGGTTGCAGCTATGAATCCTGCATACCTGAACAGAGAGGCTGTTCCTGCTGACGCTCTTGACAAGGAGAGAGAGATCATGCTGGCTCAGATGGCTGAAGATCCTAAGATGGCTAACAAGCCTGAGCAGGTTAAGCACAAGATCATCGACGGTAAGATCGGCAAATACTATTCTGAGAACTGCCTCCTTGAGCAGGCATTCGTTAAGGATGATAAGGTATCTGTTGGCAAGTACGTTGAGTCTGTAGCTAAGAAGCTTGGCGGCAAGATCGACGTTGTTGAGTACGTTCGTTTCGAGAGAGGCGAAGGCGTAGAGAAGAAGGAAGAGAACTTCGCTGACGAAGTTGCAGCAATGACAAAGTAATCTTTCTGACATAAATGAAAATCCCTCGGTGGTGAGCCGAGGGACTTTTTTTATGGGCTTTTGATTGTAACTTGTCAAGTTTTATTATACTGCGTCATTGAAGTAATGTGTGATTTGAGTGACAGATACAGAAAAGAGGATGAAGCCCGTGGTGAGGCACGTGGTTTTATTAAAGGCAGGGCAAAAGAAATAATTTGCTTTGCTAAGGATATCAACTACACATATGAAGAAACCAAAGCAAGGTTGAAGCAACGTCTGAACATTAATGACGACGAGGCTGAAAACTATATGAAACTGTACTGGGATGAGAAATAAGATAAGAAGCGGCATCCTCTGAACTTATAGCTCTTGACTTTTTATTAGCATTGTGATATAATAAAAATGACAAAAGGGTACTGCATAAGCCTATTGGCTAAGCGGTTTCTCCCAAAGATTTAGTGAAAAGAAACACCGTTACTTGTGAGATTATTGGCGGTGTTTCTTTTCGTGAGGGTTTGCCAAAGAAAAGTCTATTTTGTCAAGTAAAAGCGAAACGAAAAGCCCACTCAGTTTTGTAACTGAGTGGGTGTTTCTTTTCGTAAGCGTTTGCCAAAGAAAAGTCAATTCGCTCCTGCTGGGATGGAAATCCCTTGCATGGTCTGTTTTTTAGAGTAGGGTGCGGAGGATTTGACGGGTACATTGCATTTATTTCATCATACTCAAAACAAAGCCCCTCGGTTATAAGCCGAGGGGTTTTGTTTATGCTTTAAAATATTCAAGGACAGCGTCCAAACTGTCCATTTTCTTGTACACCATTGACAATATCTCATCTGTCGGTGCAATAAGATCTGGCACCATTATTGGTATCATCTTCGCATTGTAAGCCGCCTTTATGCCATTGTAAGAGTCCTCTACAGCAACAGTTTTCTCATGCCTTACTCCCAGCTTTTCACAGGCAAGTAAATATATCTCAGGCTGTGGCTTTGAATGTTTTATCATATCTCCGCCAATAATCACATGGAAATAATCAAGCAGACCTGCTCCCTTTAGATTTTTGATAACCCCTTTGTAAGACGTTGATGAAGCAAGTCCTACCTTTATATCACGCTCTTTAAGATAAGAAAGCAACTCCCTTGCTCCGCTTTTCAGAGGCAAACCACGCTCAGCGATAATATCTGCACAAATGGCTTTTGCTTCGTCATAAAGTTCGGGTATTGATACTTTGTCACCATATGCGGCTTCTAGGATAGCCATTGTATCAACAGTGCTTCTGCCAATGCACTTCATAGCATTTTCGTGAACGTTGGTCAGACCATATTTCTTTCCAAGGCGCTCCCAGCTTTCAAGACCTATTACTTCGCTGTCGAAAATAACGCCGTCCATATCGAATACGATTCCGTCAAGTTCTGATAATTTCAAACCCACCACGCACCTCACTTGAAATACATATACAGATTACATTTTATCATGCCGTTGTAAAGCTTGCGCTTTTTGTCAGCCTTTTTGCCGAAAAACACCTCAAACTCCTCATGTGGGGAGATTATATAGCATGGGTTCTCCTTTGACGGGCAAAGTCTTTGTCCCATTTTCTTATAAAGCTCCTCGGCTTCCTTTATTTCAAGCATACGCTCGCCATATGGGGGATTGACAATTGTTATCGAACCCTCTATCTGGCTGTATTTTGAGATATCCTGCTGTTTTACTGTAAGCTTTGAGCCTACTCCTGCCTTTTTAGCGTTGTTTCTTGTTAGCTCAACCGCTATATCATCAACATCAAAGCCAAATGCCTTGAATGCACCCTGCCTGTCGATAGCGTCCATAGCCTCGGCTCTTGCATTGCGCCACGCTGTTTCAGGTATCTGTGACCACTGCTCTGCCGCAAAATTTCTTCTCAGACCAGGTGCAACTTTCAGTGCCTTGTATGCCGACTCAATAAGAAATGTACCTGAACCACACATAGGATCCACCACAACTGAGTCCGCACGAACTCTTGCAAGGTCAACTATACCTGCGGCAAGTGTTTCCTTGATAGGTGCGTCGTTGGAATTTCTTCTGTAGCCACGCTTGTGAAGTCCTACACCTGATGTATCAAGATAGATAGTCGCAATGTCCTTATGGATAGCAAACTGTATCTGATGTTTCGCTGCAGTTTCCTCAAAATAGCTTATGCCATAGGCTTTTTCAAGTCTTTTAACGCAGGCTTTTTTGATTATCTTCTGACAATCAGGGATAGAATGAAGCTTTGAATTAAGGGCATGACCCTTAACAGGGAAAGCGTCTTCCCTGCCGATAAAATTCTCCAGCGGAAGATTCATAACACCGTCAAAAAGCTGTTCAAAGCTTTCTGTTCTAAAGCTGCCAAGCTCGATAAGTACACGCTCTCCTGTGGCGATCCAAAGATTTGCCTTTGCAAGCACGTCAAAGCCACCTTCAAAGCTTATCTTGCCGTCAGTTGTGGTAAGATTTTCACCGCCTATCTTTTTTATCTCATATGCAAGCACGCTTTCAAGCCCGAAATGGCATGGAACGCACATTCGCAGTTTATTTTCCATAATGATTTCCTTTCAAAAAAGCCTCCATAGAGTTATGGAGGCTTTAATTTTAATGATTTCCGCTACAATACTCAGGCTCGTTGGACTTCTTGTAATATCCAGTTGCCGTGCTATAGCATGAATTTGACGCAAGCTTACCTGTCTTTGTGCAGTAGGTGAGCTTTTCAACTGTATCAGGCATTTTGAAAGTCTTGTCAAATGACTTATGCTTCTCATTCTCAGCGATATCACCAAAAACGTTCTTCCAAATCGCACCGATATTCTGATACTCGTTCGTAGGGATAGTGGCAGGGTTTTCATAACCTATCCAGATACCTGAAACGTAGTCAGGAGTACAGCCTACAAAAGAGAGGTCAAACCAGTCAGATGAAGTACCTGTCTTACCGACAAGGTCAGTATTGTTTAGCTTAGCATATCTACCAGTACCGTCCTGCTGAGTTATAACATTCTGCATCATTCTGTTCATAACGTAAGCAGTAGACTCGCTGATAGCCTGCTTGTATCCGTCGCTCTTTTCATAGATAGCGTTTCCGTCAGCGTCCTCTACCTTTGAAACGTAGGTAACATCATACTTCTTACCGCCATTGCCGAATATCATATAAGCGCCTACAAGCTCCTCAAGCTTAGTACCATTTGTAAGACCGCCGACAGTTACTGGTGAATAGTCAGCGTCGGAGTCTGCAAGCGTAGTGATGTCAAGCTTTTCCTTAAGGAAGTTATAGGAATAAGCAGGTGTCATTTTTTTGATAAGCTGTGCAGGAAGCGTATTAAGCGACCTTGTGAGCATTTCCACAGTTGTAAGCTGCTGATAAGACCAGTTTGCACTGTCGCCTGTTTCAGAATAGTTTACAGGCCACTTTTTGTCCTTGCCCTTTACCTTAATAGTGATAGGCTCATCAGTGAACAGCGTTGACCATGTCATAAGGTCCTGATCCAGCGCTGGAGCGTATGACGCAATAGGCTTGATACAAGAACCTGGTGAACGTTTGGCATCAGTAGCAATATTATAAACTCTCGACTCCTCTTTCTTATCACGTCCGCCAACGATAGCCTTAACATTGCCCTGATAGTCCATGGCGATAAAGCCTGACCATAGAGTATCGTCCTTTTTGTTCATTTCATAGGTGGTGAAATTGCTTTGCTTTTGCATTTCCTTTTCCACCTTCTTCTGCATACTTCTGTCAACAGTGGTATATGCAGTAAATCCGCCGTCATAAAGTCTTGCGGAAGCGTCCTCCCATGAAATGCCATAATAATCAGCGATTATCTGTATAGTCTGATTGATAGCAGCGTCCATGAAATAAGATGTCGGACCCTGATCTTTTGTTTCGTCCTCATAGATAGTTGAGCTTGTATATGTTATATCACCTGTTATTTTAAGCTCATAGTTGAGGGCTTCGTTATATTCCTGCTCAGAAATTGCACCGTTATCGAGCATATGATCCAGCGTATACTTCTGTCTGAGCTTGTTGTTTTTCATATTATCATATGGGTTGTTTGCAGCAGGCCAGCTTGTCATACCCGCAAGTGAAGCTGCCTCAGCAAGGTTAAGATCCTTTACGTCCTTGCCAAAATAGAAGTTTGCAGCAGCCTGAACTCCGATGATATCATACTCCTGAGTTGTCAGTGGCACAAGGTTAAGATAGCTTTGGAGGATATCTTCCTTTGTGTAGGTCTTTTCCACGTTGATAGAACGGAAGATCTCTCGTATCTTACGCTCGATACCATGGATAGAATCTCTGGAGTCATCACCCGTGATGTTCTTGATAGTCTGCTGAGTGATAGTCGAACCACCTATCTGTCTGCCGCCGTATATCGGTATGAATACATTGACAAATGAAGCGAACGTTCTCTTGAAGTCAACGCCGTCATGAGAATAAAATCTCTCGTCCTCGGTGTACACAAAAGCATCCTGAACATACTGAGGGATATCCTCAAGATCAGCCCATACAACGTGCTTATTGCTGTTTTTCAGAGCATAATAAAGGTCATACTCCTGTGAATCCTCATCATCTTCATCATAGTCAGGGTTGACAGACAAAAATCTCGAAATGTTGCTTGTTTCCGTCTTGTCCAGGCTGATAGTTGTTGTGGTATCTGCAAAGTTAAGGACGTAAATAGTCAGAACTGTTGCAAATATAGAACAGGTGATAATGAGTATCAGGAATATCGACAGCAAAGCTGTGCCTAATATTTTGAGAACTCTGACAGCAGGATTAGTGGATCTTTTCTTTTTGCGTTTTTTCACTGCCGTGTTTTTTATTTCATCCATAAATTTAACCTTTCGTCTTTATTTGATCTGATATTATTATACCACATACGAATCAAAAAGTTAAGTCTTTTCGGTAAATCTTTAGTTTTTTCTAAGGATTTTTTGACAGAACAAAGCTGCCGTTATTTCATTGAAAATAAAAAACGAGGGCGATCACTCGCCCCCATGAATTTTATTGCTTATTCAGCGTCCTCAGAAGCCTCGTCATCAGCAGGAAGCAAAGCTCTCATAGACAGGCTGATCCTTTTCTTGTCGAGATCAATCTCTGTGATCTGGCAATCAACTACCTGACCTACAGAAAGGATATCTGCAACATTGTTTACTCTCTGGTTAGCGATCTGAGAGATATGGATAAGACCGTCAATACCGTCAATGATCTGTGCAAAAGCACCAAAGCTTGTGATAGAAACAACAGTAGCCTTAACTACCTGACCTACCTCATAGTTAGCCTTGAAGATCTCCCATGGATTCTCAGAAGCCTTCTTATATGTCAATGAAACCTTCTTTGTTTCGCTGTCGATATCCTTGATAGTAACAGTGATCTTATCGCCAACAGAAACAACGTCTGAAGGGTGCTTGATCCTGTTCCAAGAAAGATCCATTCTTCTGATAAGGCCGTCAACACCACCGAGATCTACGAATACGCCGTAATCTGTGATAGACTTAACTGTACCCTCTACCTCAGAACCGATCTGAGCTGTCTCAAAGAACTTAGCCTGAGCTGCTGCTCTTTCCTCTCTTGCTACTGCACGGATAGAACCAACTGCTCTCTGCTTAGCCTCGTTTACCTCAAGGATCTTGAAGCTTACTGACTGCTTGAGCAGATCGTTAAGATCGAAATCTCTTCTTGGAGCTGCCTGTGAAGCAGGGATAAATACCTTAACACCGTTAGCTGATACGAGTACGCCGCCCTTAACAACGTTTGTAACTGTACCTGTAAGTGTAGCGTCAGCCTCCTTAGCCTCAACTATCTTCTGGAAACCAAGAACTGCGTCAACCTTCTTCTTAGAAAGTGTAACGATACCCTCCTGGTCATTTGTCTTAAGAACGATCAGATCGATCTTGTCGCCTACCTTTACGATATCCTCTGGCTTCTTAGTAGGATCATCTGTAAGTTCAGATGCAGGAATATAGCCTGTGTGCTTTGTTCCGATATCTACGGCTACTTCACCGTTATTGATATCGGTGACAACGCCCTCAACCTTCATTCCCGTATGTATTTTTTTCAGAGTCTTTTCCAGTTCCTCCTCAAAATTAAATTCTTCGTCAACATTGTTCAACATTTCACTCATGGTCTGTTGTACCTCCTTGATTATATAAGCCGGCGTCGATGCACCAGCAGAAATCCCGATAAATTTTGCACCTGATAAGTCAATATCACATGCCCTCAGTCCTTCGGCGTCCTCCACAAGCCAACATTTGCAATATTCATCGCATATGGCTTTAAGCTTGTGAGTATTGGAGCTGTGCAGCCCTCCGACTATTATCATTATGTCGGCAGCCTTCGCAAGCTCCGCCGCCTCCTTCTGTCTTTCAGAAGTGGCACTGCATATGGTGTTATACACCACAGCTTCAGGCAGATACCTCTCAAAAAGCTCTTCGCACTTTCTCCACATATTCTTATTATACGTTGTCTGAGCCAGAATTGCAACCTTTTTTGACGAAAAATCTTTCTCTTTCACCAAATTTTCAAAATCGTCACATGAACTGAACACATAACTCTCTCCGCTGCAATGACCTCTTATACCCATTATTTCCGGGTGAGCCTCATCACCTGCGATAAGAATAACGTATCCCTCGCCCGATTTTTCGGCTGCTATCTTGTGTATCCTTGCCACAAAGGGACAGGTAGCGTCAATTACTTCCGCACCTACCTTTGCAAGCTTTTCATACACGTCCAGTCCAACGCCGTGGGATCTGATAACAACTGTCTGGTCTTTCGTGACCTTATCCACATCGGTGGAGTAAACTCCTTTTGCTTCAAGGTCAGAAACTACGTTTGGATTGTGAATGATTGGGCCTAACGTTACAACATTATTTCGGTTATCTAATTCATTATACACTATTTTTACGGCTCTGTCTACACCAAAACAGAAACCTGCGGTCTTTGCAACGCAAATTTTACACTTTGTTAACATTTAATGTACCAACTCCGTGATATTTTTCATGATCTCGTTCTTGATAGTCCTAAGAGAATGAGGGTCGGTGGCTGTAACGCCTATCTCGCCAGGCACTATAGGCTTGCCAAATCTTACAACTACACGCTTTCTGAATTTGAGCTTGCCCTCGAAATTGATACCAACAGGGACCACAGGCACCTGAGCCACAGCCGCCACCAATGCAACGCCTGTTTTGCCCTTTCCTACCTTGCCGTCCTTTGAACGTGTTCCCTCGGGGAATATAACAAGGTTTCTTCCCTTTTCAAGCTTCTCTATAGATGTATCTATGACCTGAGTGTCGCCCTTTCCTCTTGTAACAGGGAATGCTCCGAACGCTTTTATAAGCAGGGTGAAGAACACATTCTGATGAAAAAGCTCCTCCTTAGCCATATAAGAAAGCGGCACTCTTGTTGGCAGTGCGATAAAAACAGGGTCCTGATAGCTTCTGTGATTTGATGCGAATATATTCCCACCGTCCTTTGGGATATTTTCCGTACCCTCGAAAGTGATGTTAAAATACAGATGATAAAGTCCGATAACGATATATCTCAGCACTGTGTACCAAAACATATGGAAATGACCAAGCCTGTGTTCTTTTTTCACAGGTCTCACCGGCATTATCTCTTTTATCTTACGCTCTTTTTTTTTAGTCTTGTCGGTTATTACCTTGTAGATAGCCTCAACAGACTCTTCAAGAGTCAACTCAGTAGAGTCCACCTCAACAGCATCATCAGCCTTTTTCAGCGGTGCTATCTCTCTGTGTGTATCGTTATAGTCACGCTGGATTATATCCTGCAATACCTCGTCATATGTAGACTTGTCGCCCTTTTCCTGAAGCTCCTTGAAACGTCTTTCTGCTCTTGCCTCTGGAGCGGCTGTGAGAAATATCTTCACGTCAGCGTTTGGCAAAACCACAGTACCGATATCTCTGCCATCCATGATGATGTTGTTTTCTTTTGCGATATTCTTCTGAAGTTCAAGCAGAAATTCTCTTACCTCAGGTATAGCAGACACCTTTGACGCACCCATGGATATCTCAGGCGTTCTTATTTTGTCTGAAACGTCCTCGTCATTGAGCATTACTCTCTGCCCTGCTTCTGTGTAGCAAAGCTTTATGGATATCTCACCAAGAAGGGGTTTTATCTGCTCAGGGTCTGAAAGGTCTGCACCCTTGCTTATAACATAATAAGCTATAGAGCGGTACATCGCACCTGTGTCTACATATACATATTCAAGCTTTTTCGCTACCGCCTTTGCGATAGTGGACTTTCCTGCTCCGGAAGGTCCGTCGAGAGCCACGTTTATTCCCATATTAAAATCTCCTTATCCTATTTTATCCGCACAGCTATACGCCGTGGAAAACGCTATCTGCAAATTAAAGCCCCCTGTATAAGCGTCAACGTCAAGCACCTCACCGATAAAGTAAAGTCCTTTACACAGCTTTGACTCCATTGACCGTGGGTCTATCTGCGAAACATCAACTCCTCCACGGGTGATGATAGCTTCCTCTACAGGGCGCATACACTTCACCGTGAACGTTAGCTTTTTCACTGTGGAAACAAGCCTTTCACGCTCCTCACGGGTTATCTGATTGACCTTTTTCTCAGGGTCGATGCCGCACCTTTTTATTATAAGTGGTATTATCTTTGAAGGCAGCAGTTTGCCCAGTGAATTCTGAAAATCCCTGTTTGGAAAATCACCGAAATCACGAAGTATCCTGCTGTCAAGCTGTTCATGGCTCAGTGCAGGTTTAAGGTCGATATCCATATAATACCTTGACTTGTTCATATCACCAAGGTGAGCCGAAGCCGAAAGTACAAGAGGTCCGCTCAGACCAAAGTGTGTGAAAAGCATTTCCCCAAGCTCGTGGAAAAGTGGTTTATCTCTGTCCTCTTCACGAAGCGTCAAGGTGCAGTTTCTAAGGGAAAGCCCCATTGCAGAAGCACATTCCTCACGCTCATAAGTGACTACAGGGCAAAGTGACGGAGTTATTGCCGTGACCTTATGCCCCACAGACTTCGCAAGCCTATAGCCGTCGCCTGTTGAGCCTGTCCGTGGATAGGACTTTCCGCCAGTTGCAACGATAACGCTGTCTGCGTAATAATCCCCATGCTCGCATTTAAAACCCTCTGCTCTGCCGTCCTTTATGATAAGCTCTTTTACCTCATCGTCGATAAACTGCACACCACTGTCCTCGCAGGCTTTCACAAGTGCTTTTACGATATCCTTTGCGTTGTCGCTCACAGGGAAAACTCTGTTGCCACGCTCAGTTTTAAGCTCCACCCCAAGGCACTCAAAAAAGCTCATAACGTCCTCTGGAGAAAATCTGCTCAGTGCTGAATACATGAACTTGCTGTTGCGTGGGATATTTTTCATAACAGTGTCAGCGGTACAGTTGTTTGTGACGTTACACCTGCCCTTTCCTGTTATCATGAGTTTTCTGCCCTGACAGCCGCTATGCTCGATAACAGCAACGCTCTTTCCACGCCAGCCAAGCTGAACTGCGCAGAACATTCCTGCCGCACCTGCGCCTGCTATAACTGCGTCAAATCTTCTCACTGTGTATCTTCCTCGCTTTTTGCGTAAACATCATACTCAGCCCATACCTTTTCAAGACGTTCAAAGGTCTGGGACACTCTGTCGATATTTCTTATGGATACCGCAACGATAAGTGCATTTATAAGGCTCAGCGGTGCAACGAGAGAGTCAACGAACGAAGCCATATCGCTTCTTGCAAGAAGCAGGCTGTCTGCATACTTTGCGATAGGCGAAGCCTTTGAGTCTGTTATAGCTATAACGTTCGCACCGTTGCTCTTTGCATACTTCAAAGCCTTGACAGTCTGCTTTGAATACCTCGGGAAAGATATGCCTATCATGGCGTCCTTTTCGTCTATTCTCATTATCTTTTCAAAAAGCTCGGAAGTAGTCGTACTCTGAACAAGCTTTACATGTGGGAAAATAAGTCCAAGATAATAAGCAAGGAACGAAGCGATAGAAGCTGCACTTCTCGTACCCATTATGTAAAGGGTATTGCAGGATACGATAGTGTCAACGGCATTGTTAAAGTCCTCCTTTGAGGTTTCCTCCAAAGTACGCCTTATCTTGTCGATGTCGAGGTTGAGTACCCTTTCAAGCACGTTGTCACTGCTCATAAGGTCGGAAGTGACCTCTATTCTCTGAACAGTTGTAAGCTTGTTTCTCATAAGCTCCTGCAAGCCTTTTTGAAGGGCAGGATAGCCGTCATAGCCAAGCTCCGAGGCAAATCTTACCACCGTTGATTCGCTGACGCCCACGGTTTTTCCAAGCTTCTGAGCCGTCATAAAAGCCGCTTTGTCATAATGGGAGAGAATGTAATTCGCAATAAGCTTGTGTCCCTTTGATAAGCCTGAAAGCTTTTCATTGATAAGCGTAAATAAATCTTTTTCCATTTCTATCTATACCTTTCAGCATATATTTAAGCCCACAGATCCTCCTGTAGGGCGAGTATCCTTTTTCTTCTTGCTTCTGTTTTGTCCTTATCTGGGATATAAACGCCGTCCTTTAAAATAAGCACGTAACCCTCATGAACGTCTTTTGTTTCAGAAAGCGGTATATCCTTTTTTTCACCCTGCTCAGTTTCGCACACGGCATAGCCGTTTTCTATCCTGTCAACTATAAGAATCTCTTCCATATCACTTTTCACCCTTTTCAGCAGAAACGCTCAGACCCTCGCCATCTGAGCTGAAAACTATCGTTCCCACATCTGCAGTGACATACAAATGGGAAGCATATTTTTTCAGCCTTGTGACAGTTTCCTCGTGTGGGTGACCATACTTGTTGCCCTTGCCGCAGGATATAACAGCATATCTCGGCATGACCTTGTTAAGAAAATCGACCCCCGAAGAAGTGGAACTGCCATGATGACCTGCTTTAAGCACCTTTGCGGAAACATCATAACCCTGAGAAAGTATATCTTTCTCTTCAGTGGTCTCGCAATCCCCCGTGATAAGAAAGCTGTTCTCACCGTCTGTTATCTTCACAAGGGTGGAATAGTTATTAAGATCATCATAATCCTTTTTTGGTGTGAAAAGCTCCACCTTACAGCTTCCAAGCTCAAATTCCATAGGCTTTGCCTGTGTTATCTTCAAGCCCTTTGCCTTTATGCTTTTGAGCATTTTCTCATATATCGTTGTGGTGGGCGTCATATCAGCCTTAACTTTCGGCATAATGAATTTATCCACCTGAAACTGGTCTATTATCTCGCTCATTTCACCAATATGGTCAGCGTGAGGGTGGGTGGCAATGAGATATTTTAACTCTGTCACTCCCTGCTTTTCAAGATATTTTTCTATTTTATTACTGTCATCTTTATCGCCGCTGTCAATGAGCATAGCCTCGCCTTGTGATATCACAAGGGTGCTGTCGCCCTGACCAACGTCGATAAAATGCACCTCTGTCTGAGCGTGTTCCGCCGGCTTGTCCTCAACGCCTGCCTTGATAAGCAAGCTGTCGAAAGAAACTAACCCTGTCAGGTCAAGCACTGTAAAAAGCAGCACCACAAAAACCGCTATGAGCGTTACCGCCTTTTTAAGCGGTGCTGTCGAATTTTTCTTTTTCGCAGATCTGCCTGCCATGTTATCCCTTTCCGCCTGAGCTATCTTCTTGCCTGCATTTCAGCCCATTCTTCTTTTGTTATGTTTATCTTTCGTGCCTTAGAGCCTTCCTGTGGTCCTATTATGCCCATTTCCTCTATCTCGTCCATGATACGGGCGGCTCTAGGGAAACCGAGCTTTAGCTTTCTTTGCAAGAACGCAGTGGAAGCGTTATTTGTCTGCACGATTATGGATATTGCCTGATTTACAAGGTCATCATCAGGATTTACGGAAACATTATCGCTGCCTGCCGAACCGCTGTCCTTAGGCTGTGGAGTATTCTCCTCCACCTCTGCGATAACTTCATCACTGTATTCTGCGGTATGCTCGTTCTTGAGGAAGTTTACAACCTCTCTTATCTCAGAAGTCGCTGCATAGCCGCTCTGCATTCTTATAGGCTTTTTAACGCCAACAGGCTTATAAAGCAGGTCACCATTTCCAAGAAGCTTCTCTGCACCGCTTTCATCAAGTATAACTCGTGAGTCAACATTGCTGGATACACTAAGAGAAACTCTCGATGGGATATTTGACTTGATAAGTCCTGTCAACACGTCCGCTCTAGGGGACTGTGTTGCGATTATCATATGTATTCCTGCCGCACGAGCGAGCTGTGCAAGTCTTAAAACTGAGTCCTCTACCTCGCTTCTCGCAGCCATCATAAGATCGGCGAACTCATCGACCACAATAACTATCTGCGGCAGCAGGTCGATCTTTGCACGGACTTCGTCCTGCTCCTCGGCAGGCTTATTGCGTTCTTCAAGAACCATGTCGTTAAACTCCTGCAAGTTCTTTACATTGTTCGCCTCGAACATAAGATAACGCTTGTTCATTTCATTTACCGCCCAGCCAAGCGCACCAGCCGCCTTTAAAGGCTCGGTAACAACAGGGATAAGCAAATGAGGTATCTTATTATAAATAGGAAACTCGACTTTCTTAGGGTCGATAAGTATAAGCTTTACTTCGTCAGGGGACGCATGGTAAAGTATAGAAAGTATGATAGAGTTTGTAAAAACAGATTTACCTGAACCTGTTGTACCTGCAACGAGCATATGCGGCATTTTGGCGATATCGCCGATAATGATATTACCCTCGATATCCTTGCCCACTGCAAAGGTAAGCTTGCCCTTTGCCTTTCTGTATTCCTCGCTGTCGATAAGCTCACGGAGAGAAACCGTATCTCTATGATCGTTCGGCACTTCTATGCCTATGCACGCCTTGCCCGGCACAGGAGCTTCGATACGAACGCTCATTGCCGCGAGGTTAAGTGCGATATCGTCTGCAAGACCCGTTATCTTCGACACTCTTACGCCTGCTGCAGGCTGAAGCTCATATCTTGTAACAGACGGACCTCTGTGTATGCCCACGATCCTTGTTTTAGCGCCATATGTTTCAAGCGTTTCCACAAGCTTCGCAGATTTCTCTTGTATCTCCTGCTGGACTATCTCGGAAGCCACAGGATTATTAGCATATTTGAGTATATCCACAGGCGGATAAACGTAAGCAGATATTTTATTATCTTTCTCAAAGAACGTTGTCTGACCGTTCTTATCAACATTCACTACTGGTGGCTTAACAGGCTCATCCTTGGACTTCTTTTCTTCTCTGCTGTCGCCTATGGCGTTTTCTATTATCTTTTTAAGCTCCTCATTATCGGTAGTCTTAGCCGTTTCTTCAAGCTTTTCATGTGTTATCACAGGAGCTTTCACAGGGTGGACCGGCATATCTATCTTTGAAGCGTCCACCTTGTCGGTAGCTTCTTCCGCCTCTGCAACAGGCACAAAGGCTTCCGCCGCAGTGTCAGGGCCATCATCAGGATAGAACTTTGCAATATCCACTCTGCCGTTACGCTTAGGTTCTTTCTTCTCTCTTGGAGGCTTCGGAGGCTGAGCCGCACGCTCGATACGCTCCTCGTTCACCGCTTCATAGCTCTTTACAAAAGGCTTTGAAATCGCTTTGAGAAGCTGCGGAAGCGTAACATTTGTAAGCAGCATTATAAAAGTGAACGCCACAAGCACGATAACGATACCTGCGCCAACTCTTTTGAAAAGCGAAAGCAAAGGCCAGCCAAGCAATGCGCTTGCAAGTCCGCCGCCACGGAGCTGTTTTCCATCATTGAAAAGCCCCACAAGTTTGAGCCAGAACGAACTTCCGTCCACAGAGCCCACTTGGATTATCTGAGCCATGCCGCTTATAAGAAGCATAAGAACGCTTCCCTCCACCACCTTCGCTATGACCTTGTTGTGTGTCACATCTGAAGCTATCATAAGGGCAACATAGATGATCATAGGTGCAAACAGAAATACTGTCACGCCGAAAAGTCCTCGGTTCAGCTCATGGAGCCATTTCCACAAGCCGTCCCCCTCCACGAACGTGATAAGCAATTCAAGTATGCCAAAAAAGAAAAGTATGTAAGACCAGAAGCGTCTGTTCTCTCTTTCTCTCACTGCTGTCATGGAATTTGACTGTGGCGGCTTGCTCTGAGGCTTTTGCTGTTTTGTATTCTTTTTTGCAGCTTGCGCAGGCTTTTGTGCGGGCTTTTTCTTTGCCGCTGTCTGCTTTGGCGCAGGCTTTGAGCCTTTCTTTTGAGCTGCCATTTATTTTACCATTCCTTTCGGTATTTGTCTTATTTAAGCAAATAAAGGCAAAATGTTATTTGCCTTTATAACCCACAAAAAAGCCTGAAAACAGAATTTCAAGCTTTTTCACAGAAACTGTATTATCTTATGTCATTACTTTGCAAAGGATATAGGGTGACCCATGCACATCTCGATAAATGAGATAACAAGGACTATGACGCCAAGCACAAGGGTATAATAAGCAAACACCTTGAATTTATCCGTTTTAACGAGCCAGTTTACAAGCTTGATAGCACAAAGTCCCACAAATGCGGCAACTACAAATCCAACTGCACAGCTAACCCAATCTATATCAGCATGTGTTGAAACTGCATCCTTGACTTCAAGCAGACAGCTCATAAGTATAACAGGTATGCCCAGAATGAAAGAATACTTTACCGATGTTTCTCTGGTCATGCCTGAGAAAAGTCCTGCTGAGATAGTCGAGCCTGATCTTGAAACGCCAGGCAACAGTGCAACTCCCTGAAAAAGTCCGACCGTTATTGCGTCCTTATAAGCTATATTGCCCTGAGTCTTTTTACCCTTTACACAGCGGTCTGACATAAAAAGTATTGCCGATGTATAAAGGAAACAAAGACCCTCTGCAAAAATGCTTGAATCCTCTGCAATGCCCTCAAACCAGCCCTTAAATGGCAGGAACGGTACAAGGCAGAAGCAGGAAACTATTATCATAACTATCATACGCCGTGGAGGATTCATATTTTTAAGAGTGAACTTGCCCGTAAAAATATCCTTTATCATAACGCCAAGCTCTTTTATCATATCCCATATTGTCTTCCTGAAAGCCACAAATACTGCTACCAGCGTGCCAAGGTGAAGTATCGCCGAGAAAAACAAAGCTCCCTCTCCGCTGTTTCCTGTAAAATGCTGATACAGTGAAAGATGTCCTGAACTTGAAACTGGAAGAAACTCCGTCAAGCCCTGAATTATAGCCTGAAAAATCGCATTGATGATACCCATTGCTGTCCTCCGAAATTTTGTTGTTTGTCAGAGATAAAAGCCGTCACGGCTGAGATAATGTGCCGGGTCTGTGTCCACAGCAGTATCATCACCCTCAAACTCTTCTCCGATATCTACGTCAGTCCTGAATACGTCATAAAGGTCGATTATTGTCTGAAACATTTTCAGCTTTCTCCTTTTCAGAACTGTTTTCTATCATATCATAAAGGCAGTCTATCGCCTCGGAAAGCCCTCCGAGCCTGTCGATAAGCCCCTCTTTTACAGCCTGCTCCCCGTCGATAACAGAACCAACGTCCATTACAAGCTCGCCCGTTGACATCATAAGCTCACGGAAACGCTCAGGCTTTATGGCTGAATTATCGCACACAAAGCGAACTATCCTTTCCTGCATTTTATCAAAATAAGAAAGCGTCTGAGGTACTCCCAGCACAAGCCCGTTCATTCTAACAGGGTGTATAGTCATTGTGGCGCTTGGCACTATAAATGACTTTTTCGCACACACCGCCAACGGCACGCCTATGGAGTGACCTCCGCCCACAACCATTGACACAGTAGGCGTTTTCATACTAGCAATAAGCTCTGCAATGGCAAGTCCTGCTTCCACATCTCCGCCCACAGTGTTGAGGATTATCACAAGTCCCTCGATGCTTCTATCCTGCTCGATAGCAACAAGGGCAGGTATGATATGCTCATACTTGGTGGTCTTGTTTTGTGCAGGCAAAATATAATGTCCCTCCACCTGACCGATAATGTTCAGGCAGTGTATAACGTGCTTTGCATCTGGCAATGTGACAGAACCCATTTCCTTTATCTGCCTTATATCCTCAGCAAGCTTTTCGCTCTCTACATTTTCTTCTTGTTCAGACACTCAGATACCTCCCGTTCTTCATTAGTAACTTTCGTCACAAGAGAAGTATTTGCAGTGTTCATTGAAAATATGCAGGAAAACCGCCACACCTTTAATATAATAGCACAAGTTCTACCTAATGTCAACAACTTGCAAGGGCTAAAAAAAACAATTTTGCAGGAAATTTACGCTATCCTGCAAATTATTTATAAAAAGTTTAAATCTATTTTTGATACTCCTCAGCAAGCACCTGTTCACACCAAAGTATAAGATCCGCGAAATCTTCCTTGTCAAGATAGGAGAAATACTTGTTCACAGCCTCACCCTCAGCAGCTTCTATGGTGTCCGTCAGGCAATAGCCGTCAGAAGAAATAGTTATCTCTGTTTTGGTGTTCTCTTTAAGTCCTAGAGTTATCTGTATAAAATCAAGTCCCGGATCTTTAGACGGCGCCGTCCTGTATGAAGCGTTGCCGAAGCTGTCTATCATTTTCACAAGCTCGTTGTAATCATCATGATCGGCAAGATAGCATTCTCCGTATTCTCCGCCTACTTTCACACAAACCTTTGCATATGCGCCCTCGTAGATATCATAATTATAAAAGTCATCAAAGCAAGCATAGTATATGCCGCCATTCTTTGTGAGCTTATAAAAGCCTTTGTACGCCTTATTTGTATCTATGCTGTCGGCTGATATCTTCTCAACAGAATCCCACTTATCCGAGCCGTCTGATGACACAACATTTTTACCGTCAGGAATCATAAGTGAATAAACAGCGTCCGTGCCGCTGTCATCAGCCTGCGACTCATATGTATAAAGGCTGTCAGCGGAGAATTTCTTATGCTTATAGTCACTTAAATTTCCGTCGCTGTCATATTTCATATACTGCATAGGAGCGTTGCGCTCCTTATCATAAGAAAGCTGTAGAATACCATTGCTCACCACAGTTATTTCAGTGTACTCATCAGCTTCAAGCACAACGTTTCCCGACTTGTCAAGAAGTCCCACTGCTCTGCCGTCACGATAAGTGAAGAAAAGATCCGCAAGAAGCTTTTCACATTTATATTCCTCAAAAGGCTGCTCCTCAACCTCGGCAACATACTGAGTGCTGTCAAAGCTTGTATAAAGCTTTCGTGAAAGCTCGTCAAGGCTTTTTATTTTATTCAGAAACTCCGGAAATTTGTATTCCTTGACCTTCACATTGCTTGGTTGAGCTGAGTCGCTTGTCTTTATCTGCGACACCGCAGACGACTGTGTTGTTTCTTTGTCTTTTTCACAGCCGAACATAGAAATTGTCAGCGTCAATGCAAGCGCAAGAGCCGCACATTGTTTTCTTTTTGTCATCGTTATCCCCTCGTATTTTATTTTGTTATCTCACAGCACGAGCCGTTACACTATATTATAATACACAAATCTGATTTTTGCAAGATATATTAAAACTTTTTATTCTTTATCATAGCAGTATGGTAATACGCTAAATGTTATAAAAGTGTTAAATGTTTAAAAGTGCCTTTACATATAGAATGTTTTGTGCTATAATATCCTAGTGGCAGTGTTGACATTGATAAATATCTGCTACTAATTTTGCTGTTTTATGGCAAGGAGGATAAAATTAAATGGTTAGAGCGATTGTCGGCGCAAACTGGGGCGACGAGGGTAAGGGCAAGCTTACCGATATGCTTGCTGAAAAGTCTGATATAGTAGTAAGATTTCAGGGCGGTGCTAACGCAGGACATACTATTGTAAATCACTACGGAAAGTTCGCTTTGCACACTTTGCCTTCCGGCGTATTCTATGATCACACAACAAATATTATCGGCAACGGTGTTGCACTTAATATCCCTGTATTTTTCAATGAGCTTAAAAAGGTAACTTCCGAAGGCGTTCCAATGCCTAAGATACTTATTTCCGACAGAGCGCAGATGGTAATGCCATATCACGTTTTGTTCGATCAGTACGAAGAAGAAAGACTCGGAAAGGCAAGCTTCGGCTCAACAAAATCGGGTATCGCACCTTTCTATTCTGATAAATATGCAAAGATAGGTTTCCAGGTACAGGAGCTGTTTGATGAGGAAGCCCTCAAGACAAAGATCAAGAGAGTTCTTGAAACGAAGAACATTCTTCTTGAACACCTTTATCATAAGCCTCCTATCGACGCTGACGAGCTTTTCAATACTCTTATGGAATACAAGGAAATGGTAGCACCATACGTTTGCGACGTATCTGCATTCCTTTGGAACGCTATCAAAGAGGGCAAGAACGTTCTTCTTGAGGGTCAGCTTGGCTCACTGAAGGATCCTGACCACGGTATCTATCCAATGGTAACATCTTCATCTACACTGGCAGCATACGGTGCTATCGGTGCAGGTATACCTCCTTATGAGATAAAGACTATCGTAACTGTTGTTAAGGCTTATTCTTCCGCAGTAGGCGCAGGCGCATTCGTTTCTGAGATATTCGGTGACGAGGCTGACGAGCTGAGAAGGAGAGGCGGCGACGGTGGAGAGTTCGGTGCAACAACAGGCAGACCTAGAAGAATGGGTTGGTTCGACTGCGTTGCAACTAAGTATGGCTGCCGTATCCAGGGCACAACAGACGTTGCTTTCACAGTAGTTGACGTTCTGGGCTATCTTGACAAGATACCTGTATGCGTAGGCTATGAGATAGATGGTGAGGTAACAACAGACTTCCCTACAACAGGAAAGCTTGAAAAGGCAAAGCCTGTTTTTGAAGTTCTCGACGGCTGGAAGTCAGACATCAGGGGAATCAAGAAGTATGAAGATCTTCCTGAAAACTGCAAGAAGTATATCGACTTCGTTGAAAAGCATATCGGCTTCCCTATCACAATGGTTTCAAACGGACCAAAGAGAGAGGACATCATCTACAGAGAAAGCCCACTTTCAAAGTAATTTCAGATATCACAAAAGGCTGCGGCAAAAAGTCGCAGCCTTTTTTCTATATTTTTGCCTTGTTAAGGAGATAGAGGATATCTTTCGGTGAATAGACTTCTATTGCTCCGTCACGGAGAAGCGCACACTGTCCTGCGTATTTCTCGCTGAAAATGTCATGAGGCGGTATAACAAAAACGTCTTTATTCTGGGATAAAGCATGATTTACAGTATTCAGGGTGCCGCTGCGTATTCCTGCTTCAACCACAAGAACGCAATGTGAAAGTGCCGAAACAATGCGGTTTCTTATACGAAAATTCTCAGGAACAGGTCTTGCCTGCGGGAAAAATTCCGATATGGCTACCCCATGTGTTGCTATCTCACGCTTGAAGCCCGTCCTGCCACGAGGATAATCATATTCTAGCCCACAGCCCATAACAGCTACAGTGCTTCCACCTGCACGCATCGCACTGCGGTGTGCGGCAGTGTCGATACCCATAGCAAATCCGCTTATGATATTAACCCCACGTTCTGCAAGAAAGCTTGAAAACTCCTCCGCCACGGCTACAGAATAATCGCTTGGTTCTCTAGTGCCGATAATGGCAACGCTCTTTTCAATAGACAGACAGCTTACATCGCCACGGCAGAAAAGCACAGCAGGTGGACATTCTATCTGTTTCAACCGTTCAGGATAAAGAGGATCGTCAGGGGTGAGGATGTATATACCCTTTTTCTCGCAGTATTCAGCCACCTGTTTCGCCTGAAAGAACGTACAGCAGGATATCTTTTCAGCCTCCTGCTGAGTAACATATCCACAGCGCAGTGACAATAGATCATCGCACATTTCTTCAACGCTGTCATAATATGACATAACGTCCCACAAACGCTTGTCCGCAGGTCCGAACGCAACATCGAGCCACAGCCACAACAGCTTTCTATCTGTATTTTCAAGCATTTTTCCCGCACCTCCAGTTGTCAGATTTCTTTTAATCTTATTGTATCATATTTTATTGTTAAAAACAACAAAATTTTATAGCATTTTGGTTAAATCAAACGATTTCGGTTGAAATGGGCAAGACCATATGTTATAATGGATATTGAAAATTTGAACTTGAAAGGATAGTTGCTTAATGGTAAACAAGCTTGACCTCAGCGGAGAATGGCTGCTGTGTCTTGACAAGGAATGTAAGGGTACTGACCTTGTTTTTGATGATACAATAAACCTTCCAAACACTACTTCCAACGCTAAAAAAGGCGAATACAATACTGAGAGAGAAACAGGCTTTCTTACAGACACATATAAATTTGAGGGCTTTGCATGGTTCAGAAAAAACGTTGACTTCTCTGCTCTGCAATGTGAAAATCTTAAACTTTATCTTGAAAGAACAAGAATAACTGAACTTTATATAGACGGCAAAAAGATAGGCAGGCAGGAGAGCCTTTGCACTCCGCACATCTATGACCTGAACGAGTATATCGGTACTGGCGTGCATGAAATGACTATCTGCGTTTCAAATGTTGGCTACAAGACCAAGGGCGGACACCTGACTTCACCTGACACTCAAACCAACTGGAACGGAATCACAGGACGCATCGAGCTTATAGGCTACAAAAACGCTCACGCTGAAAATGTTATGCTTTGGTGCGATATCCACAGCAAGACAGTAAGAGTGACTGCTGACATAACAGGGGGAAAAGGCGGAAAAGCTGTCATAAGCGCTGAGAGCTTCAACAGCGAAAAGAACCATACACCTGCTGTGCAGAGCTTTGAATACACAGACGGCAAGCTTGACGCTTTATACAAAATGGGCGACGATTGCCTGCTTTGGAGTGAGCATGAGCCTAATCTCTACAAGCTGAGAATAGATATCGACGGCGACATGAGCGAGCATATCATCGGTATGCGTGAGTTCAGAACTGAGGGTGGAAAGTTCACCATAAACGGCAAAAAAACCTTTCTCAGAGGAAAACATGACGGCATGATATTCCCTAAGACCGCTTTTGCACCTACCGACCTTGAGGAATGGCTGAGGATAATGAAGATATCAAAGTCATACGGCATGAACCACTACCGTTATCACACCTGCTGTCCCCCTGAGGCTGCGTTTATCGCTGCGGATATGCTTGGAATTTATATGGAGCCACAGCTTCCTTTCTGGGGAACTATCACAGAAGAGGGCGAGGAAAACCACAATCAGGAGGAGCAGGATTTTCTCGTTGAAGAGGGCTTCAATATGCTGAGATACTTCGGCAACCACCCTTCTTACTGCATGATGTCAATGGGAAATGAGCTTTGGGGCTCAAAGAAGATACTCAACGATATAATAGGCGGTTATAAGAAGTTCGACAGCAGACACCTTTATACACAAGGCTCAAACAATTTCCAGTGGTTCCCTAACGTTATAGAAAATGACGATTTCTTTGTTGGCGTAAGACTTGCAAATGACAGGCTTATAAGAGGCTCATACGCAATGTGTGATGCTCCTCTCGGTCATATTCAGACTGACAAGCCTGCGGCAAATCACGATTATGACAGCATTATAAGACCTAAGAAGCAGGCAAGCTCCACAGAAGTTTCTGAGGACGGCACTGTTCAGATACAGTACGGCACGACCATGAAAACTGTCAAGGCAAGCGAAGCTGACGCAGATTTTATCCCTGAAGTGCCTATCGTTACTCACGAAATAGGTCAGTATGAAACTTATCCGAACTTCAAGGAGATAGAGAAATACACAGGCTCCCTTAAAGCCAGAAACTTTGAGGTATTCAGAGAAAGACTTGATGAAAAGGGTCTGCTTCCGCTGGCTGAGGATTATTTCAAATGCTCAGGCAAGCTTGCTGTGCAGTGCTATAAGGAAGAAATGGAGGCTGTTTTCCGTTCAAGACTTCTTGGCGGTTTCCAGATACTCGATATTCAGGATTTCAGCGGTCAGGGTACTGCCCTTGTGGGTGTACTTGACGCATTCATGGACAGCAAGGGACTTATCACAGACAGCGAGTGGAGAGAGTTCTGCAATGACGCTGTTGTAATGGCGCGTTTTGACAGCTATGTTTTCGAGGCAGACAGCAGTTTCAAGGCGCACACAGAGCTTTGCAATTACAGACCTGACCTTAAAGAAGGCAAGCTTATTTGCACTCTCACTCTTGAAAACGGTGATGTCATTGGCAAGGTCGAAAAGAATTTTGTTGCAGAAGGCAACTACACTGACATTTGCGATGTAGAGTTTACTCTCCCACAGGTAACAAAGAACACAAAGGCTGTGCTTGCACTTGAAATTGAGGGTACTGACATACACAATCACTATGACCTTTGGGTGATACCGACAGTTGAAAAGACAGATATAAGCGGCGCATACATTTTTAACGAGGTAAATGACGAAGCTGAAAGTCTGCTGAAACAGGGCAAGACAGTGCTTATCGTCCCTGACCTTTCAAGGCTTGAAAATTCTATTGAGGGCTTCTACTGTCAGGACTTCTGGTGCTATCATATGTTCTGTATCATCTCACAGATGATGAAAAAACCTGACCCTGTTGGCACAATGGGACTTCTTATCGACACCGAACACCCTGCTCTTGCAGGCTTTGCAGGGGAAAAATACTCAACGCCACAGTGGTGGGAGATAGTTCAGAACTCACGCTCGGTTATTCTTGACGACTTTAAGGGCGAGAAAAATGTTATCGTGAGAACTATCGACAACTTTGACCGCAACCATGATCTTTCACTCCTCTACGAGTATGAAAAGAACGGCGGCAAGGTGGTAGTTTGCTCATGCGATTTTGATAAGCTTTCCAAGTCACCTGAGGGACGTGCGTTCATAAAGTCTGTTGTTGACTATGTAAGAAACTAACAGAATATTTATTGCTAAGGGCTGTACTGTTTTGCGGTACAGCCCTTATTATGTTTGTGCTTGTTGCATAAAACGCCCGCAAAACATTTGTCTGATATAACAAAAGTGCCGACACTACAGTGGCATATGGTTCACTTATTACGAAAAATGTGTTATAATTTAGGTGTATGTTATACAGGAAGGTGATGTTAAGTGCCAAAAGTAAAACGTTATAAATACAAGAATATTGCAGCGGCTCTTGCCATACTGCTTTTGATCATTCTGGGAATATCTACATCGTGCAGTTCAAAAGCTGACAGCCCTAAGAAAATTTCCGACAACTCGTCAAACTCCTCTACGGTCAAGGCTGACAGCAGCAGTAAAAAAGCTGTAAAAAAGCTTACGGGCAATTATATGTATGTTACCGCAAAAAACAAAACCGATATGGTAAATGGAGATCTTATTCTCGTTAATGGCGACCACTCATTCACCGGTACAGTGAATAACACAGACACAGTTTATTCCTATTTGTTTGACAAGAACGGAAGTCAAATAATGTCCACCAGCAGCACTCAACTGACGGCTAAAAAAGAGACCTTTGAAGCCTTTGGCAAAATGGGCAATGATTTTTATTCTGACAAGAAGATATCAACACTTATGATAAACACAGCTATGCCTGCGGAAGATGATGAAGACAGCAGCTCTGCCTGCTACGAGCATGACACTGGACTTGCCTTTGACCTGCATCTTTATGACGCAAGCACAGGCGCATATCCTGAGTTCACAGGCGAGGGAGATTATAGTTGGATATCTGAAAACTGCTGGAAATACGGACTTATCCTCAGATACCCAGAGGACAAAGCTGACATCACAGGTGTAAGCCCTATGGCTTATCATTTCAGATATGTTGGTATACCACACGCTGAGATAATGACAGCAAACAAGCTTTGCCTTGAAGAATACATAGATTTTGTCAAGGACTATACATTTGAAAAACCGCTCACATTCACGGCTTTTGATGACACTGAGTATTCAGTTTACTACGTTGCCGCAGACAAGGGCAGCACCACGAACGTGCCTGTACCACTTGATGACAGCAACAATGAGCGTCCTAACACTATCTCAGGCAACAACGTTGACGGTTATATCGTCTGCGTGAATATGACAGAAAATGCAGCACCTGCTGACTCGTCCTCTCAGACAGACCAGCAGGCGGCTACAGAATAAATTTTTTCGGAGGAAATAAAATGCTTAAAGAAACAGTAGAAATAAAAGTAGATTATGAAAAGGCTGGCGTTTCAGGCGAAGGCTGCGCACCTGTGCTTGATTGCTATTACAACACACTCACTGAAGAAATAGGCAGAAAGAAGCACAAGGCAATTATAATCTGCCCAGGCGGAGGATATGATTGGTGTTCTGAGCGTGAAGCTGAACCTGTTGCATTCAGATTTTTGGGTGCAGGCATATGTGCATTTGTGCTAAGATACTCATGCGTCAAGAAAAAATTTCCTACTGACGCTTTGGAATGTGCAGCGGCTGTCAAGTATGTTAGAGATAATGCGGAGAAATTTGACATTGACCCTGACAAGATAATAGTATGCGGTTTTTCAGCAGGCGGACACCTTGCGGCAACAATGGCAAACTTCTGGAACAGCGAGCTGCTCACAAGGCCTCTTGGCTGCAAACCTGAGGACATCAAGGTAAACGGCTCTATCTTGGGCTATCCTGTTATCACATCCGACCCTGAATACACTCATGAAGGCTCAATACTCAATATTATTGGCGAGGAAAAATCATCGGAGCTCAGAGAGCTTGTTTCAATGGAGAAGAGAGTATCGGAGAACACTCCTCCTACATTTATCTGGCACTGTGCTGATGATGGCTGTGTAAGGGTTGAGAACACACTTTGGTATATGTGCAGTCTTTCAAAGTATCACATTCCATTCGAGAGCCACATTTATGAATACGGTGGACATGGACTTGCATTGTGCGACGAAACCACTGCCACATGGGAAGGTCACTATCAGCCGGTGGCGGCTCATTGGGCAGAGGCGGCTATTGATTGGGTACATAGGCTATAAAAATATGTTGCGTGTGGCAACATATTTAAGCTAAAAAAATGACTCACATCAATTTGATATATACTCATATAGACATTTTCAAAGAACTAATATGAATGACCTATATAGTGAAATATGAACAAAACAGGTAGATACCTCAATTGAGTTATCTACCTGTTTTTATTTATCCTTTTCTCTGCACTCGTATGATCTGTTAATAAGTCGGATATGTTTTGACATGAGTCATTTTTTATCAAGAATATTGAGTATCCCTCGGGATATATGTTAAATCTGTTGGTTATCCCCAAACTTCCTCTGCGATCTCCTTAACAAGAGCAAGCTTTGCCCACTGTTCCTCCTCTGTGAGCTTGTTGCCTATCTCGCAGGAAGCGAAGCCGCACTGTGGGCTAAGGCAAAGTCTGTCAAGTGAGATGTATTTTGCAGCCTCGTGGATACGGTCGATAACAGCCTGCTTGTCCTCAAGCTCAGGCTTCTTTGATGTGATAAGTCCGAGGACTACCTTCTTGTCGCCGCTTACTGCTTTCAAAGGTTCAAAGCCACCTGAACGCTCATCATCAAATTCAAGATAATACGCACTTACATTTTCGCCTGCGAAAAGTGTTTCAGCTACACTGTCATATGCGCCACTGCTTGCATATGTTGAGTGGAAGTTGCCACGGCAAACGTGAGTTGTGATAACAAGATCCTCAGGCTTGCCATCGATAGCAAGGTTGTTTATTCTCAGCAGAAGTCTTTTTATATCCTCAAGTCCTGCGTCGTCAACTCCAAAAATAGCCTTTGCATTAGGGTCAACTATCATGCCCCATGAGCAATCGTCAAACTGAATATTGCGGCAGCCTGCTGCATAAAGGTCAGCGATGACTTTTCTGTAGCCCTTTGCGATATCCTGAACAAGCTCTTCTGTATCGTTATAATACTTCTTTGTGTTCTCCAGTGCGAAAGGCATTATCATCTGCTCAAGAAACTGTGCAGGTGCAGGGATAGTCTGCTTTGCGACTGTATTCTCGTCCTCGAGAGCCTTAACAAATTTAAAATGCTCAACAAATGGGTGGTCGCCAACTGATACCTTGCCTGTGAGGTATGTATCGTCTATCATTGCTGCCTCGCCATGGAAAGGCAGACCTGTCTGTGTCTTGCTGTGACCAACGCCGTTGAAGCCCCACATAAAGTCAAGATGCCATGTTGCTCTGCGAAACTCGCCGTCTGTGATGATATGATAGCCAGCCTTTTTCTGTTTTGCAACGAGGTCAAGGATAGCCTTATCCTCTACCTCTTTAAGCTGCTCGGCTGTGATAGCGCCGTTTTCAAAATCTGCTCTTGCCTTTTTCAGATAGTCAGGTCTGAGAAAGCTGCCCACAAAATCGTAGCGGCATGGTGCTTTGATATTATTGTTCATTTTCATTACCTCTTTCATTTTACTATAGTTTATTTCCTATTGGTTTGCTGGTATTTAGTATAGCACGAAAAAAGGCGATAGTAAAATATTTATTTCTGTGGGATAGATATAGTTTCAAACTATATCGGATCGAATAGTTTGCTTGACTTTGGGGCATATGGTGTGGTATAATGAATAATACGATATAGTTAGACGATAAATCGAGATTAGATAAACAAAGGTATGTAATATGATAAAAATTGTGTGGTCAATAAAAGATATAAATAAATATCAAACAGGAAACTTACCCGATAATGCAATAAAGATAGAAACGCCTAAGAGCGTCGATGAACTGATGAAAAAAGCGTTGCCGATAGCTGTAATTCTATGTGTTTTACTTTTTGCCGCTATGCTTGGTAAAACCATTGTGTGCAAGGTGGTCGTGATCTCTCCAATATTTATTCTGGTGGGATTTGCTTTAGGCTTTTTATTGTTGATAATTCACGAGTGGTTACACGGAATCGTTTATCCTAAGGACGCAGGTGTAACAATAGGAAGAATTAAAGGAAAGACAACATTTGTGGCATTAGCATCATATCCATTAAAACGAGATAGGTTTATATTGATGTGTCTGCTGCCTTTTGTTCTTGGGGTGGTTCCTTTTATATTATTTTTAATTAGTCCTGCCGAATTTAGAGTATTTAATGGATTGAATTTTGGTATGGCGTGTATGGGTATGGTTTCGCCATTTCCAGATGTTTATAATGTCCTTACCGTTCTAAGGCGCTCTGAAAAAAACGATTCAATAATGTTCTACAAAAATGATATGTACAAGATCTCTTGAATTTCCAGACTAAGCTTTACACATATATTCCACCGATACAGCCCCCTCTGTATCGGTATTTTTCTGTCCTTACCGCCTTCCATCGCCCCAATTCTATTGACATTTCCACCTTGTTGTGCTATCATAAAAGTTTACGAGTTAGTCATAACTAGCTATATGATACCGCAGAAGTAAGATAGATAAGAAAGGCGGAACATAAATGAAAAGTTCTGCAATAGTAAAAAAGGCACTGCATAAAGCGGACGGCGTTTTGTATCCTGTTGCAGGCAGGAAAGATAAATTAGTTATCACAATGTCAATTTACAACGTCATGCAATGAATTTTTTTACTTTTATCATGCTTTTTGTCCACCTAATTTTTTTGAACAATCATGCTTTTTCTGACATATTATAAAAATGAAAATGCAAACGCAGTCACACTGATCTAATGCGTTTGAGATATGGAGGGTAATTTATGTCAGAAAAGTATTTTTTGGGCGCAATGACGCAGAATGGGTTTTCCACGGAATTTGGCAAGATAATGGCTGATAAGGAGTATTTCACATTCATACTCAAAGGAGGTGCAGGCACGGGAAAATCTTCACTTATGAAAAAGATAGCCGCTGAGTTTGAACCGACAGAGGAAGTCACTAGGTTTTATTGTTCCTCTGACCCTGCTTCCCTTGATGCAATCGTTCTGCATACATCAAAGGCCATAATCTGCGACGGCACTGCGCCACATGTTATGGAATGTTCATATCCAGGAGTTTGTCAGAAAATAATCAACTTAGGAGAGTATTGGGACGAAGAAAAGCTGAAGACCTTCAAATCTGAAATAATCGAGGTCACAGACAAAAACAAGTCGCTTTTGGCAAGAAGCAAAAGGTTTACCACTGCCCTGTCTAACGTTTGCTTCGATACCTACAATTGCGGTGAAGGCTGTCTGCTGGAGGAAAAGCTGAAAAGCTTCACAGAACGATCAGCAAAACGTCTTCTAAACAAAAAAGGCTCTGGCAGCGGCAAAACTGATCTTAGACAGCTGACCGCTTTGACAGAATACGGCTGTATGACGCAGCTTGCCACTCTTGACAGCTACCTTGACGTGTTCGCCATGAACGATGATTATTATGCCGCTTCCCACAAGTTCGTCACCCTCATGGCACAGCAGGCTGTAAAGCGAGGTTACGATGTTATACTCTGCCCTGCTATCATATTTGGCAACACCCTTTACGAGCATTTGCTTATCCTGGAGGCTGGCATCGCATTTGTGATAAATTCCCCTATAAGCAAGCTTGACGGCTTTGAAAAAGCTATCAACATGGGCAGATTTTATGACAAGAAAAAGATCTCAGCCCTGAAAACAAGACTGAGATTAGATAAAGTCACCGCCTCCGACCTTGCAGAGGAAGTGTATTCAGGCATCAAGAAAGCCAAGAAAGTCCATGACGAGATAGAAAAGTATTATATCGCCGCAATGGACCACGCCGCACTTAATAAGGTCTGCGACAGCATTTCAAGGGAAATTCACGAAAGGACTATAAAATAGTTTTCCACATTCCGTCGTAAGGCGCAGGCTCAAAGCCCATTTTCTTATAAAGTGATATGGCTCTGCCGTTTTCAAGCTCGACTTCAAGTCGGATACGGCGGAGCTTTTTGTCGCCATTTTCCTCGATATACTTAAAAAGCTCCCTGCCTAGACCTTTTGAGCGGTATTCCTCCAGCACAAAAAGCTCGTCTATCCATATAGTAATACCGCCTGCTTCAACTGAATATGTTTTCATTGTAACACAGTAGCCAACATTATTGCCGTCACAAACGAGCATATAACCTTGCACATACACATCAGACCTCATCATTTCATCGAAGCCCTGCTCAAAATGCTCTCTTGGAACAGGCTTGTCCACCGCAGAAGAATTATAGAACTCAGTGGAAAATCTGATATAATCTTCCCTGTCCTCAGGCACAAATTTTCTTATCATTTTTTATCTCTCCGTTTCTTTGGTATTAGCCTATTATAGCATTTTATTTACCAAAAGTCAAATGCACAAATTTTGTTGCAAAAGTCCATATTATATGATATAATTATTTTGGATAGTTTTAATCATATTTGTGAGGATACATAATGAAATATACTTTTGATTGCGACCGCTGGGGAAGCAGTTTTTCAGTGCCGTCTAAAGTGGTCGATAAATACATAAAATTAAGTGATGGCGACTTTGTAAAGGTACTTCTCTGCATACTCTGTTCAACGGAACGTGAATGCGACAGTGCAAAGCTTGCGGAAAAGTCCGGGCTTTCTGAGAACACTGTCATTGACGCTGTGACACACTGGGTATCACTAGGAGTCATCGCCACAGAACACAGTGATACGGCAAATCCTGCACAGGTCAAAGCCGTTTCTACACCTGTTTCAGAGCCTGAAACAAAGGCCGAGCCTGTTTCAAAAGTTGAGGCAGTTGCCCCGAAACGTCAGAGCGTTTCAAACAAGCTGTGCATAAGATACAAAAATTCCGAGATACTGGAAAAACAGCAGAAGGACCCTAACCTTGCACATCTTTTTGACGAGATACAAACCGTTTTACAACGCACTATCAATGGAACTGAGCAAGGGGAACTTCTTGCTCTTTATGAATATTACCGATTTGATGCTGCATCTATTCTCTTAGCCGCAGAATACTGTGTGTCACTTGAAAAGCACAACGTGTCTTACCTTGTGACAGTAATGCGTGGGTGGTTTGAACAAGACATCTGTACTTATCAACAAATTGAGCAAGAAATAATTAGGCTTTCCAACATAAAAAAGTATGAATTCAAGGTACTGAAAATTTTCGGACAGACCGCAAAGCCGTCAAAGCAGCAGCTTGAGTTTATAGAAAAGTGGCGAACAATGGGCTTCACTGTTGAAATGCTGGAGATAGCCTATAACAAGTGCGTTGACAATACCAACAAACTGAATTACAAATATATAGACACTATACTGTCAAACTGGGCTGGCAAGAGCATCAGTACCCCTGAACAGGTCACACACGAGGACGAAAAGTACCACACCTCCAAGAAAAATAAGAATACTAATAAGCAAACTTCCTATGATCTTGATGATTTTGAAAAATTCGCAATGAATTTCGATCTAGAAAAATCAGGAAAGCTATGATAAGGAGTAGAAAATGAAATATTCAATAAGCGCATATGACAAGGCTGAAAATGAACTTAAAAGACGGCGTGAAGCTGTCATGAACGAGCATGAGGTTCACGCTCAGGAGATAGCACAGCGACTTCCTGAAATAGAGGTTCTTACAAGATCACTAAAAGCAAATAACTGTGAACTCATGAAGGGCATAGTAGGCAAAAATGCTCATGGAAGAGAATATATACAAAAAATGCGTCAAAACAATGCCAATACTAAACGTGCCATTAAAGGGCTGCTTAAAATGGGAGGTTATCCTGAAGACTACCTTGATTATCACTATTACTGTCCTAAATGCTGTGATTATGGCTATCGTGACGGAGTGAAGTGCAAGTGCTTCACCGACTTGCTGAAAAAATACACCACTGAGGAGCTTAACGAGAATTGCAGTATCCAGCTCCACGATTTCTCTGAGTTCAGAATAGAATTTTATCCTGAAAGCGACGGTAACGGAATGTCACCGAGAGAGAAAATGAGAACGGTGTATTCAAACTGCCGTGCATATGCTGACAAATTTCATGAAAACTCTCCATCACTGTTTTTCATTGGCAAAACAGGTCTTGGCAAGACTTTTCTTTCAGCCTGCATTGCAAATGAACTTATACAAAAGGGCTACAGCGTCATTTTCGCCTCTCTGCTGAAGCTTCTCAGACAGATAGAGGACGAGCATTTCGGCAGAGCTACAGGTCAGACACTTGACATCATAGAGAATGCCGACCTTGTTATCCTTGACGACCTCGGCTCAGAATTTCAAACGAGCTTTACAGATTCCGTGATCTATGAAATAATCAACGAGCGTATCAACCTTGGCAGGCCAACGATAATCTCTACCAATCTCACCAATGAAGAATACAATGCAAAATATAATGAGCGTATAGTTTCGAGGCTCACAGGCTGTTTCATGCCTATTATGTTTGTGGGAAACGATATTAGACACGTAAAGCTGAAAAATAATCTTTAAGGGGTAAAAAATGAAAAAAATTAGGGGAACTTTTCTTTCTATACCGGTGCTTCTGCTTGCAAACGCACCTGCGCTGTGGAAACTTATTGACATAAATTCTCTGCTCAAAACGCTTATCATCATACTTTTGACACTATACACCTTGGTTTTCATGTTAAAATCACATGGACGCAGAGGTTCTCATGGAAAAATCCGACGGCTTGATTCCGGAGCGTTTGTACTTGGTTGCGGTGTTTTGCAAAGCGTTATACAGCTTATAATAGTGATAGTGCTTTGCTTTACAAAGCTAAACGGTTGGCGGCTTCTTGCAAATTCACTTTGCGCTTATGCTATAACAACGCTTTTGTGTCTGAGTGGCATTGCGCGGATAGCGGCTTCGGCACGTCAGGTGAAAATACTGTGGTATGTTATTCTGTTATTCACCTGGTACATACCACTTGTGAACTGCATCGTGTTCAGAAAATTCTACAAGGCAGCGAGAAGTGAATACTACTTCGAGCAGGCAAAGCTTGACCTTGACGCTGCACGAAAAGAGAACGAGATATGCAAGACAAAGTATCCTATACTTATGGTGCATGGCATATTCTTCCGTGATTGGCAGGTAATAAACTATTGGGGCAGGGTACCTAATGAACTTATTAGAAATGGCGCAGAGGTCTATTACGGCAAGCAACAGTCTGCCAACAAAGTATCCGTCAGTGCAACTGAGGTAGCTGAAAGGATAAAAGAAGTCATTGCAGAAACTGGCGCAGAAAAGGTCAACATAATCGCACACTCAAAAGGCGGGCTTGACTCGAGATACGCTATCTCTCACCTCGGCATGGACAAATATGTGGCAACTCTTACCACCATAAACACGCCACACTATGGCTGTAAATTCGTTGATATGCTTCTTGGAAAGATACCTGAGAGCATACAGAGCTTTGTTGATAGAAAATACAACAAGCTTTTCACTGCTCTGGGTGACAAAGACCCAAGCTTTTTAGATGGCGTTTATGACCTGACTTACAAAAACTGCTCTGAGCTTAATGCAAGCACCCCTGACAGCCAGTTGGTTTCCTACCGCTCCGTCATGAGCAAAATGAACAGTATACGTTCCGCAGGTTTTCCGTTAAATATCGGCTATCTGCTCAACAAGCCATACGGCAAGGGCAATGATGGGCTAGTAACAGTTGAGTCGGGACTATATGGTGAAAACTCCAAGATGATAGAACACAAGGGCAAACGTGGCATTTCTCATGGCGATGTTATCGACCTTTTCAGGGAGAACATCAAGGACTTTGACGTGAGAGAATTTTATGTAGATATAGTAAAAGAGCTTAAAGAACAAGGCTTCTGATAAAAAAGCACCCGTATCGCACATGATACGGGTGTTTTGCTATTTTCTGGGGCGAATTAAATATTTCATTCTGAAACGCTGTCTGCCCTTGATAGTTTTGCGATTGAAGTTTGCTATCTTCCCATTAAACGCAGACATCATTCTAAGCTCATGGGTTGGAAGCTCCTCCTCACCATAAAACCGACAGTCTGACAGACTATCGGTCAAAACTCAGTTATCTATTTTTGTCACATTGTCATAAACTATCTTATATTTTTCGCAGACCTTTTCATAATCCTGCTCATAGCCTGACAGCTCACCGTCCCTAAGATCCTCTGTAAGGTCATAGCTCGCCTTGTAAAGCTCATCAAAGCCAAGATTGCTGCAAATGCCTTTGAGGGTGTGAGCCATACGGAAAGCTTCCTTGGCGTTTTTCTCCTCTAAAGCCTTGCACATATCCTGAAAAGTTGTATCATCAGCAAATCTTTTTGCAAACTTTGTTATCATTTTCTCACTGCCGAAACGTACCAGAACGTTGTCATAACTTGCGCCAATGCTTTCATAAAATTCTCTAGTAGTCATCAGGACACTCCTTACAAATCATATCATCTCTTATTCTACACCCTTTGCAAGCTCGTTCTGAATATCTTTAAGACATTCGACAAGCACAGGGTTGAATGTGCCGCACTCTCCGTTTAGTATCAATGCCATAGCCTTTTCATGAGAATACGCCTTTTTGTAAACTCGCTCGCTGACAAGTGCGTCATAAACATCGGCGACAGAAACTATCTGAGCCGATATCGGTATCTCGTCGCCTTTTAGTCCGTCAGGATAGCCCCTGCCGTCATAACGCTCATGATGCCACCTGCATATGTCATGGGCTATCTTCAAGAGTGGCTCGTCACGGAACTGCTCAAGACTTTCAAGCATATTCGCTCCGATAGCGGAGTGAGTTTTCATTATCTCAAACTCCTCTTTTGTTAGCCTGCCGGGCTTATTGAGTATCTTATCGTCAATGCCTATCTTGCCGATATCATGGAGTGCCGCAGCCATTGGTATGAGAAGCTGCTCAGTGCCGCTGACAGTATACTTGTTTGTGCGCATGGGAAGCCTATCCAAAAGCAGCTCCGTTATGCGCTTTATGTTCACCACATGGCTTCCACTCTCGCCGTTTCTGAACTCTACTATCTGGCTGAGTATGCTTATCATCATACGGTTGTTTTTATCTTTTTCATACATCTGGTCGCTGACAAGGGAAATAAGTCTGCGCTGTTTTGCATAAAGCTTAATGGTATTGAACACACGCTGATACACAACGCGTGAATCAAAGGGTCTGCTGATATAATCAGAAACGCCAAACTCATATGCTTTTCTTATAGAGGACGCAGAATCCTCGCTTGATATCATTATAACAGGGATATCATCTATCCAATGATGTTCCGCCATATAGTCAAGGACTTCAAATCCGTCCATTTCGGGCATGATTATATCTAAAAGCACAAGTGAAATTCCAGTGCCATACTGACTAAGCAGGTCAATACACTCCTCGCCGCTTGCCGCCTCATGTATGATATATTCATTGCCAAGCATTTCAGAGAGTATCTCTCTGTTTATATTTGAATCGTCAACAATAAGTATCTCCTGCTTTTGAGGCTCACCGACAACACTTTCGTGACCATCTGTGACAACTGTATCTTTCTTTGTCTTTGCCTGATACATAAGCTTATCAGCCTTGCTGACAGCTTCGTCAAGGCTATTGCCATCAGAGAAAACGCCGCCGACGCTTGCTGACAGACGTATATTTGAATACCCTGGCACAGTTGCCGCATGGATATTTCGTTTTATCTTCCTGAGCTTATGGGCAAAATCGTCCTCCTGAATACCAGGCATGACAAGCAAAAACTCGTCGCCACCATAACGCACAAGCACATCAGATTTTCTAATACAGCGCCTTATAGCATCAACCACTGTCACAAGCACCATATCTCCTGCGTCATGACCGCATGTATCATTATAAACCTTGAAGTCGTCAAGATCTATCATCGCAACACCCGCAGGCACATGGGACTTTTTAAGCTTATCTTCAAAATATCTCCTGTTGCTCGCACCTGTCAATGCATCAGTATACATTGCCTTATGATATTTTGACAGCTTATTCATTATCTTTTCTCTGTCCTGAACACCCAGCAGAGAGTCCTCATCAAGCTTTTTGATAAGCTCCATAACATACGGCTTTCCGTCAATCTGAACATACTTTGAAAAGACCTGATAAATGTCAGTTCCCATAAATTCAAGCTTAGTTCTCGGCTTTTTATCAATAAAAGTTTTTAAGGATATACAGTTTTCACAAGGCTCGTCCACTTTCCAAAAAGAAAAACACTGACATGGATTTTCAACGCAGCCGATCACTCCATGAGGACCATCCGCTTTCAGAAGCCTGACAAAATCAAAAGTTTTCCTGAGAACGTCAATTTCCTTTTCTATCTCCGAAGAGGTAGAACTCAGTTGGCTTTCGCTGTTATCATCGCAGGTCCATAATTTGTACACGTCCATATTCACGTTCTCCTTACGCTTAGTGTAGACTTATTGTTGCTTTTTTTACTTTTTTCGACATTATTAACTGATTTATTATACCACACCTCAATCACATTGTCAACCGAACGATACAAATTATAATATTATTCATAATATTAACTCATTCATATTTCTAACGACTTTGCTCTAGTTTTTCATATATTTATCGTCATTCATAAAGTAAATATGGCACTCCACCTCAGTTTCCTCACTGAGCGAAAGCATTTTTCTGAGTATCTTTTCGTAGAAATCAAGCTGTGGACGATATGTCTTTAAAATTCTCTCCTCAAAAAGCTTTCTGTCGGCTTCTTCCTGTATGTTGGTCTTATAGTCGATTATGATAAAGCTTTTGTCTGACATTTTAAGCACAAGATCCATAACTCCGTTGCTGTATTCATTGCCGTCCATACTGTAGAATGGAAGCTCTGTATACACCGCCTGCGCAGTTTTGAGTAATTTTTCGATATCCTTATCTTTCAAAAAACTGTGAAGCTGATAGTTGATATAGTCCTTATAAAAGCTCTCAGAATCCTGCGAACTGCACTCGTCCTCAAAGTCGAGATACGCTCTGCTGACAATCTTCTGAATTAGCTCATTCTGCTGTGGCGTTTCGTTATACGGAAACAGCTTTCCACTCATATTCACCGCAAGCTCAAAGGCACGATGTACCATATGACCGATATCTATGCCCTTTGGACGTTCATAAGACAGTTTCTCCACTCCACTTGGTATAGTGACCTTTTTGCCGTCCTCAAGGTGGCTAGGAGTGATTTTGCTAACATATTTCTCACTAAGCTTTTTAACGCTTTCATCAAAAGCATTTCGGCTGTTATTCACCTCGTCGAATATATCCTTGACGTTTATCTGCGCCGCCTGCACAGCACTTTGCGCTGTGGCATTGTTTATCTGCGGCAGTTCTCTGCCTATTTTGCTCATTGTAAGTTTGTCGATCACAGGTTTTTTCCGTTCAAAAGTATACACAAATATAAAAGCCTGCTTTGCTCTTGTGGCCGCAACATATTCAAGCCTGAGCTGTTCGCCAAAATATTTATCCTCTGCCTGCTTCCTCTCATTAGGATAGAATGTCAGATAGTCCATATATGAATAATCGCTTGTTTTCAAAGGTACATAGACCTGTCTTTTAGCCACAAGGTCGGTGTACTTTTCTCCGCTGAATTTATGATTTTTAGCCTCCGCCATAATAACGATATTTCCCTCAAGACCCTTTGCCTTGTGAAGATTCATGAGCCTTACGCAGTTCTGCTCACTGCTGTCAAGGATAAGCTCTTTTTCTTTCAGCACAGAAAGCTCGTTTTTCATCATGTCCATAAGCTCATCGCTTCCTGCAAAATCCTGTTTTTCCCATTTTTCAATAAGATAGATAAGATTTGAAAGCTCATATTCCCTGTTGCTGGTATTATCGAAAAGAAGCTCAGGAAAATCAAGTATCTTATAAAGCTTCGCTATAGGCTCATTGACAGTATCGGCAGACGCCTTTACTGCAACAAGCGTGGCGTCATTGCTTTCACAGTTTTGTTCATAATTGTCTACGTCAATTTCAGCGTCTTCAAAATCGATGCTGTCAGGCCTACATCTCCAAAGGATAGAATAAGCCTTTTCCTTTGCGGTAGGACTGTAGCTTTCAAAAACGAACTCTGCAAGAGCAATAAATCTTTTCAGCACCAGACTGTTTTTCTGAGGACGTTTGCCCCACATTGTATATGGTATGCCACGATCTGTCAAGACCATTGAATAAAACTCCATTTGAGTTGTGTTCCAAAGAAGCAGAAGAAAATCACTGTATTTTATAGGTCTTTCCACGCCCTTGTCGAATATCTTTCCAACCTTCACAAGGTCTGAAATTATCTTAGCCACACTTTCAGCACCTGGATCTTTGACAAAATACGCCCCTCTGATAACATCGTCGGAAACAGCCGCAGGCTTATCAGCCTTTGATATCATATTGCTGTATGTCATACCATATTTGCCGTTTATTTCAGGCTGGAACTTTTCATTTACCCAAGCTATAAGCTGCTCATCAGAGCGGAAGTTGTAATCAAGTGAGAAAAACCCGCAGTTTTTCTCATTATTGTTCTGGAATTTGGCTTTCATTTTGTTATAAAGCCTGATATCAGCATCACGGAAGCCGTAGATAGACTGTTTAGGGTCGCCCACCGCGAACAGCGCACCATCACGGAGCGGGCATTGCCATATATCACCACCTGCTATAAGCTTGCTGTCGTCTGCGCAAAGATACAGCAGAAGTTCAGTCTGCATAACATCAGTATCCTGAAACTCATCTATATAAATGCAGGAATACTTGTCTTTGAAAAACGCTCTTGCCTCACTGCTGTTTTTGAGAAGCTCGTGAGTGTGATACAAAAGCCCGTCATTTGAAACGCTCTCCCCGTCTTCACTCTCCTGATAAGCCTTTACAGCCTGCTCTATATACGTTGCCGTCTTGTTGAGTGCATATAGTGCATTTTCTTTCTTTACATTATCAAACCCACTTGGGCTGAAAATGGCCATGTTCTCATTGCTCTTTGGATGATCTTTCTTAATTTTAGTCTTATTAAAAGGCTCAAGGAACTTTTTGCAAGCTTTAAGATTAGCGCAGACTTTTACATAATTATACTTTGGGTCGTAGACATTCATATTATCAGGAAAAAACTTTGTCACATCACCAACAATAAAACCTGCTACATCTTCGTATTTTCCACTCAAAGCACCATTATAGAACGCACGCACAAGACTATCCCTATAGTTACACATTTCTTTATAGGCAAGCTTATTTATGGTGTCAAATGTCACACTGTCATAGCTTTTATCCCTAACAAACTCAACATCTCTGTATTCAGCACACTCAAGAAATGTTTCCATAAGAAAGTTTTTTACACGGCTGTCTCTGAGCTTATATTGATTGCTGTTCAGAAAGCCGAAATCTTCTATGTTCGCACCATTTGTGCGGTAATATCTCTCGAAAAAGTCAGCCTGTGCCTGCTTTGTTTCACCGTCCTCGGCAAGTTTTAATCCCAAATGCAGGTCAGCTTCAAAAGGCTGTTCTGACAGCATACTCAAACAAAAGCTGTGTATAGTGCTTATCTTCATGCACTGTAAATTCATAACAGCGTTCTCATACAGCTTCTTTTCCTCACCGCTGCATTTTGCGATATTCTCCGTAAGCCCTGCCTGTATCCTCTCATAAAGCTCGTTTGCAGCAGCGTTGGTGAAAGTTATAAGCACTATCTTTTCAACAGGTATACCTGCGCCTATCTGACCTATAACACGCTGTATTATAAGCCTTGTCTTACCTGCACCTGCGCCTGCTTCAACAAGGATATTCTTATCATAACTGTCTTTGTCTATTATATAGCTTCTTATCTGTTCTTCACTCATTCTGTTGCACCCCCTGAGCAAACTTCTTCATAAGCAGGACAAAACGTGCATGGAGTAATTTTATCATTCTTATTCACAATACACTTTTTAAAGCCCTCTTCTACTATTTTCTTAAATGTTATTGTTATCATGTTTTCGATTCCAGAATTATCCTTATTGTTAACTACATGGCAATTCCCTTTTTCAAGAATGAAAACGTAATCTGCGGCAACGATATCACTTTCGCTCACTTCTCCCACAGGCGTACAACCATTTTCAAGCGCAAGTGCATAAATATGATCCTGTGGGTCTTCTGGGAGCTTTTCCCTGAATTTTTTGATATCCTCCGTCTTGTAGTCAACTATCTGGTATGACACCTTTGTGCCGTCTATTATCCTGTCAAGGCGGTCTATCCTACCCATTATGGTGACTTCATACTCTCCTATCTCCACATCACCGTTGAACGGATACTCGACCTCAACGACCTCACGTTTGCCTGAGTGTATATCGCCGTGCAGTTCGTCAAGGTAAGCTTTGACACAGTTGTAATATTCCTCTCTCTCACTCTGCGCAACAGTCATATCCACAGGGGGATAGTTACGGAGATAGTTTTTAGAAACGCTCTCGAATATCTCATCAAGCGCCGCCTTGTCAACAGTTTCAGACACCTCAGCCGCACTTTTGCCTTTAAGCACAGTCTTGGCATAATTCTCCATTATCTCATGTATATACATTCCCTTGACATTGCCTTTGAGCCATGCACTGCGGTCTATATCCACCTCCTGCGGCTTTTCAACATGGGCAATACGCTCATAGAAAAACCTCAGCGGACACTGAAGCATAGTCGAAAGGCTTGTGGCAGAAATGATAAAATGTTTATTTTCGCACATTTCACGCAATATATCTATACGGCTTTCTCTTTGCTTATCAAGATACTCCGTAAGGCTTTTGCTTTGCTTCGCACCGTCATCATGAAGCCCGATTTTTTCTGCCTTGTTTAGAAAATCACTGTTTAATGATATCTCAGAACGCACGCTCACCTTGCGTCTGTCAGAAAGATAATCATACACTTCTATTTTGTTTACATCAATGCCCTTTTCAGCCGCAATAACAGTATACACTGCCGACGGGCTTTGCGCTCTTATTTCTACGGTATCATAAACACTACAGCTTACAACAAGGTTTGCTCTCTCAGCCATGAGAACAGTTCTCACAAGGTCAGTGAGCTTTCTGCGCTCGATAGCGTCAGAACAATGGTCACGGTTGCCGAAAAGCTGTTCTCTCTCCTTATCGTTAAGCACAGGTGACTCGTCCTGCATAACAGGAAATCTTCCTGTTGTCAGACCAAGAACATATATGTTTTTCATGAAAAGCGCAGAATACCGCCCCATAAGACAGCAGGTAACAGCGCCTTTTGATGCAGGCAAAGAATACCTTGCGTTCTCTGCAATATCGGTGATCTCAGTCATTGCTTCCTGCAAGCTAAGTTTCTTGTCATAGTCTGCATAAAATCTGTATCTGCCTATCAAAGCGTCCTTAACACTTGATATGGAACTTCTCTGCTCAGCGTTTGTACCTCTCACATACTCATTCACCAATTTCAGCACGCCACCGTAAAACTCTTTTGCGCTGACATTATCTTTTTTAAAGACATCATAAAAGACCTTGAACACCTGACTATCCCTTGTGCTATACCATTCAATGCCCCAGCCGTTTCCTGAGTTCTGTGCTTCAAGGAATATCCTGCCCTTGCTTTTGGTCTTGCCGTCCTCTACTTTCTCCTCATATTTGAAAACAGGCGAAAGCATTACATCTCTGAATAGGTCAAATCTATAGTCATTTTTGCACCATTTGAGCATTGCCCTGAAAAATGCAACAACGTCACTGTGTCTGCATGAAATGCCCTCAGGAAATTCCACGGGGACTTTGTATTGATCGCACATATTCATGAGCAAGTCCATATACTCATCATCTGGACACAGCACAACGGTATCGCAAAGCTCGTAACCACTGTTCACGATATGTAGAACAGTTCTCTCCACCTCGTTTGTTACGCCATAATTTCTCCAAAGCTCCGCCTTTTGTGCTAATTTTCTCAGACCATTCTGATACTGCTCATCGCTCATATCAGCCATGTTATCTATAACCGCAGGATCAGGCAAAAGCCCTATATACTCCGCTGTCAGCTTGTCAACTTCTATTTCTTTGTCATATGCAAAATGAACGCTGTTCACGTCTGCCTTACCAGCCTTTATAAGACCGCTGGCGATGCTTATGAGCTTTGCACTGTCATATAGTTTGCTGTCTGAAAGCTTATTTTCATACGCTTGAAAGATCGCACTCAGCGTGTTGATACGTCTGCTGTCCAAGGACAATGAATCAGGGCCTATACAGTTCATTCTAAGCTCTGATATTGTCTTGAATATCTCCATGCAGGCATTATGGTCATCGCTTTTAAAATAGTTTATACCGCTTTCATCAATAATACGTCTTACTATCTCACAGCCCTCAGCATTTGACAGTGTTATTATCCTGCTGTCCATATACTCGGCACTGGTTTCGATAATATGCTTTGCATGATCTGCGACTGTGTATCTTTCAAGCCTTATAACAATATTTTCACCGCTTGCGTTCTCCAACATTCTCTCGGCGTTGAGATAATCATTACATATGTAAACCTTTTTAGTCAAATGGTCTGCTTCATTACAGTCTTTGAGCCACTCTATAAAAGTCATTACGCTTTCTCCCCTAACATAAATTATCATAATAACATTTTACCATAACAGAAAAATCTTGTCAATCTACAATTAGCGTGTTTGTATACTTTTTTGAAACACAATATTAAAGAAAATTCATTGACAAAATCATACCGCTATGTTAAAATATACTTTGTAAAACTTGCGTGGATTTTTCCTGACAGTATGTCACTTTTCGCCACACAGCAAACAGGCTGTGCGGCTTTTTTTCTGCCCACAGACAAAGGAGTGTAAAAAATAAATGAACAGTGATTTCATGAAAACAAGACCGATCTTCCCTCTTCTGCTTTCAATGTCCCTGCCAATGGTGATATCAATGCTTGTAAACTCTCTTTACAACATCATTGACAGCTTTTTTGTGGCAAAGATAAGCGAGGACGCAATGACATCGCTTTCACTGGTGTTTCCTGTGCAGAATTTTATAAGTGCCACTGCTATCGGCTTTGGTATCGGCATCAATGCGGTCATTGCCATATATCTTGGTGCAGGCAGAAAGGAAAAGGCTGACATTGCCGCAACTCAGGGACTTGCACTTTCAGCGGTGCACGGCATTGTCCTCATGATAGTTTGCATACTCATAATGCCTGCATTTCTATCTATGTTCACAAGTAATAAAAACGTTGTAGATCTTGGCGTGCAGTATTGCAACATTGTATTTACATTCTCTCCTGCATTAATGCTTGCCATTGCATTTGAGAAGATATTCCAATCTGTCGGCAGAATGAAGATATCAATGTTCAGTATGCTCTGCGGCTGTATTGCAAACATAATCCTTGACCCTCTGCTTATTTTTGGCGTTGGATTTTTTCCTGAGATGGGTATAAAGGGTGCGGCACTCGCCACCGGTATCGGTCAGGTGCTGACCCTTGTCATATACATAATAGCATATCTTCGCTGTGAGCTTCCTGTTAAGCTTTCCGCAAAACACAAGCGTCCTGACGGCATGATAATCGCAAAGATGTACTCCATAGGCATTCCTGCAACACTTAATCTTGCACTGCCGTCACTTCTCATATCCGCCCTCAACGGCATACTTGCGGCATATTCACAAAGCTATGTGCTTGTTCTTGGAATTTACTACAAGCTCCAGACCTTTCTTTATCTACCCGCAAACGGTGTTATTCAGGGTATGCGACCAGTTATCAGTTTTAACTACGGAGCAGGCGAGAGGGAGCGTGTGAAGAAAATTTACCGCATTGTTCTTTACATGACAGGTGTGATATTGGCGGCAGGAACTATCATATGCGCACTTTTCCCAGCCAAACTCATAGGGCTTTTCACGGAAAACGCTGACACTATCGCCATAGGCAAAACAGCACTTCGCCTAATTTGTATCGGCTTTGTTATCTCCGCAGTATCCGTCACCTCATCAGGTGCGCTGGAGGGACTTGGCATGGGCATTCCGTCGCTTATGATATCTCTGTGCAGATTTATTGCGATAATACTGCCACTTGCGTTTTTCCTCTGCAAGCTCACGGGACCAACAGGCGTATGGAACGCATTCTGGATAACAGAAGTCGTCACCGCTTTGATATCTTTATTTATCTACAGATTTTCAGTTTCAAGGCAAAAAGATTTAAAATAAACACCGTTGCCATTCCACAATCACCATTTATTTCTGTTTAACAACTTGTAATTTTCAAAAAAAGCGTTGACATTTTACAAAAAAAGTGTTATAATATATCTTGCATGCCGCTGTGGTGGAATAGGCAGACACAAGGGACTTAAAATCCCTCGGGGTAAAACCCGTACCGGTTCAAGTCCGGTTAGCGGCACCAAGCTATAAAGTTCCGTAAACCCTTGATTTTACTAGGTTTGCGGAACTTTTTTATTGTCTTAATTGTCTTAAAATATATTTATACCAACACTAAAACTTTCACTCTTTTTCACTCTTTTTCCCTATCTTTCATATATTTTTACACACTTTTTACACACTTTACAGGCAAACAAAGACGAATTTAATATTTGCACATTAGATTTTATTTAAGCACATTACACAAAGTTTATGATAATAATAATCAAATTTTCTACATTTCATTTTTACTATTTTGTCTCAAATCATAGCAATAAAATGATAAAAAAAATAAGGGTATGCCACAACGGACACACCCTTATCTTCTGCATTTGTAACCAATTATTAGGTCGTACCAAATACAAATATGTTTCAACTCACTAGCTGTAGCAATACTACAACTGACATATATAATATAGCATAAAAAAATCTATTTGTCAAGACGTTACAAACTTTTTTTATAATTTTAACTAGCTATAAATTTGGCAATCATTTTACTGCAATGTAAATAAAAAAGGTGTATTCATAAAGAACACACCTTTTTCTTGCAACTTAATTAGTTACACATAGAATACAAATATATTTCAACTCACAAGCTATGGCATCGCCATAACTGACATTTATACTATATCAGACTTGTAGTGGTTTGTCAACACGTTTTACTATGTTTTGTATCATTGCACAAATTTGGCTTGTCATTTTTGCTGTTTTGTACATATAAATTTTATAAGACTTTTATAAGACTTTCATAAAACTCTGTCTTATAATTTTCTAATAAAATCCTTGTAATTTTTTAATAAAATCTTTATTTCATAGAAACCTATTCTTCCACTATCTCGTTAGCCCTTAACGATATTTTCTTTTTAACCTTTTCGCTTAACCCTTTAAACTGCGGTGTTATGCCAAATCCGCTTTCCATTATAACCATAGCATACGCATTTGCGTCGATCTCTGCACTTTGCAGATTGTATTGTTCAATGTCGGTATCTGTAGAATTAATATAGTTCTGGAAAATCTCAGGGCAATTCTTCATTTGCCATATGTGTCTTAACTCATGTGCGATTGAAAACATAGTATCAAGTGGTATTTTGTCCATACGATATTTAAGTACATTATCCGCAGGAACATACTCTGCTAGTTGTGTAGGTGTATGCAAAAACAATACTTCTTCAACTATCGGTTTAGTAATTTTCAAATTACTACATACTATTTCTATGAACTCAGAATAATTTACCATAAAATTGACCGCCTTTCGCTTCAGGTAATATTATTATATCTAATTATTTATATTTCGTCAAGCGTAAAAAATAGGGTACTAGATTAATTTCTAGTACCCTAAAATTATTTCTGAACCAATGTCAGAAGTGGGTAAATACCAAACTCAGCATTGACTGGTCTTGCGTGAATTGTTCTTTTATCAATATCATAATATCCGTAATAATTCATACCCGAATATGACGATAGCCACATTCCACCAGTAGTATCATAACCAAAGCCTGTTAAAGCTGTAGTAATTGGCTTGTTTGCAAAGTATGGTAACTGTGACTCCATGCCTGAATTATCATAGCAACCTGAAGTAACATAATGTCCGAAAATCTCAGGCTCACTTGGTAATCTAAGCGAATAAGATGTATAGCTATCACTAGAGCCATAGTTTTCCACACTTCTTCCACCACCATTGACATAAGTGTAACTTGTGGCTGATTTGTTAATCATAAGTGGTAATGGGTCTGAAAACTCGGCAAGATTATTTCCAAAAATATTTTTAAAATGCGCAGTATAAACAGGCATAACCTTTTGCTGAATGAATGTTTGAGAGTATGCGTGAACATCACCTAAACCTGTAGCGTTATCAATAACATTTGTTCCTATTGGTGACCCAAAAGGCATAAATGTATATGATCGTTTTCCACTTGAGGCTTTTGTAGTCCTAAGAAAATCCACAGCCACACATACAAAATAAGTATCATACTCTACCGTTTTTGTACTTTCTTCACCATTAATAATACAAGGAACATTTTCAATAGTTCCTTTTAATTTCAGTTCTGTACCAAGACCCAATTCGGAAATATCGCCACGATTTATTTGACCGAGAAGCCCATTTATATTATCTGGATCATTACAATTCCATGTTCCACCTGCGGTATGAGCATTACGATTTAATTCCCCCATGCGAACACAACTTCCACTCAGAATAGATATTTCATCTGTGTTTCTTTTAACCGAGGCGGTCAAATTTTCTATTTGACTTGTAATATCTGCCGTACCGTCATTGTTCATCAGCTCCGTTTGGTTCGCTAGTGGACTAAGCTTGTTATCAGTTTTATTATATATACTTACGCTCATTTAGTCTTTCCACCATCCTCGTTATCCTCGCTTTCATACGCTTGTCCTGTGATTTTCTCATACTGCTCAGGGGTTATCTTCCCTCTGTCGGCGAAGTCTTTGACCTGCTCAGCGGTGTACAGCCCTAAATCGTACAAGCGTTTGACTTTTCTATACATTGTCATTGTCCTCCTCAATCAGTGTGTCGGTCATCAGTGCGGTATATAGCACCTGCGCTTCTAGCTCATCCACCTTCGTGGCTTTCTTCGGCTGAAAATCGTCAGGGGTCAGCCCCAGTTTGTCAGCCATTTTCTTTTGCAAATCTGTCATATTGTACCTCCTACTTCACTCAGCTTCACAACGTACTCTTCCTCGCTTGGCACTGGTATTCGATAGCTGTCATTGCTGTTTTTGAACGTTATGCTACCCCCTGCTTCGACCTCGATGTTCCGTAGAAAATCGTCGTCAATCAGGGTTGAAATATCGGTTACGATAGGGTTCGCTAGTTCGTAATACAGGATAACACCCTGTATTGCCTGTTTGAATGCGGTGACGTCGGTGTAGGACGTATCGTTGACATAAACAAATCCGTCAACGTTTGCAGCAGCTGTTATGCCTATCACATTGGGTTTGCCCCACAATTCATCTTGCGTTTTTGTCGAATATTTTAAACACATGAAATTTG